>NZ_JARVSY010000055.1:0-165268 GCF_030208925.1 Rhodococcus sp. MEB032
CAACCTCGTGTCACTCACCCTCGCAGGTGGGAGTCGGTGTCCGTGTCGCTCTGACTTGGAATAAGTTACGCGAACCTTCAATCAATTCACAAATCGCCTGGTCACCACACCGAATTGGCCGGCTAAGGCCAGGTCAGACTGTTGCGCCTATCTGCCAATCGCGAATAGACCCGAGTGTGACGCCGAGCACCGAACCTATTCGGAGCCCACCCGCTCGATCACTCCCCCGAGTCCACGGAGATTCTCGACGAATCGCGGGTACCCACGGTCGATGTGGAAGATGTCGTGAACTTCGGTGGTTCCGTCCGCAACCAACCCCGCAAGCACGAGCCCGGCGCCGGCCCGAATGTCCGAAGACCACACCGGCGCACTCGACAACACTGGAACTCCGCGGATCACCGCATGGTGACCGTCAGTTCGGGCGTCGGCGCCGAGTCGAATCATTTCCTCGACAAATCGGAAGCGCGATTCGAACACGTTCTCGGTGATCATCGACGTGCCTTCGGCAACCGCAGCCAAACCGATTGCCATCGGCTGCAGGTCGGTCGGGAATCCGGGGTACGGCAATGTTGCGAAATTGACCGCTTTAGGCCGTTCACGCTGAATGACGCGGAAACCGTCAACCTCGGGAGTCACCTCCGCGCCGGCCGTCCGAAGCTTGTCGAGGACCAGTCCGAGATGCTTGTGGTTCACCCCGCGAACGCGGACGTCACCCCTGGTCATGGAGGCAGCGACACCCCATGTTGCGGCAACGATCCGGTCACCGATGACGCGGTGCGTAGTCGGTTCCAACTTGCGGACGCCTTGAATGGTGAGCGTCGAACTTCCGCCGCCAGATACCTTGGCGCCCATATCGTTGAGCATGTTGCACAGATCCACGATCTCGGGCTCACGTGCAGCGTTGTCGATCACTGTCTCACCACGGGCGAGGACCGCTGCCATCAAGATGTTCTCGGTTGCACCCACAGACGGGAAGACCAGGCGGATGTTCGCTCCATGCAGGTCGTCTGCCTCGGCAACTACACATCCGTGTTCGATCTCGCTGCGCGCACCCAACAGGCGGAGCCCGGATTGGTGCATGTCGAGGGGCCTCGAACCGATGGCGTCACCGCCAGGCAAGGCAACAACAGCGCGTCGACAACGCGCGACCAGCGGACCGAGAACACACACTGACGCTCGGAACTGTTTCACCGCATCGAAGTCAGCGTGATACTTCGGCTCGGCCGGCGTCGTGATCCGCACTTCGGAATCTTCGAGTTCGACTTCGCAGCCCAGACCTCGCAGAACGTCCGCCATCAGCGGTACGTCGAGAATGTCCGGGCAGTTGGTCACGACAGTGGTGCCTTCGGCCAACAGCGCCGCGGCCATCAGCTTCAGCACACTGTTCTTGGCCCCTCCCACCAGTACTTCACCTTCGAGGCGGTTACCCCCGGTCACAAGAAAGTGCTCACTCACGGTTCACAGCCTAGAGCCACAACCTCGTCGGCACCGCGCCGGTACCGTAGCCCTATGTCTGTTCACCTGACGAAGATCTACACCCGGACCGGCGACGACGGGACCACGGGCCTCAGCGATTTTTCCCGCGTGTCCAAGAACGATCCGCGTCTGATCGCCTACGCGGATTGCGACGAGACCAATGCAGCGATCGGTGTGGCCGTTGCCCTCGGCACTCCCCCGGAGAATCTCCTTGCAATGCTGCGCCAGATCCAGAACGACCTTTTCGACGCAGGGGCCGACTTGTCCACCCCCGTGGTCGAGAACCCGAAGTACCCGCCGCTACGAGTGACTCAGTCCTACATCGATCGACTCGAAGGATGGTGCGATGAACTCAATGAGCAACTGGCACCGTTGAATTCGTTCATTCTGCCGGGCGGAACCGCCTTGGGAGCCCTGCTTCACGTAGCAAGAACCGTCTCGCGGCGTGCTGAGCGTGCGGCTTGGTCCGCCATCAATGCGAACCCGGAGGACACGAGCGTGCTCCCCGCGAAATACCTCAACAGATTGTCGGATCTGCTCTTCATCATGGGAAGAGTGGCAAATCCTGAAGGCGATGTGCTCTGGAAGCCCGGCGCCGGGGCTTGAGCGGGACCGGTCAGGCGGTGCGTCGCCTACGGGCGCGCCCGTCCGGCCGAGATTCCACCCAGGACAGGAACGCTGTCAATGCTCCACTGTCCAAAGCGATTTCGTAGGCCGACGAGCCGTCATTGACCTTGACCACGACGATGTCGTCGCTCATGATGTCGAATTCGGTACCCGAGGGAGAACGACGGCTCTCGACCTCGATACCTTGACGATCGATCCTGGAGTCCGGGCCCGGCCGCAGACTCGACAGTTTGAAAAAGACAAAGGTGCTTTCGCCGTAGCGAATGATTCCGTGACGCCACCCGCTGTCCCCCGGAGATGGCAGAACACGAAGCAGTGCAGCGGTACCGCCGCGACGCAGAACCAGCA
This sequence comes from Rhodococcus sp. MEB032, assembly GCF_030208925.1. Classification (NCBI taxonomy): domain Bacteria; kingdom Bacillati; phylum Actinomycetota; class Actinomycetes; order Mycobacteriales; family Nocardiaceae; genus Rhodococcus; species Rhodococcus sp. MEB032. Next base: position 2,452 of record NZ_JARVSY010000055.1, read on the forward strand.
GACGATACAGAAAAGCCGCGACGAGAACCGCGAGCAGCACAACCAGAATGATCAACACAGTCATTCCGAATGTCACTGTTCGTCGGCTCCCGTCGCGGCTTTACTCGAGTAACTTACGCGCGCTCGACGGCCCGGAGCTGACCCTTGGCGACCGCAATCGCTTCGAGGTCGCCCGAGTTCTCGGCCAAGACAGCCTTGGCTGCCTCGACGTCGATGTCCTGTGCCATGTCCGCGGACTCGGCAAGGATCGTCACCGTCGTCGCAGTGACGGAGAGAAATCCTCCGTGTACCGCAGCAACGATACGCTCGCCGTCGACCGAGGTGATCGACACGGTTCCGCCCTCGATCAGCTGGCCGAGGACCGGCTCATGCCCAGGCATGATTCCGATTTCACCCTCGGTGGTCTGAGCGCTGACCAGCGTCGCCGAACCAGACCACAAGCGCTGCTCGACGGCAACGAGTTCTACGGTCATCTCAGCCATCGTGGACTACTTCCCGGCCATCTTCTTGGCTGCAGCCTCGACGTCGTCGAGTCCACCGCAGCTGTTGAATGCCTGCTCGGGCAGGTGATCGAACTCGCCCTTGCAGACGCGGTCGAAGGCTTCGATCGTGTCGCGGAGCGGCACGACGGAGCCGGGCTCACCGGTGAACTTCTCGGCAACGATGAAGTTCTGGCCGAGGAACTTCTGGATACGACGGGCGCGGCCGACGAGGACCTTGTCCTCTTCCTGAAGCTCGTCCATACCGAGGATGGCGATGATGTCCTGCAGTTCCTTGTACTTCTGCAGGATGCGCTTGACCTCGTTGGCAACGCGGAAGTGCTCGGCACCGACGATGCCGGGCTCCAGGATGCGGGAGGTCGAGCTCAGCGGATCCACAGCGGGGTAGATACCCATCTGCGAAATCGGGCGCGAAAGCTCGGTGGTGGCATCGAGGTGCGCGAACGTCGTAGCCGGCGCGGGGTCGGTGTAGTCGTCGGCGGGCACGTAAATAGCCTGCAGCGAGGTGATCGAGCGACCGCGAGTCGAGGTGATGCGCTCCTGGAGCTCACCCATCTCGTCCGCCAGCGTGGGCTGGTAGCCCACTGCCGAAGGCATACGGCCGAGGAGGGTGGAAACCTCGGAGCCTGCCTGCGTGAAGCGGAAGATGTTGTCGATGAACAGCAGAACGTCCTGGCCCTGGACGTCGCGGAAGTACTCCGCCATCGTCAGTGCGGACAGGGCGACGCGCATACGCGTTCCGGGCGGCTCGTCCATCTGGCCGAAGACAAGGGCGGTGTCCTGGAGGACGCCCATCTCTTCCATTTCCAGGTGGAGGTCGGTGCCCTCACGGGTACGCTCACCGACGCCTGCGAACACCGAGGTGCCCGAGAACTCGCGAGCGATACGCGTGATCATTTCCTGGATCAGAACGGTCTTGCCGACGCCGGCGCCACCGAACAGGCCGATCTTTCCACCCTTGACGTACGGGGTGAGAAGGTCGATGACCTTGATGCCGGTCTCGAGGATCTCGGTCTTACCTTCGAGCTGATCGAAGGCTGGTGGCTTGCGGTGGATGCCCCACTGCTCGCCGTCGCGGCCGAGGCCGGGGGTGTCGAGGCAATCGCCCAGGGCGTTGAACACGTGGCCCTTGACGACGTCACCGACGGGAACCGAGATCGGCTTGCCCGAGTCGGTCACTGCAGTGCCGCGGACGAGGCCGTCGGTGGGCTGCATGGAGACGGTGCGGACCAGGTTGTCACCGAGGTGCTGTGCAACCTCGAGCGTCAGCGTCTTGGCGACCGAGGGAAGCGTGATCTCGGCGTTCAGGGCGTTGAACAGTTCAGGAACAGCGCCACGCGGGAATTCAACGTCCACGACGGGACCGATGACCCGCACGACGCGGCCGGCTACGGCCGAAGCCGAACCTGCCCCGTTGTTTTCGGTTACTGCTGCGGTCATGTGCTAGTCACTTCCTGCGCTCGAGGCGAGCGCGTTGGCGCCGCCGACGATCTCGCTGATTTCCTGGGTGATCTGGGCCTGGCGAGCCTGGTTGGCCTGACGGCTCAACGTGTTCACCAGTTCGTTTGCGTTGTCCGTCGCGGCCTTCATGGCAGTACGACGGGCTGCCGACTCCGATGCCGCAGCATCGAGAAGCGACGAGAAGATACGAGTGCTGACGTACTTCGGGAGAAGAGCGCCGAGAAGCTTCTCGGGCTCGGGCTCGAAGCTGAAGTCCGCGACGGGGCCATTGTCATGGTCGTCGTCGTGGCCGTTGGTCAGCATGTCGTCACCGAGTTCGATGCGCTCTTCCGACACGAAGACCTCGAGAGGAGCCATACGGCGAACCTCGGGAGTCTGCGTCAGCATCGACACGAAGCGGGTGTAGACGATATGGAGTTCGTCGACGCCCTCGATCGTGCCTTCACCGTTCGGAGCGGCAACCTGGTTACCCGAACCAGCCATGAACAGCTCCACCAGGTGGCGGCTGGCCTTCGCGGCATCCGAGTAACCCGGATCCTGCGAGAAGCCCGTCCACGCAGCACCGATGTCGCGGCCGCGGAACGTGTAGTAGCCGAGCCCCTTGGAACCGAGCACGTACACGACCGGCTCCTTGCCCTCGCTGCGGAGGAGAGCCATGAGCTCTTCTGCCTGCTTGAGGACGTTGGAGTTGTAGCCACCACACATGCCGCGGTCACTGGTGACAACGAGGACCGCTGCCCGCTTGGGCTCCGGACGCTCGTTGAGCAACGGGTGATCGAGCGAAGCAGACGCACTCGCCAATTCGGTGAGTACCTTCGTGATCTCCTCGGCATACGGCTTGGACGCGGCGACGCGAATCTGAGCCTTGGTGATACGCGAAGTCGCGATCAGTTCCTGTGCCTTGGTGATCTTCTTGGTCGAGTTGACCGACTTGATACGAGACCGCAATTCGAGAATGCTCGCCATCGATCAATCACTCTCCCTTCGGAATTCGCAGTGTCATGGGCGCGTACGTCACTTGCTGACGGTCTTGCGCTTGACGTTGATCTGCTCGTTCGCGACCTCGTCGGCGCCCAAAGCGTCAGCCTCGGCTTCGTTCACGACCCGGCTTCCGTCGGATGCGATGAAGCCTTCCTTGAACTTGTTCGTCGCGGCGATCAGCTCAGCAGCGTTGTCGGCATCGAGTGCCTTACCGCCGTTGATGCTGGAGTAGACGCCAGCAGCCGAGTGCTTGAGGTCTTCGAGCAGTTCCTTCTCGAAGCGACGGACGTCGCCGATCGGAACGCTGTCGAAGATGCCTTCGCCGGCCAGGTAGATCGAGACGATCTGGTCCTCGACGGGGATCGGGCTGTACTGATCCTGCTTGAGCAGCTCGACCAGACGGGCGCCGCGCTCGAGCTGAGCCTTGGAGGCAGCGTCGAGGTCGGAAGCGAAGGCGGAGAACGCTTCGAGCTCACGGAACTGAGCCAGTTCCAGACGCAGCGAACCGGAAACCTTCTTCATGCCCTTGGTCTGTGCAGCGCCACCGACGCGGGAGACCGAGATACCGACGTTGATCGCGGGGCGAACGCCCTTGTTGAACAGGTCGGACTCGAGGAACACCTGACCGTCGGTGATGGAGATGACGTTGGTCGGGATGTAAGCCGAGACGTCGTTCGCCTTGGTCTCGATGATCGGCAGAGCCGTCAGCGAGCCACCGCCGAGTGCGTCGGACAGCTTCGCCGAACGCTCCAGCAGACGGGAGTGCAAGTAGAAGACGTCACCGGGGTAAGCCTCGCGTCCCGGCGGGCGACGCAGCAGCAGCGAGATGGCGCGGTACGCCTCTGCCTGCTTGGTCAGGTCGTCGAACACGACCAGAACGTGCTTGCCCTGGTACATCCAGTGCTGGCCGATGGCCGAGCCGGTGTACGGTGCGAGCCACTTGAAGCCTGCGGAATCAGATGCCGGAGCAGCAACGATGGTGGTGTATTCCATCGCGCCCTTCTCCTCGAGGGCAGCCTTGACGCCCGCGATGGTGGAACCCTTCTGACCGATGGCAACGTAGATGCAGCGCACCTGCTTGTTGACATCGCCGGAATCCCAGTTGGCCTTCTGGTTCAGGATGGCGTCGATGCAGACCGCGGTCTTGCCGGTCTTGCGGTCGCCGATGATGAGCTGGCGCTGGCCGCGGCCGATCGGGGTCATGGCGTCGATAGCCTTGATACCGGTCTGGAGCGGCTCTTCGACCGGCTGGCGCTCGAGCACCGAAGCGGCCTGGAGCTCGAGTGCACGGTTCTCGGTGCTCTCGATCTCGCCGAGGCCGTCGATGGGCGCACCCAGCGGGTCGATGACGCGGCCGAGGAAAGCATCGCCGACGGGAACCGACAGAACGTCGCCCGTGCGCTTTACTTCCTGGCCTTCTTGAATGTTCTGGTAATCGCCAAGGATGACGGCACCGATTTCGGTGGCATCCAGGTTGAGCGCGACGCCGACGATTCCACCGGGGAACTCCAACAGCTCGTTGGACATAGCCGAAGGCAGGCCAGAGACGTGCGCAATGCCGTCACTGGTGTCGGTCACTGTGCCGACCTCCTCACGGGAGGCCTCCGGGGAGTAGCTCGCGGTGTAGTTGTCGATCGCGCTACGGATCTCGTCGGAGGAGATCGTCAGCTCCGCCATGTTTTTCCTGCTCTCGGTGTCTGGTCTTCGAAAAGATCTGGAGTATGTGTTCGGCTGAAGGACTACTTGAGGTTCTTCCGCAGTGCTGCGAGTCGACCCGCTGCGCTGCCGTCGATAACCTCGTCGCCCACCCGGACGACCAAGCCGCTGAGGAGTTCTGGATCGACCTCGACGTGCACTGCTACCGGCTTCCCGTAGGTGCGGGTAAGAGTGCTCGCCAAGCGATCCGACTGCTCCGAGCTCAACGCCGAGGCGCTGCGAACGTGAGCAACGGTGGTATCGCGCTGCGCTGCGGCAAGATTCGACAGCTGATCGAAAGTGTCTGCGGGTGCAGACTTCAACCGGCCGACAGCCTGTCCGGCGAGTGCCTCGGTGACCGCGGTGACCTTGCCGTAGAGCAAGCGGGAGAGGAACTCACGCTTGCGGGCTGCGGGAACCGACAGATCCGAGAGCGTCTGCTCCAGGCTGGGATCCCCTGCCACGATGCGACCGAGACGGAAGAGCTCGTCCTCAACGGTGTCCAACTGGCTCTGATCGGCTGCGGCGCGGAGCAGAGCTTCGCGTCCGAGCAGTTCGAGCGAGTTGACCAAGTCGCGGGCCGCAGACCAGTCCTGGCCTGCAGCTGCCTTCACGGTGGCGAGCGCCTCGGCGCCGACCTTTCCGGAGAACAACTGCTCTGCCAAAGCCTGGCGACCAGCGGCCGGTGCCGAAGCGTCAGCCAGCGCGCTGCGAAGAGCGCGCTGGCCGTCGAGTACCTCGACCACCGAGAAGAGCTCGGACCCAGCCTGAGCAGAAGCAGCAGTTGCGGCTCCTGCAGAGACGGCGCCCAGGGCACTGCTCAGCGCAGAACGAGTCTGCGCCAAGGCTTCACGGCTCGCTGCGTACATGTTGCTCACTTCCTGGCTGAATCAGCGCTGACGGTGTCGAGCTCGTTGAGGAAACGATCAACCGTTCCGGCGCGCTTCACGTCGTCGGCGAGGGACTCCCCGATGACCTTCTCGGCCAGGTCTACAGCGGTCTTGCCGAGATCCGAGCGGAGCTCAGCGACAATCTGCTGACGCTGGGCGACGAGCTGGCTGTGGCCTGCGGCCACGATGCGGTCGCTCTCGTCCTGCGCCTGAACCTTCATGTCAGCGATGATCTGCTGACCCTGGGTACGCGCTTCCTCACGGATCTGCGCTGCCTCGGTACGAGCTTCGGCGAGCTGCGCGCGGTACTGCTCGAGCGCTGCTGCTGCCTCCGCCTGTGCGTCTTCGGCTTTCTTGATGCCGCCCTCGATCTGCTCGGTGCGTTCGGCCAAGACCTTCTGGAACTTCGGAAGAACGAGCTTCCAGAAGACGAAACCAACTACTACGAGCGCGACCGCGGACCACACGATGTCGTATGTCTCGGGGATGAGGGGATTGTGTTCAGTCGTCCCCTCCGCCGCGAGAATTGCGATGGTGGCTGCCATGTCGGTCTTAGAAGATGAAGCCGGCGACGAGGCCGATCAGCGCGAGGGCCTCGGTGAATGCAATACCGAGGAACATGGTGGTACGAACCTGGCCGGCCATCTCGGGCTGGCGGACCATGCCTTCGATTGCCTTGCCCACAACGATGCCCACGCCGATGCCGGGGCCGATTGCTGCGAGGCCGTAGCCGATGGCTCCGTAGCCGCGCGACTTGGTCTCGACAACTTCCTGAGCGAGGTAAGCGATGCTCATGGTGTTCCATTCCCTTTCTGTTGACCTCCGCCGGATTCGGCAAGAGGCTCAGTTCTTGGTGTAGCTGGTGAGGAGGTAAAAGGTCAGTGCTCGTCGGCGTGGAGCGCCAGATCGATGTACACCGCGGTCAGCAGCGCGAACACGTAAGCCTGCAGGAAGATGACCAGCAGCTCGAAGAACGTGAATGCGATACCGGCAATGATCGACGGAACACCGAAGATCGCCTGGAATCCGCCGGACACGAAGAAGAAGTAGTTCGTCGCGCTGAAGAACAGCACCAGCAGGATGTGGCCGGCCAACATGTTGGCCATGAGACGAACCATCAGCGTGAACGGGCGCAGGATGAAGGTCGAGATGAACTCGATGGGCACCAACAAGAAGTGCAGGGGCAGCGGGACGCCGGGAACGACGATGCTGCTCTTGACGTACTTGAAGAAGCCGTACTTCTTGATTCCGACGTAGTTGAACACGATGTAGGCGAGCGCCGCGAGTACCAGGGGCATACCGATTCGTGCGTTCGGCGAGATGTTCAGGAAAGGAATGATGCTGGCCAGGTTGCTGGCGACCACGATGAAGAAGATCGTCGTGATGACCGGCAGGAAGCGCTTGCCCTGTTCCTTGCCCAGGATCTCCTCGGCGATGTTGATCCGAACGAAGTCGAGCGCAAGCTCAGCGGCGTTCTGAAGTCCGCGGGGAACCAATCGAGGGCTGCGCATCGCGATCACGAAGAAGGCTGCGACCAGCACCGACATCAGCAGACGAATCAGCATCAGACGGTCGAGCTCGAAGGGGCCCGCGTGGATCAACACGGAGGGCGGGAAAAAATCGTCTAGTGACGGCGCATGGAATTCATCCGCGGCCAGGGTGGTGACGCTCAGCGTTCTCTCCCGTAGTCGGTCCGCAGCCATCATTGACTGCGGTTCGATCGGACATTGACGATCTACAAGTCGACAAGTTCGACTCGCGCATTCGTCAGCAGCTGGAGAACCCTAGAGGGGCCTGGCGTCTGTCGGTGTCGGCGACTCTCGTCGACTCAGTGGTCAGAATTTCGACCACCTGCGAGCACATGGCATCGTCGGCTGAGTGTTACTCGGCCCACCATTGCTCTCGCTTGAACCGAACCTTATCAAGTCATCTACGACATTGTGTAGATGGGGTACCTGGAAGTCCGATTAGTTACCTCTTGTAGTACTACTCGTCGTCGTCGACGTTGCTGCTGGGAGTGGGATCGACGTACGGAGTTTTGGTTCCCAGGACGCCGTAAGTCTCCGCACCGAGCACCACGACCAGCGACATGATGATGACCAGGACGAGGGCGGTCTTGTTGTAGAAATCCATGTCCGAGAGGACAAAGAGAACCACCATCGCGAGAATCATCTTCAGCAGCCAGGTACCGAGCAGAACGGCACCGGCCGTGAGCGCAGGCAGCTTCGCTGTGAGCAGCACGCCCAACGCCGTGAACAAGATGAACCCGCCGCCGACGGCTGCGCCGATCAAAGCGCCGTAGACGCCTTCCTTACCGGCGAAGAGCCCGCCCAGGAGCGCGCCGACCACGGCCAGCGCGATCAGCCCCATCACACCCCACTTCACGGCCGACTTCATGGCGGCGGTCGAATCAGGGATGGGTTGCGAGGCAGGTACAGGCTGCGGCGTGTTCGTCACGATGCCCAAGGGTAATGGATCGGAAAACTTGGCTAGCGACGCTGCTGCTTGCGATCGATCAGGGAAGGCACCGCAGTGAAGAACAACGCAAGAACCAAACCGGCCGCGACGAGTACAACAACCAGCTGACGATTGAGCAGCGAGGATCCGACGGCACCGAACGCCAGGACGCTGACCCACAGGTAGATGACCAGCACAACTCGTCGGTGCGTGTGTCCGATCTGCAAGAGGCGATGATGCAGGTGCATCTTGTCCGGACTGAACGGACTGACGCCCGCTTTCGTCCGGCGGATCACGGCCAGGAGCATGTCCAGCATCGGGATGAACATCACAGCCCCGACCAGCAACAACGGCGCGAGGAGGCCGACGAGGTCGCGGGTTCCGTAGGCAGTGAGCGGAATACGACCGGATGCACTGGTGGAGATCGCGGCCAGCATGAGACCGATCAACATCGACCCGGAATCGCCCATGAAAATGCGCGCCGGATTGAAGTTGTGTGGAAGAAAACCGAGACAAGCGCCTGCCAAAGCCGCCGCGATCATCGCCGGCGGGTAGACACTCGCGTCGCCGCCCTGATCGTGGAGAAGACCGATCGAGAAGATGAGGATGGCGAGCGCCGCGATCAGACCCAACCCGGCGGCCAATCCGTCGAGACCGTCGACAAAATTCATGGCGTTGATGGTCGCGACGGCAACAGCAACGGTGAACAGTCCGGATTGAATCTGATCGAGGATGATGGTGGACCCACCGTCACCGCCGAACGGGTTGTAGATGATGAACCAGCTGACGCCCATCACCACGAGAACGCCGGCAGCAGTCACCTGACCGACAAATTTGGTGAGGGCGTCGAGGCCCCACCTGTCGTCGATCACACCCACGAGGACGATGACGGCGCCAGCTACGAGCGCAGCGTGTACGTCAGGACTGCCGAAGCCGAAACCTCTTGTGAGCGCGGGTAATTGCTGCGCGAACAGCAGACCGACAGCCATGCCGACATACATTCCGACGCCACCGAGGCGCGGAATCGGCTCGACGTGAACGTCCCGATCACGAGGAATCGCGACAGCGCCGAACCTCAGCGCCAACAACCGGACTGCGCCAGTCGCCAGGTAGGTCACCACCGCCGCCGTACACAGCACGAGCAAAAGTTCACGGATGGGAACACCCGCTCCCCCGCCACCCTGTGCCAGATACGTGGTCGCCTCGTAGGAAGTGATCACTGCTCGAGATCACCCGTCTGGCGGGCATAGGCAGGCTTTGCCCGGACCAGTTCGCGAACGCCGTCGGCAACTGCTGCCAACTCGGCCTCTCCTGACGTGGTGGCGGGGTCCGCGACAACTGCGCGCGCGATCAACTCCCCCACCACGCTCATGTCGGAGCGGTTGAAACCCTGGGTCGTGACGGCCGCGGATCCGACGCGGATTCCGGACGTGACGGCGGGCGACTGCGGATCGAACGGAATCGCGTTCTTGTTGAGCGTGATCGAAGCCAGTCCGCACCTACGCTCGGCGTCGACTCCGGTGACACCGCTTGCGCGCAGGTCGAGAAGCGCCAGATGTGTGTCGGTTCCACCGGACACGGTGCGCAGGCCGCGAGCTTCCAACGACTGCGCGAGTGCCGATGCGTTGGCAACCACTTCCTGTGCATACCAACGATATTCCGGCGTCGACGCTTCCTTGAAGGCAACCGCCTTCGCAGCGATCGCATGCATCATCGGGCCGCCTTGAATGAAGGGGAACACCGCGCGATCTACAGCCGAGGCATGCTCGCTGCGGCACAGGATCATTCCGCCGCGCGGGCCTCTGAGGACTTTGTGCGTCGTCGCGGAGACGACGTCGGCGTACGGAACGCACGAAGGTATCGCCCGGCCTGCCACGAGTCCGATGAAGTGGGCGGCGTCGACCCACAGGATCGCACCGACCTCGTCTGCGATCGAGCGGAAGGCTGCGAAGTCGATGGTGCGGGAGTACGCGGTCGCGCCGGCGACGATGATTTTCGGCTTGTGCGCCAGAGCCAGGGTGCGAACCTCGTCGTAGTCGATCAATTCGGTGGCCGAATCGACGTGATAGGGAACGGTGGTGAACCACTGCCCAGAAAAGCTGACGCGAGACCCGTGAGTCAGATGCCCACCGTGCGGCAGACTCATCGCCAATACGGTGTCGCCGGGCCTGGCGAATGCGGCGTACACCGCGAGATTCGCAGTGGCCCCCGAATGTGGTTGGACGTTGACGTGCTCGGCGCCGAACAGCGCCTTTGCCCGATCGATCGCCAGATTCTCGGCTACGTCGACGTACTCGCACCCGCCGTAGTAACGCCGACCCGGATAGCCCTCGGCGTACTTGTTGCTCAGGGTCGAACCCAAGGCAGCCAGTACCGCAGGGCTGGTGAAGTTCTCGCTCGCGATGAGTTGAAGTCCGTCGCGCTGACGCTCGAGTTCGGCCAGCGTAACAGCCGCGATCTCGGGGTCTGCCGTGGCAAGCTCACCGAAATCCGGTCCCCAATACGTGGATTCCCCCGCGCGCTCGCCGCCGGCGCCGACCATCGTTACGAAACTCCCTCTACGAGACTTTCCGGACTGGTGCCCAATACCTCGGCGATGGATTCTGCCGAGACGGCACCCACTCGCAAGATACGCGGTGAATTGCCGGTCAGGTCGACGATCGTGGAAGCAACGGCGTGTTCGGCCTTGCCCCCGTCGAGATACACGCTGGCAGATCCGCCGAGCTGATCTCGGGCTTCCTCGACGGTAGTTGCCGGCGGACGCCCCGAAATGTTGGCGCTCGAGACGGCAAGCGGTCCGACATCGCGCAACAGTTCGAGAGCAACCGGGTGCAAGGGCATGCGGAGCATGACGGTTCCGCGGGTGTCACCGAGGTCCCAGGCAAGTGAAGGCGCCTGCTCGACGACCAAACTCAGTCCGCCGGGCCAGAATGCGCGGATCAGATCCCGTGCCTGCGGGCGCACGCTGTAGACGAGCCCGTCGATGGTGTTCCACGATCCGACCAGAACCGGGACGGGCATGTCTCGCCCGCGTCCCTTGGCGCGCAACAGACTCGTGACAGCTTCGCTGTCGAACGCGTCGGCGGCGAGTCCGTAAAGGGTGTCGGTAGGGAGAACTACGAGTCGGCCGGCCTTGAGCGCGTTCTTCGCGGCGGCCAAGCCTGCGGTTCGGGAATCTGTCTGACTGCAGTCGTACACGGTACTCACTCAGCCATCCTTTCACTCTGCGCTTCGGGCGTTCGATTCCGCTGTGCTTCGACGTCGGTGGCGACACGTCTGGCGACGACGAATCGCGGACGACCGGCAAGATCTGGATGCTGCGCGACCTCGCCGAATACCCGGCGCGCCGAGAACAGCGCAGCGACGCCGTCCCCGTTGGTGTCGTCGTGCTCGATGCCTGCCGCGCCGCCGATTCGAAGCCACCGCGCGATGTTGCTGATCATGGGTTTGATGACGGACAGACCGTCGACGCCACCGAACAACGCGGTGTGCGGGTCGTAATCCATGACCTCAGGCTGCAATTGCGCGCCTTCGGGGATGTACGGCGGATTGGAAACGACCAGATCGACGCCGCCCTCGAGCCCTGGCAACAGGTTCCGATCGGTGACATCGCCCTGATGCAGATGGATCGGTGTATCACCGGCGGCCTCGCGGTCGGCAGCATTACGACGCGCCCACGCCAACGCGGCGGGCTCCTTCTCCACGGCGTGAACGACGGCGTCCGGACGGGCCTCGGCGATGGACAGCGCGAGTACACCCGATCCCGTGCACAGGTCCAGAACTACCGGCGGCTTGCTTCCGCAACCTTCGAGGAACGAGAGTGCCCAACCCATGAGCAGTTCGGTTTCCGGCCGCGGAATGAAGACACCCGGCCCGACAGCGACGTCGATGTTGCCCATCGACGCGACTCCGATGATGTGCTGCAACGGAATCCGCTTCACCCGTTGGGCAACCAACTCGTCGAACGCCGCGATGACCTCGGGATCGACCAACGGAATCAGTCCGAGACGCGTGCGTTCGACCCCGAGCAGGTGGGATGCCAACAACTCGGCGTCGGTGCGTGGGCTGGGCACACCTGCGGCGTCGAGCTGTTTTGCAGCTTCGATCAGCGCCAAACGAAGTGGAAGTCGACTCACGGGTACAGCCTGCCACGCTCGACCGACACGCGGTTCACCGAGTTCCCGGCGGGATGGAGGTCAGTCATGGTCTGCATCTACTCGGCCGCGAGACGCGCCTCTCGGTCCGCCTTGCCCAATGCATCGAGAAGTGCGTCGAGCTCACCGTCGAGCACCGCGTCGAGGTTGTGCGACTTGAATCCGATGCGGTGATCGGTGATGCGGTTCTCGGGGAAGTTGTAGGTGCGGATGCGCTCCGAACGGTCCACCGTCCGAACCTGACTCTGGCGTCCTGCCGACGCTTCAGCGTCCGCGGCTTCCTCGGCGACTACCTGCAAACGGGCTGCAAGGACCTGCATGGCGCGCGCCTTGTTCTGGAGCTGCGAACGCTCGTTCTGGCAGGTGACGACGATGCCGGTCGGAAGGTGCGTGATTCGGACAGCAGAGTCGGTCGTGTTGACGCCCTGACCGCCCTTGCCGGACGAACGGTAGACGTCGATACGCAGGTCACTTTCGTCGATCTGGACCTGCTCGACCTCTTCGGGCTCCGGGTAGACCAGAACGCCGGCAGCCGAAGTGTGAACGCGCCCCTGGGATTCGGTGACGGGCACTCGTTGGACGCGGTGAACGCCGCCCTCGAACTTCAGCCGCGCCCACACTCCGTCCGGGGTGTCCGACTTGCTCTTGATCGACAGCGTGGCTTCCTTGTATCCGCCGAGATCGGAGACCGTCGCGTCGAGAATCTCGACGCGCCAGCCATGCCGTTCCGCGTAGCGGACGTACATGCGGGCCAGGTCCGAGGCGAAGAGCGCGGATTCTTCGCCGCCCTCACCGGACTTCACTTCGAGGACGATGTCGTCGCCGTCATGCGGATCACGCGGCGCCAACTGATCGGTAAGCGTCTGCTCGAGCTGCGCGACCTCGGCTTCGAGATCGGGGATCTCGGCGGCGAAGCTGGAATCGTCGGCGGCTAGTTCGCGCGCGGCTTCCAGATCGTCCTGCGCAGCGGTGAGCTTGTTGTACGTCGACATGATCGGCGAGAGCTCGGAGAACCGTTTACCGACGCGCCTGGCAGCGGCAGGGTCGTTGTGCAGCGCCGGATCGGACATCTGTGCTTCGAGACCGGCGTGCTCCGCCAAGATGTCGTCGATGGCCGAGGGCTGGGTTGCGCCTGCCATGGTTCGCTCCGCTCTGAGTTTCGATTCCTACGGTGCGCGCTTGAAGGTATTTCGACGCCGGGACCCGGGAAACGCGCAAACCGAGTGCAGGCACAAAAAAGCCGACGCCCGATCTGCGCATGGCAGATCGGGCGTCGGCGGAACAGCTAGGACTCGGTGGCCGGGACCTTGCTGTCTGCGCGCTTGCCGTAGCGAGCCTCGAAGCGAGCGACGCGTCCACCGGTGTCGAGAATCTTCTGCTTGCCCGTGTAGAACGGGTGGCACTGCGAGCAAACCTCGACGTTGATGCGTCCGGACTCCTTGGTGCTGTGGGTCTCGAACGTGTTACCGCAACCGCAGACGACGGTGGTCGCTACGTAGGTTGGGTGGATTCCTGCCTTCATGGTGTCCCTTTCAATGGTCGCCGGGTCGACGTCGCCAATCGACATCGTGAACCGGAACCGGACTCGGCCGTTCAGTATGCCAGATGCGGTACCTCACCGGATAATCCGCGTCTCGCACGCCTCGGGGTGGCTGTACGAAGTTGTCAACGCACTGCCCCTCGGTTTTGTTCCGCCCACGCAAAAGGCCCACAACCAGCTGGTTGTGGGCCTTTGACGTCGAGTCGATCAGTCGTCGATCGCACCCGGTGCGGTCTTGGAGACCTGCATCAGGAACTCGAGGTTGTTCTTGCTCTTCTTCAGTCGATCGATCAGCAGATCGATGGCCTGATGCGAGTCCAGACCGGACAGGACGCGGCGGAGCTTGTGCAGCACTGCAGCTTCGTCCGGGCTCAGGAGCAACTCGTCCTTACGCGTGCTGGACGGGTTGACGTCCACGGCCGGGAACACGCGGCGTTCGGCGATCTTGCGATCGAGCTTGAGCTCGGCGTTGCCGGTGCCCTTGAACTCTTCGAAGATCACGGTGTCGCCGGTGGATCCGGTCTCGACCATTGCGGTAGCGATGATGGTGAGCGATCCACCGTTCTCGATGTTGCGGGCAGCACCGAGGAAACGCTTCGGCGGGTAGAGCGCCGTCGAGTCGACACCACCGGAGAGGATGCGTCCCGACGCCGGCGAGGAGTTGTTGTACGCACGACCCAGACGCGTGATGGAGTCGAGCAGTACGACGACGTCCTTACCCATCTCGACCAGGCGCTTCGCACGCTCGATTGCCAGCTCGGCAACTGCGGTGTGATCTCCCGGCGGGCGGTCGAAGGTGGAGGAAATGACCTCACCCTTCACGCTGCGCTGCATGTCGGTCACTTCCTCGGGACGCTCGTCCACGAGGATGACCATCAGGTAGCACTCAGGATTGTTGGTGGCGACGGCATTCGCGATCGCCTGCAACACGCTGGTCTTACCTGCCTTGGGCGGGCTCACGATGAGGGCGCGCTGGCCCTTACCGATGGGCATCACCAGGTCGATGACACGCGTGGTGAGAATGTGCTGCTCGGTCTCGAGGCGCAGACGCTGGTTCGGGTACAGCGGCGTGAGCTTGTTGAACTCGGGGCGCTTCTTCGCGGCCTCGACGTCGCCGCCGTTGACCGTGTCGATGCGAACCAGCGGGTTGAACTTCTGGCGCTGGCTGCCCTGCTCACCGTCACGCGAGACGCGGACGGCACCGGTGATGGCGTCGCCACGGCGAAGGCCGTTCTTGCGGATCAGGTTCATGGAGACGTAGACGTCGTTGGGACCGGCGAGGTACCCGGACGTACGCACGAAGGCGTAATTGTCGAGGACGTCGAGGATGCCGGCGACCGGCTGAAGGACGTCGTCCTCACGAATCTCGGTCTCGCGTGAATCGTTGGGTGCGCCACCCTCACCGCGGTCACGACCACGGCCACGGCGCTCGCGGAAACGGCGTCCGCGGCGTCCGCGTCCACCCTCTTCGTCGTCGTCCGGCCCGTTGTTGCGGTTGTCCGTGCGAGGACCGGCGTTGTTCTGGCCGGCGTTGTTCTGATTGCCGCGGTCCTGGCGGTCCTGGCGATCCTGGCGATCCTGGTTGCCCCGGTTGCCCTGGTTCTCGCGCTGGCCCTGGTTGTCGCGCTGGCCCTGGTTGTCGCGGTTGCGCTCGCGGCGGGGACGCTCGTTGCCCTGCTCGGCGGGAGCCTGATCAGCGTCGGACTTGCCCTCGGTGCGCGCAGGACGCTCGGCCGGAGCCTCGGCCTTGGCGGTCTCGGCGACCTTCGAAGAATCGGCGGCCTTCGCGGTGTCCGCGTCGGACTTCGCCGAAGGCGCTTCCTGCTCGATGCTCAGTTCGCCCTGGTCGGGTGAACCTGCACGACGAGCGGCGCCACGACGCTGACGTCCGCGACGGGGTGCGCTCTGATCGGAATCCTCGGCGGATTCCGTACGCGCAGGCGCGGCCTCGGCAGGAGCCGACTCGGCTGCCGGAGCTGTTTCGGCTGCGGGGGTTTCGGTGCGTGCGGCGCGAGTGCTCTTGGCACGAGTGCGCGCAACGGGTGCGTCGTCGAGAGTGAGTTCACTCTGTGCGGGTGCAGCCTTCGCGCTGCCGCCCTGGCGCTCCTTGATGGCTGCGATCAGGTCACCCTTGCGCATGCCGGAAGTGCCTTTGATGCCCAGTTCACCCGCAAGAGTGCGGAGTTCGGTGAGCACCATGCCGGAGAGTCCGGCACCACGGCGCGTTTCGGCACGCTTCGTGGAGGTCGCCACCGCACCGTTCGATGCTGAAGATGACGCCTGAGAATTGTCGCCTGATTCCGACCCGGCGGGTGCAGAAGTGGCGATGAGGTCCGTATCGGTCACGGAGGTCCTTTCCTTCCCTCACTCGCACTGCGCAAAGTCGAGGGTTCGTCCCGCAGTTCGATTGAATACCGAACTCGGTGGTGCCGTACGTGGTTGCTGTCCAGAACTGCCGGCTTGTCCGCCGTCACATGATTGTCGGAAACTCTCGCCTCAAACTTTTCATGCGCTCGCGAACCTGCCCAACGCGCCTTCGTCGACGATTCACTCCCCCGTGTGTTGAACCCCAGAGTGATGGAACCTCTGAGTGTTCGATCCGCGGAGGATTCAAACCTTCGGAGAAGGTACAAGCGTGAGGATCATGCCTGCGAGAATCATGCCAAGGACTGTGGACCCCGATTGGGAAGGAGTTTTGCCCCCTGGTGATGCACCGGCGACTGACGCGCACGATGTACGGACATAGCCCAGGATAGCGCCCAAACCTGAGTCCGGCAAGAATTTGGACGACTGGGTGTGTCAGTTCACTACCGATCGGTAGTGGGCGATCACCTGGACCAAGGCAGGGATCAGACCGTCGTCGTGGATACTTCGACGCCGTCGGCGATGTCCAATTCGAGCACACGTAGTCCGTCTGCCCGCGCCGCTTCCGCGAGTTCGACGGGGAAAGGTTCTGTGCTGAGCGCCAACACGGTGGGGCCGGCTCCCGAAACGGTCGCAGCGATACCCGCCTCGCGCAGGATCCCGATCCATCGCGTCGTGAGCGGAAGCGCGGGCGCGCGCTGCGCCTGATGCAGGCGATCCTCGGTGGCCGCCATCAACAGATCGGGCCGAGCAGTGAGCGCAACGACGGCGAGCGCGCTGCGGCTCGCGTTGAACGAGGCATCCTGGTGCGGAACCAATTCGGGCAGGAGCCCGCGAGTGTGTGCGGTGGACGACCGCTCCTCGGGAACCAGTGCCACAGCACGGATGTCGGGATGGACGTCGAGTTTGGCCGCGGAGTAGATCGGCTCGTCGCCTTCGACTGCCGGTGGGCAACTCCACGAGACGACTGCGCCACCGAGAACACTGGCAGACGCGTTGTCCGGGTGACCTTCGAACTCGGACGAGAGTTGAACCAACTGCTCTTCCGTCAAGCCGATCTCGGCATCGAGAGCGCGCGCCAGACCGTTGGCTGCTGCCAATCCACCGACAGCCGCGGAAGCCGAGGATCCCAACCCGCGCGAATGTGGAATCGCGTTGCGGCACAACACGTCCAGGCCACTGGCCCACACTCCGGCCGCCTCGAGACCACGCTCGATGGCGCGGACCACGAGATGCGAAGGACCCCAGGGCACGTCGGCAGCGCCTTCACCTTCGACGCGAATCTGAAGGCCTGAATCCGTTGTGGTGACCACGATTTCGTCGTACAACCCCAACGCCAGACCGAGGGTGTCGAACCCCGGCCCCAAGTTCGCACTCGAGGCCGGGACGCGAGCAGTCACCGAAAGGCCGATAGGCAGGGTTATAGTCATGTCAGACACCGGATTCCGCGGAGTGGTCGATGAATCCACGGACACTATGCAAGCTCGAGGGCAGCCGCGACGGCAACGGGATCGACACCGATCGGCTCGACGTTCGGCATACCCTTCAAAGCCGAGTCAGGATCCTTGAGACCGTTACCGGTCACCGTGCACACGACGGTCAGGCCCGGCTCGAGCCAGCCCTCTGCACGTGCGGCGAGCAGGCCGGCGACGCTGGCTGCCGACGCCGGTTCGACGAAGACGCCCTCGGTGGCGGCGATCAGACGGTAAGCCTCGAGGATCTTCTCGTCGGTGGCGGCACGGAATGCACCGTTCGACTCTTCCTTCGCGGCGACAGCGCCGTTCCAGGACGCGGGAGAACCGATTCGGATTGCGGTGGCGATGGTTTCGGGATCCTTGACGGGTGCACCGTTGACCAGCGGAGCCGCTCCGGCTGCCTGGACGCCGAGCATGCGGGGCTTGACCGTGGTCAGACCGTCCGCGTAGTACTCGGAGTATCCGCGCCAGTACGCGGTGATGTTACCGGCGTTTCCGACCGGGAGTGCGTGCACGTCGGGAGCCTTGCCGAGGACGTCCATGATCTCGAATGCCGCGGTCTTCTGGCCTTCGATGCGCACCGGGTTGACCGAGTTGACGAGACCGATGGTGGGGAATTCGGCCGTGGTCTTGCGTGCCAGCTCGAGGCAGTCGTCGAAGTTGCCCTGGACCTGAATGATCTTGGCGCCGTGCATGACTGCCTGCGCAAGCTTGCCCATGGCGATCTTGCCCTGCGGGATGAGCACGGCGCAGGTCATGCCGGCCTTGGCTGCATACGCAGCGGCCGAGGCGGAGGTGTTGCCGGTGGACGCGCACAGAACTGCGCGCTGGCCACGGGCCAAGGCGTCGGTGACGGCCATCGTCATGCCGCGGTCCTTGAAGGAACCGGTGGGGTTGAGGCCCTCGACCTTGAGGTAGACGTCGCAGCCGGTGATCTCGGAGAGGTGGCCGGCCGGCAGGAGCGGGGTGCCGCCTTCGCGCAGGGTGACGGTCTTCCAGTTGTCACCGATCGCGAGACGGTCCCGGTATGCCTCGATGAGACCCGGCCATGCCTTGTGGACGGGGTTGACGATGCCGGTCATTGTTCAGTGCCTTCCAGTCGCAGCACGCTGGTCACAGCGGTGACGAATTCGAGTTCGTTGAGGGCCGCCACGGTCTCGGAGAGAGCCGCGTCGGTTGCTACATGAGTGACGACCACCAGACGCGCGCCGGCGCCGGCGCCCTCCTGGCGGACGACGGAGATGCTCACGCCGTGCTTGGCGAACTCGGCGGCGACTGCGGACAGCACACCTTCCTTGTCCGCGACCTCCATGTTCACGTAGTAGCGCGTGAGGATGTCGCCCATCGGGGCGACCTTGAGCTTGGCGTACTTGGACTCGCGGGGGCCGCGGCCGCCGTGAACCTTGTTGCGCGCAGCCATCACCAGGTCACCCATCACCGCGGAAGCGGTGGGGGCGCCGCCTGCGCCCTGGCCGTAGAACATGAGCCGGCCGGCGTTCTCTGCTTCCACGACAACGGCGTTGAACGCGCCGTTGACCGAGGCCAGCGGATGGCTGAGCGGAACCAGCGCCGGGTACACGCGAGCGGAAATCCGCTCCTTGCCCTTGGGCGTGACGATGCGCTCGCAGATCGAGAGCAACTTGATCGTGCAGTCGAGTGCCTTCGCCGACGCCAGGTCGGCGGAGGTGATCGTGGAGATTCCTTCGCGGTACACGTCCGCGGCAGTGACGCGGGTGTGGAACGCGATCGACGCGAGGATCGCTGCCTTCGCCGCGGCGTCGTAGCCTTCGACGTCCGCGGTCGGGTCGGCTTCCGCGTATCCGAGGCGTCCGGCTTCGGCGAGGGTCTCTTCGTAGTCGGCGCCGGTCTCGTCCATCGCGGAGAGGATGAAGTTGGTGGTGCCGTTCACGATTCCGGCGACCTTGTTGACACGGTCTCCGGCCAACGACTGTGTGAGCGGGCGGATCACGGGGATCGCACCGGCAACAGCGGCCTCGAAGTACAGGTCGACAGAGTTGGCCTCTGCAGCCTCCGCCAATTCACCGGTGTGGTCCGCGAGCAGCGCCTTGTTGGCGGTCACGACCGACTTACCGGAGTTGAGGGAAGAGAGAATCAGCTTGCGAGGGAGCTCGATTCCGCCGATCACCTCGACCACGATGTCGACGTCGTCACGACCGACCAGGGACTCGGCGTCCGTCGTCTGCAGTTCCTCGGGAATTCCGCGGTCCGAGCCGATACGGCGGACGGCAACCCCCCGCAGTTCCAACGGGGCGCCGACGCGAGCTTCGAGTTCCTCGGCCTGCTCACGAATGATCCGGACGACCTCGCTCCCGACGTTGCCGAGGCCGAGAACGGCCACACCGATAGCGCGATGCGCCGATTCGCTCGTCACTGCGATACCTCCAAGCTGAGCAGATCTTCCACTGTTTCCCTCCGCAGAATCACGCGTGAGACTCCGTCACGCACCGCCACCACGGCTGGGCGGGTGAGCAGGTTGTACCTGCTCGACATCGAATAGCAGTATGCACCGGTCGCTGCTACCGCTAGTAAATCACCGGGCCCGACGTCCTCGGGCATCCAGGTGTCCCGAATGACCACGTCACCGGACTCGCAGTGCTTACCGACGATACGTGCAACGACGGGATCAGCCTCGGAAGTTCGCGAAACCAACTTGGCTTCGTACTCCGCACCGTAGAGGGACGTGCGGATGTTGTCGCTCATCCCGCCGTCGACGCTGATGTAGCGGCGTGTCAGCGAGCTACCCACCGTGACGTCCTTGATGGTGCCGACCTCGTAGAGCGTCACCGTGCCAGGTCCGGCGATGGCGCGGCCGGGTTCGACGGCAAGCGTCGGCTCCGGCAATCCGGCCAGTGCTGACTCGTTGCGCACGATGTGGCCGAGCTTTGCTGCCAGTTCGTCGACGGGCGGCGGGTCGTCGGAGGGGATGTACGAGATCCCCATGCCGCCGCCGAGGTCGATGATCGAAATCTGCTTGGTCTTCTCGACTCCGAACTCGGTGACGACGTCGCGGAGCAAACCGATCACGCGGTGCGCTGCCACCTCGAAACCGTCGACGTCGAAGATCTGCGAACCGATGTGGCTGTGCAGGCCGACCAGGCGCAAGTTGTCGGCAGCGAAGACGCGACGGACCGCGTCGATTGCCGCTCCCCCGGCCAGCGAGAAACCGAACTTCTGGTCCTCGTGTGCGGTGGAGATGAATTCATGGGTATGCGCTTCGACGCCGACGGTCAGTCGGATCAACACGTCCTGAACGACACCGGCCTCACCGGCGACACGATCGAGTCGGTCGATCTCGATCGACGAGTCGAGCACGACGTGTCCGACGCCCGCGGCGACACCGGCGGCCAGTTCGGCGACTGACTTGTTGTTGCCGTGCATGGCAATTCGCTCGGCCGGGAAGTCCGCGTGCAACGCGATCGCCAGTTCGCCGCCGGAGCAGACGTCGAGCGAGAGGCCTTCGTCGGCGACCCAGCGTGCGATCTCGCCACAGAGGAATGCCTTGGATGCGTAGTGCACCTTGGCATCCGGGCCGAAGGCGCGGGCCATGTCACGGCAGCGCGAGCGGAAGTCGTCCTCGTCGATGACGAACAACGGAGTGCCGTACTTCTCGGCAAGTTCACCGACCTTGACACCCGCGAGGGTCACTTCACCGTCGTCGCCGCGAGAAGCGTTGCGCGGCCACACCTGCGGTGAGAGTTCGCCGAAGGCATCGGGGCTGGTCGGACGGTCGGGCAAGCCGGGGGCCTGCAACTGCTCGGCGTGCTTGGGGCCGGCGGGGTGCGCGTTCACATTTGCTCCGGTGCGGTGACGCCGAGCAGTTCGAGACCGTTGGCCAGGACCTGTCGGGTGGCGGCGCAGAGAGCCAGACGCGCGCGGTGCACGTCGGTGGCGTCTTCGTCGCCTTGCGGAAGGATGCGGCACGCGCCGTAGAAGCGGTGGTACGCACCCGCGAGTTCTTCGAGGTAGCGGGCAATACGGTGCGGCTCACGCAGATTCGCCGCGCTCGACACGACGCGTGGGTACTCGCCGATCGTGCGGATGAGGTCACCCTCCTGCTCGACGGTGAGCAGGGCGAGGTTGCTCGCGTCGGCGGACAGACCGAGGTCTGCGGCGTTGCGAGCGATCGCCGAGAGGCGTGCGTGCGCGTACTGCACGTAGTAGACGGGGTTCTCGCTGCTGGTCTTGGTCCACAGGTCGAGGTCGATGTCGATGCTCGAGTCGACCGACGAGCGGATCATGACGTAACGCGAGGCGTCGACGCCGATTGCCTCGACCAGGTCGTCGAGGGTGATGACGGTGCCGGCGCGCTTGCTCATCTTGACGGCAGTGCCGTCCTTGACGAGGTTGACCATCTGGCCGATCAGCACCTCGACGGTGTCCGGATCGTCGCCGAATGCGGCAGCGGCAGCCTTGAGACGGCCGATGTAACCGTGATGGTCGGCGCCGAGCATGTAGATACAGAGGTCGAACCCACGTGCGCGCTTGTTCTGGAAGTAGGCGATGTCACCGGCGATGTAGGCGGCGTTGCCATCGCTCTTGATGACGACGCGGTCCTTGTCGTCGCCGTAGTCGGTGCTCTTGAGCCACCACGCACCGTCTTCGTGGAAGAGGTTGCCCGAACCCTTGAGGGATTCGACGGCCTTCTCGACCGCACCGGATTCGAAGAGCGAGTTCTCGTGGAAGTAGACGTCGAAGTCGACGCCGAAGTCGTGCAGGGTCTGCTTGATGTGCGTGAACATCAATTCGACGCCGATGGCGCGGAAGGTTTCCTGCTGCTCGTCGGCAGGCAGATCCATGACGTCGGGACGCTGCTTCAGAACCGAGGCGGCGATGTCGGCGATGTATGCACCGGCGTAACCGTCTTCGGGAGCAGGTTCACCCTTCGCTGCAGCGATCAGCGAACGCGAGAAGCGGTCGATCTGGGCACCGTGATCGTTGAAGTAGTACTCACGTGTTACCAAACCACCCTGCGCGGACAGAATGCGTCCGAGCGCGTCTCCGACTGCGGCCCAACGGGTTCCACCGAGGTGAATCGGTCCGGTGGGGTTGGCGGAGACGAATTCGAGGTTGATCTTCTTGCCGGCGAGGGAGTCACCCGAGCCGTACGACGCACCGGCTTCGAGAACCGACACGACGATCGCGCCCTGGGCGTCCTTGTCCAACCGAATGTTGAGGAAGCCGGGCCCGGCGATCTCGGCGGATTCGATTCCGTCGGCAGCGGTGAGGGCTTCGGCGATCCAGCCCGCCAGCTCGCGGGGATTCGTGCCGACCTTCTTGGCTACCTGCATGGCAATGTTGGTGGCGTAATCGCCGTGCTCGGGGTTGCGTGGTCGCTCGACGGTGAGGGTTTCGGGTAGCACGGATACGTCGAGGCCACGATCGGCAAGGACGCTCGCTGCGGTTCCGCGGAGCAGTTCGGCAAGGTCAGCTGGAGTCACAGGTATTCATCCTATTGCCTGCACACCGGAAGTGGAGACTCGCCTCACGCCTCGCTCTCCGTGAACGTGCGCGGGGCCGCTGTGGCGTGTCGCACGCCACTCTCAAAGTTTGCCCTCAGACTCGGAAAGTACAGTGGTAATGCCCGAGCTACCACCGCGTACCTTCATGCGCGGGCGCGCCACACCTCAAGCCCACACACCGAAAGAGCCCAATCGATGCCAAGCGGTTCCGATAGTCGCGGTCCCAACAAGAACTCCGGGGCCAAATCAGCCAAGGCCATCAAGGCCGCCAACAAGAACAGTCGGCCGGCCAAGAAGGGCAAGGGCGGCGTCCCCGCTCCCCGCCAGATCCCCTGGCTGTCGATCGGCGCCGGTGTGGCTGTGCTCGCACTCATCGCCGTGCTCGGTATCAATCTGTGGCCCAAGGTCGAGGAGCGGCAGGCCCTCGAGCCGTACAAGTACAGCTCGGAGAACAAGGATCCGTCGGACAAGATCGACGGCGTCCTCAAGATCGAGTACCCGGCCGGCCAGCACGTCGATTCCACTCAGCGCGTGGCGTACGACCAGACCCCGCCGTTCGGTGGCCCACACGACGCCACCTGGGCTAACTGCACCGGAACCGTGTACGCCGACCCGATTCGCACCGAGAACGCCGTCCACTCGCTCGAGCACGGCGCCATCTGGATCACGTACAACCCCGATCTCGTCGACCAGGACCAGATCGACAGTCTCGCCGGACGCGTGAACGGCAAGTCCTACATGCTGATGTCGCCGTACCCCGGTCAGAGCAGCCCCATTTCTCTGCAGTCGTGGGGCCATCGCCTCGAGATCGACAAGGCCGACGACGATCGCATCGATCAGTTCATCACTGCGCTGAACCAGAACCCGAACGTCTACCCCGAGGTCGGCGCGAGCTGCACCAACCCGCTGTTCACTCCGTCGACGTCGCCGTTCGATCCGACACCTCCGGGCGCCGACGCCATCCAGATGGACGGCACGGGCGCTACCCCGGCCACCGACGAACAGATTCCCGCCGGTGGATAGTTCGACGAACACCGATCAGTCTTCGAAGCCGAGTCAGCGCACCGCACTGCTGATCATCGGTCTGATCGGCGCGATCGCCGTCGGTTTTGCGCTCGGCGCACTGACCAACCTCCTCGGACCCGATGCGAAGTCGTCACTGACCGTTCCGGCTTCGGATTCGGTGGACGTGGGCTTCGCGCAGGACATGAGCGTGCATCACAGCCAGGCCGTCGACATGGCGTCCATCGCCCTGACGAAGTCCACGGACAACGACGTACGCACGCTCGCGTTCGACATCTTGACCACGCAGCAGAACCAGCTCGGTCAGATGCAGGCGTGGCTGACCATGTGGGATCAGCCGCTGTCCAAGGTGGGCCCGTACATGGAGTGGATGTCGTCGGATTCGGGCTCCGGCCATGGATCGCACGGGACTTCGGCCACGATGGACATGAGTCATTCCGGGCCGGTCGACACGATGCCCGGCATGGCGTCCCCCGAGGACCTTGCGGCTCTCCGCGCAGCGGAAGGTCTGCAACTCGACACCTTGTTCCTGCAGCTGATGCTTCGTCACCACGAAGGTGGGCTTCCGATGATGGAGTACGCAGCAGCCGACGCCACCGAGGGGCCGGTGCGCAGCCTGGCGCAGACGATGGTCAACACGCAGCAGAGCGAGTCCAAGCTGATGACCGACATGTTGGCAGCTCGCGGCGCAGTGCCACTGCCCATGAACTGAGCAGAACTGAACTGAGCCGAAATTGTTCAGACCCAACTGGGCCTGGTCCTGAATTTCAGGACCAGGTCCAGTTTTCTACTTCCGGCATGTCTTCGAGGTGCTCGACGATGTAACGCGAGTGCTTTTCGAGCTGTGTGCGGCAGAACTCCGCCAACTCGGACGCCCCGGCCGGCCGACGCTTGGAGCGTCGTAGCGCCTCGATCACCAGGTGGTAGCGGCTCATCTTGTTGAGGACGACCATGTCGAACGGTGTTGTGGTTGTTCCCTGTTCACTGAATCCGCGAACGTGGAAGCGCTCGGGACTCGGACGCCCGTGAATCAGTTCGTGCACGGCACGCGAGTATCCGTGGAATGCGAACACGACGTCGGTCTGCGCGGAGAACAGATCGAGGAAGACCCGCTCCCCGAATCCGTGGGGATGCTCGGTTGGCGTCAGCAAGGCCATCAGATCGACGACGTTGACGACGCGGGTGATCAGTTCGGGTGTGTGATCGCGCAGCAACTGTGCAGCAGCCAGGATCTCCTGCGTCGGCACATCTCCCGCGGCGGCCAGGACCACGTCCGGTTCCTGTCCGCGAGCCTCGGTTCCGGCCCATTCCCAGACCGAAGCGCCCGCCGCGCAGTGCTCGTGCGCTTGCTCGAGCGTGAGGTATTGCAGGTGCGGTTGCTTGTCAACGACTATCAGGTTGACGTGGTCGGTACTACGCAGGCAGTGATCCGAGATCGAGAGCAACGTGTTGGAATCCGGCGGCAGCCACACGCGGATCACACTGGGCGCCAAGGGAATAACGGCGTCGATCATGCCGGGGCCCTGATGACTGAATCCGTTGTGATCGTTGCGCCAGCACGTACTGGTCAACAGCACGTTGAGCGAAGCAACAGACGCCCGCCACGGCAGGTCGACGGCATGTTGGAGCCACTTGGCGTGCTGGATGAGCATCGACACGCTCACCATCGCAAATGCTTCGTAGCTCGCGAACATCCCGTGTCGGCCCGACAGCAGATAGCCCTCGAGCCATCCCTCGCAGAGGTGCTCGCTGAGGACCTCCATGACACGACCGTCCGCGGACAGCCCGTCGTCGTAGTCGGTGATCGGCAGTTGCCAGCAGCGATCGGTTGTCTCGAATACGGCGCCGAGGCGATTGCTCGACGTCTCGTCCGGACAGAAGAGTCGGAAGATCCCGCCGCTGTCCTCGGTTTCCGTGGCGGCGTAGATGTCGCGCAGAAGCTCGCCGAGAACTCGCGTCGTCTCGTGGAAGGTCGAACCCGGGGATTGGATGGGAAGCGCATACTTTTCGAGCGGCGGCATCGGGAGATCGACGCGAAGTCGTCCACCGTTCGCGTAGGGAGTGCTCCCCATGCGCTTGTCCCCCGTCGGCGACAGCGCCGCCAGTTCCGCGACGAGTGATCCGTTGGCGTCGAACAACTCGTCCGGACGGTACGACCGCATCCACTCTTCGAGTTGCCGCAGATGTGATTCGTTGCTTCGCACGCCGGACAACGGCACCTGGTGCGCACGATGTGTGCCCTCGACCAAGATTCCGTCGACGGTGTGTGGACCGGTCCATCCTTTCGGCGTCCGCAACACGATTGCCGGCCACGAACCCGCCCACTCCTCTCCGCAGCGTGCGGCACCCTGCATCTCGCGGATCTTCTCGTGCGCCTGCGAGATCGCTTGATACAGCTGAGGAAACACCGCGTCGGGGTCGTCACCGGAGACGACGATCGGCGCCCACCCCTGTCCACCAAGATAGGCCTGGATGTCTTCGTCGCTGCTGCGTCCGTAGACCGTCGGCCCGGCGATCTTGGCACCGTTCACGTGCAGGATCGGCAGCACCGCGCCGTCGCGTCGTGGATTCAGGAACACCGGGAGCTTCCACGAACCGGACAACGGCCCGGTCTCCGCTTCGCCGTCGCCGATCACACAGGCCACCACGAGGTTCGGATGATCGAAGGCAGCGCCGGCCGCATGGGCAAGGGCGTAGCCGAGCTCGCCGCCTTCGTGGATGCTTCCGGGTGTCTGCACACTCACATGGCTGGGCACTCCGCCGGGAGCGGAGAATCGCCGACACATCCGGTGGATGCCCTCGGCGTCGTCCGAGACTTCAGGATAGATCTCCGAGTACGTTCCCTCGAGATACGTCGACGCGACCAGCGCCGGACCGCCGTGCCCGGGACCGGTCACGTACAGCCAGTCTGCGCCGGTGGCGACGATGTGCCGATTGAGGAGCGTGTAGATCATCGACAAGCCGGGGCTGGTCCCCCAGTGCCCGAGCAGTCGGGGCTTGATGTGCTCGGCACGCAACGGTTCCCGCAGAAGCGTGTTGTCCTTCAGATAGATCTGCGCGGCGGTCAGATAGTTGGCCGCTGCCCACCACTTCAGGTCGAGCGCGAGCTGGTCTTCGGAATAGTGGTGATCGGTCATCAACGACTCCCGTACCTCACGAGGGTGCCCGAGCAGTCCGCCCGAGCCTGTGCTCAGAGCCGAGCCTAGGCGTAAAAAGCATCCGAGTCAGTCGGTACAGATGATTCGACGACCATGGTCCCCGGCCGCATCCTCGACTACCTCCCGCGACGACGCCATGCCGAGGCGGGTGCCGGTTTGGTCTTGTCCCCCCGTGATGCGCTACGCTAACGCAGCCCAATCGGCACACCGAGTATTCGGTGCGCCCCCGTAGCTCAGGGGATAGAGCGTTCGCCTCCGGAGCGAAAGGTCGCAGGTTCGAATCCTGCCGGGGGCACCACGAAGACGCAGGTCAGCGATTGATCGTCGACCTCTTCACGGTGCCACACCAAAATATTCAGGGCAATCTACCCGACTACTGTCGATCTCATGCCTCGCATCGATCCTGCTCCCACGTACACGATGCGTCAGCTTGCCGCGTTTGTCGCGGTAGCCGAGACCGGAACGATCAGTGCCGCGGCCGAGCGCCTGCACCTCTCTCCTTCCGCCCTGTCCGCGGCGCTCACCGAACTCGAACGCGCGCTCAAAGTTCAACTGTGCGTTCGCCGTCGCTCATTCGGCATTCAACTCACCCGCACCGGTGAAGCGGTTCTGGTGCGCGCCCGGGCGCTACTTCAGCAAGCCGGGGAACTCGAATCCGATGCGCTCGGAACCGGCGGAAGCGTGTCGGGGCCCATAGCGATCGGCTGTTATCCCGCTCTGGGGCCGACGGTGTTGCCGTCGATGATCGCCGGGTTCACCCGTGAGAATCCTGACGCGCAGGTGGAGTTCCGCGAGGACACTCAGAATCGGCTCCAGACACATCTCGAGAACGGCGAGTTGGACCTCGCGATCGCTTACGACCTGGACCTGTCTCCACAATTGCGCACAGTTCCGTTGGCCATCCGCGAACCCTTGATCGTCCTGGGTGCAGAACACCCACTCGCGCGGTCCGAGCGACCGATCCATCTTCCGGACCTCGCGGAACACCCGATGGTTCTCCTCGACGCGCCGCCGAGCACCAAACACGCGCTCGACGTCTGTCGCGCAGGCGGATTCGCCCCGAAGGTTGCCTACAGAACTGCGAACTTCGAGACGGCGAGGGCATTTGTCGGCCGTGGCCTCGGCTGGACGCTGCTACTCCAGCGGCCCAAGATCGACGTCACGTACGAGGGGCTCGAGGTGGTCGTCAAGACCATCGCTTCCCCCGCCGTGCCGTCGGTGCACGTAGTTCTCGCTTGGCACCAGAACACTCGCCTCAGCCGCGTCGCACGCGCTTTCATAGAATTCGTTTCACCCTCAGAACCTGCCCAATAGTCCCGCTACCAGGCAGCGGAGCTGGTTCCACGTATTTTCCGTGCAAGAACCTCCAATTCTTTCGCTTTTCAATTGTTGTGGCGCACGTCATTGTTTCTTCAAGCCACATTCATCTCGAAAGGCACTTCATGACCTCCATCGCCTCACCGACCGCAACGCGCGCCGCCGCGACGGTCAAGGCGCGTAAGGCCGCCCTCGGCAGCCTTGTCGGCACCGCCATCGAGTGGTACGACTTCTTCATCTACGGCACCGCCGCCGCACTCGTGCTCGGCAAGCAGTTCTTCCCCGGCACGTCCGATCTGGCCGGCACCCTCGCCGCCTTCGCCACCCTCGCCGTCGGATTCGTCGCGCGTCCCATCGGCGGAATCGTGATGGGCCACTTCGGCGACCGCATCGGACGCAAATCCATGTTGGTCACCTCGCTGATGCTGATGGGCTGCGCCACCGTTGCCATCGGGCTGCTACCCAACTACGCCGCTATCGGCGTCTTTGCCCCCATACTCCTGGTGACCTTGCGATTCGTTCAGGGACTCGGTGTCGGCGGCGAGTGGGGCGGCGCAGTTCTGGTCGCCACCGAAAACGCACCCGAGGGCAGGAAGGGGCTGTACGGCAGCGCACCACAAATCGGTGTTCCCGCAGGCGTACTGGTGGCCAATCTCGTCTATCTCCCCCTCGCCGCCTTCATGGACGACGATGCATTCAACTCCTGGGGATGGCGAATCCCGTTCCTGCTCAGCGCAGTTCTGGTGGGCGTTGCGATGTGGATCCGTCTCGGCCTCGAGGAAAGTGACGAGTTCACCGCGTCGAAGTCCGAGGCACCGGCGGAGTCCATGCCGATTCTCGAGGTTCTCACCAGACACTGGAAGACTGTGCTCCTCGCCGGTGGAACCTTCATCGCCACCAACGGAATCGCGTACGCGTACATGGTTTACGTCCTCAAGTACGGCGAGACCGAACTCGGCTTCAGCAAGACCACGATGCTCTTTCTTCTCATCGCATCCTGCCCGTTCTGGATGGCGGGAATGGCTTTCAGCGCTCACAAGTCGGACACTCTCGGACGCCGGACCGTCTACATCCGCAGTTCGATCACCCTGGTAGTGGCGGCAGCGGTGTTCTTTCCGCTGATCGACACAGCGATCGTTCCGGTGATGCTCGTATCGATGATCGCCCTCGGCTTCACGCTCGGCTGCTGCGCCGGCCCACAAGCGGCACTGTTCGCCGAATTGTTTCCCGCACACATCCGCTACAGCGGAGCGTCACTCGGCTACCAGATCGGCGCAATCCTCGGCGGCGGTCTGGCCCCGATGATCGCCACCGCGCTCTACGCCGCCTTCGACACCTCGTTCGCCATCACCGCCTACTTCGTGATCATTGCCGTGATCAGCCTGGTTTCCATCCTGCTGCTCCCGGAACCTCAATTGATCCCGAAAAACACTGCCGCACAGAAAGCCTCGTGACCATGTCGACCTACTTTCATCCGAAGAAGTACGCACCCGAGGACTTCGCCTCCCTGGCGCCTTCGGCCGACGCACTTCCCGTCGTGATCGTCGGAGCCGGCCCCGTCGGCATGGGCGTAGCCATGGGCTTGGCGCAGCGCGGCATTGCCGTCACGATTCTCGAAGCGGCCGATCAGGTCTCGTTCGGCAGTCGCGCGATCTGCGTGTCACGCCACAGCCTCGAAGTTGCCGAACGCCTCGGCTTCGGTGCCGAGCTCGAAGACCTCGTTCTGCCGTGGGTGGGTGGTCGGAGTTACTACCGCGATCAGGAAGTACTGCAGTTCCGCATGGCATCCGCCGAGCACGACGCGCGTGGACCCATGGTCAACGTCTCGCAATCCGAGTTCGAGCAGATCATGACCGACAAGCTGCTCGCTCACCCACTGGTGAACTTCCACTGGTCGTCGTCGATCGCCGGCATCTCCGTCGGTGACAACGAGGTGACTCTGACCGTCGACACCGCGTTCGGAACCCGCGAACTGCGCGCGGCGTGGGTCGTTGCCGCCGATGGTGGACGCAGCAAGATGCGCGAACTCAGCGGAATCCGCTTGCAGGGCAACAGCTACGAGGGCAACTACGTCATTGCCGACATTCATTGGGAATCGGAACTCCCGGCCGAGCGTCTGGTGTGGTTCGACGCACCCAGCAACCCGGGGTCCACGATCATCATGCATCGCCAACCACGGGACATCTGGCGCATCGACTACCAGCTCGACGCCTCGGACGATCCGGAAGCGGAGACGCAAGAAGATCGCATCCGTGACCGCATCACGCGTCACCTCGAATGGCTCCAGAGCGACATCCCCTGGACCCTGGAATGGTTCGGCTTCTACCGCGCCCACGCACTCGCTCTGGAAGATTTCACTCACGGCCGTGTGCTTTTTGCCGGCGACGCCGCGCATCTCGTTCCGATCTTCGGTGTGCGCGGCCTGAACTCGGGCATGGAAGACGCCGAGACCCTGGTGTGGCAACTAGCCGCCGTCATCAACGGAGATGCCGATTCCACCATCCTCGACGCGTATTCGAAGGAACGTCGCAGCGCGTGGCAGCAGAACGTCGACAACGCAGGCAAGTCGACGCTCATCATGTCGCCGGGAAGTCACGGCTACCGGACCACCCGCGATGCCGTACTCGAACTCGCCACCAAGCGAGGCGAATTCGCGCACCTCATCAACCCGCGCCAGTCGAGTGCGACGCACGCCCGGCTCTCCCCGCTGACGTGGCCCACAGCTGCGGGCGCCGAGGGCGTACTACCCGGCGATCCGTTGGAAGACAGGGTCGTCCAGGTCTCGGCGGACGGTTCATCTACCTCCTTGAACAGTCTGCGCGGTACTGGATTCGGCCTGCTGGCTTTCGGACTGTCAGCTGAGCTGGTATCCGAACTCGACACGCAAGCCGAAATCCTTGCTCAGGCCCTTGCACCGGAAACCGTACGCGTGATCACCGTGGGAACTACCGACTCCACGGTTCCCGATGCCGAAGGCAATCTCGCATCTGCCCTCGGCGCACGTGTCGGCGAGATCTTCGTGATTCGGCCCGACGGATTGGTGCTGTGCCGCATCAGCGATCCCACGCAATTGAACGACGTGGCCAAACACCTCACCGCCGGCACTGCGCCGGCGCACTTCGATACGGCACAGTCGGCGACAACTGCGGTGGTCGACGACGAGTGCCACCGCGAACACGTCTGGTTGGCACTGTCGAATGCACTGGATCAGGCTGATCCGTCCGACCGCGAAGCCATGTTGGTGCGCCTTGCCTTTATTCTCGGTTCGCAAGCTACGTCGACGACCTTCGACGTAGCACTGAAAGACGCTGCCCTGAAATCTGCCACGCGATAGTTCAGACACAGCAACTCGGCCGCGCAGGATTGTCTCCTACGCGGCCGAGCGCATTCGCGGATGAAGCGAGTATTCAGTTGACCTCGGCCAATTCCTTTTCTTCCTCAGCGCGCCTTTCACGCACGGATCTTCCCCGCAGCGACCTTCCACGTACCAGCGGCGAGACGGTGATCGCCAAGCCCACCAGCGCGACTCCGGTAACCAGGATCAGTCCGGGATGGAACTGCTCGAATCCGGCGGTACCGGCGCCGGACGCGGTGTGCGATCCAGCGGTTACGAGGGCAGTGGTCAGAGCGAGCACGAGCGCCGCACCGACCTGAGCGGAGGTGTTCACCAGCCCGGACGCCAAACCCTGCTCCGAGTCGTCGACACCCGAGGTGGCCTGGGCCATGATCGAGGTGTACCCCAGCGCGAATCCGAGTCCGAGCAGGATGACGCTCGGCAGAATCGCCACGACGTACGACGGTGAATCGCTGCCCGCGAAGAGGAACCAGAGGTACCCGACGCTGAGCGACGTCAGTGCCGCGATGATGAGCTTGGCACTGCCGTACAGGTCGACCAGCCGTCCGACGAACGGTGATCCGAAGGCGACGATGATGCCCGCGGGGAGCAGTGCCATCGCCATCTTCAGGGGCGACCAGCCGAGGGCCGACTGCAGGAAGATCGTCATCATGAACTGGAAGCTCAGGTAGGAACCGAAGAGCGCGATGATGGCCAGATTCGCACGAACGATAGTGCCGACGCGCAGAAGCCCAAGTCGCACAAGCGGATGCGCCACCTTCTTCTCCACGAAGAAGAACGTCG
This sequence comes from Rhodococcus sp. MEB032, assembly GCF_030208925.1. Taxonomy (NCBI): domain Bacteria; kingdom Bacillati; phylum Actinomycetota; class Actinomycetes; order Mycobacteriales; family Nocardiaceae; genus Rhodococcus; species Rhodococcus sp. MEB032. The sequence continues at coordinate 35,085 of NZ_JARVSY010000055.1, forward strand.
CCAGAAGCACGGCTGCGACGGCGAACGAACCCAGCGTCATCGGGTGTGCCCATCCACGGGTCGGAGCCGAAACCATCGTGTACACCGTGAGAAGCATTCCCGTCACCAGGGTGACGGCGCCGACGAGATCGTGTCCCCCGGTATCTGCGGGACGGTCCCGCGGAATGAGGAAGTACCCACCGATCAGCGCGATGACGGCAAACGGAACCGGCATCAGGAACGTGAATCGCCAACCGGCACTGGTCAACAGCCCACCGAGGATCAGACCGGACGAGTAACCACTGGCGCCGAACACGGAGAACACCGACAGCGCACGGTTACGGGCCGGACCTTCCTTGAACGTCGTGGTGAGAATGGACATTGCGGTCGGAGCGGTGAAGGCCGCGGCCAATCCCTTCACGAATCGTGATGCGATCAGCAGTGTTCCGTTGTCGACAAGGCCACCGACCAGCGAGGCGATTGCGAACACGGTCAGTGCGATCAGGAAGACCTTCCTGCGCCCGAGAAGATCGGCGGTACGCCCACCGAGTAGCAACAGGCCGCCGAATCCGAGGACGTAGCCGTTGATGATCCACTGCAGCGAGGTAGTGGACAGGCCCAGTTCATTGCCGATGGACGGAAGCGCGACGCCCACCATCGACACATCGAGACCGTCGAGGAACAACACGAGGCAGAGCACCGCGAGGATGCCCCACAGCTTGAGGGACCAGCCCTCCCCTGTGGCCGGATCCGAGGATTCCGTAGAAACCGGGGCTTCCGGCGAATCGAATGGTTTGAGTGTCGAGTCTGTGCAAGTCACGTCAGCGAGAATAGATGCACATGCACATAATGCACAAGCATTTAATGCAATTGCACGTAATCGAGTCTTCAACTAGAATGCGGTCGTGACGTCGGAATCCGAATTGCGCAACACCTGGCGCTCGCTGTCGACCAGCTACAACGACATCGCGTGCGAACTCGATCGCCAGATGCAGTCGGCGCATGGGCTGAGCATGAGCGACTTCGAGGCTCTCGACCGACTCATGGACGCCACGTGCGTACGTCCACGCATGCAGGAGCTTGCCTCGGAGATGTACCTGAGTCCCAGCGCGCTCTCCCGTAGCGTGGCCCGTCTCGAGAAGGCCGGACTGGTTCAGCGAGCACTGTGCGAGGCCGACCGGCGCGGAGTCTTCGTCGACGTCACCGACAAAGGACGTCAGGTACACGCGGACGCCAGCAAAATCCAACTGGCCGTACTGGACTCACGCCTGCGCGAGCAGTAGCCACACGTCAGCGGAGCACGACACAGCGCCCGGCCACCGGGCGAGGGCCGTTCCGGACTAGACTGAGCACATACCGACGCGCCTTTCTGTTGCCGTCGGCGATCGACAGCAGCGCAGCCAGCACGCTTTCACGCGGTCCTGGCCGAGGCAATCTGCCAGCGTTCCTGCGGCTTCTGCTAGTCCCTCAGGCTCCTGCCTGACATCTCTACCTGCTCCTATCGAGAGATACACAATTGAACAACGCACGCACCCTTGGAGTCATCGGACAGTCGAGCAAACCGGCAGAACGCCGGTTGCCGATCCATCCTGCGCATTTCGATCGCATCGATGCCGAACTACGTTCTCGGATCTACCTCGAAGAAGGCTACGGCCACCCCTTCGGCTACTCCGACGACTACCTCTCGCGCCTCGTTGCCGGAATCCGCACGCGCAAGCAGATTTTGGCGGAAACCGATGTGGTTCTGCTACCGAAGCCGTTGGTGCGTGACCTCGCCGAACTACGGTCAGGTCAGGTTCTCTGGGGCTGGCCGCACTGTGTCCAGGACACCGAACTGACACAGATCGCGATCGACAAGAAACTGACTCTCATCGCCTTCGAGGCCATGAACTTCTGGCACAGCGACGGATCGTTCAATCTGCATGTGTTCCACAAGAACAACGAGCTCGCCGGTTATTGCTCGGTACTGCACGCCCTGCAGTTGATCGGTTCCACCGGTGATTACGGCCGGCGTCTCACCGCTGCCGTGATCGGTTTCGGAGCCACTGCACGCGGCGCGGTCACAGCACTCAAGGCGCACGGTATCCACGAAGTGGACGTCCTCACCCAGCGTGGAGTCACCGCGGTCAGCTCCCCCATCCACTCGGCGCGCATGGTCTCGTTCGACAACAACAACGGTGACGTCCGTGGCAGCCACGTCATGCTCGACAACCACAGCGTGCCGGTGCCCGGTTTCTTGGCCGAGCACGACATCGTCGTCAACTGCGTACTGCAGAACACGGACGCCCCACTGACGTTCCTGACCGAGGAAGACCTCATGGACTTCCAACCGGGAAGCCTCATCGTCGACGTCTCGTGCGACGAAGGCATGGGGTTCAGCTGGGCTCGTCCCACCTCGTTCGCGGATCCGACCTTCATCGTCGGCGACAACATCACTTACTACGGCGTCGATCACAGCCCGTCGTACCTGTGGAACTCCGCGTCGTGGGAGATCAGCGAATCACTTCTTCCCTACCTGCCCACTGTGATGGCAGGAGAGACGGCCTGGAAGGCAGACGAGACCGTCGACCGCGCCATCGAAATCCGTGACGGCGTCATCGTGAATCCCGCCATTACGCGTTTCCAGCACCGCTCGTCGGACTACCCGCACGCTGTCGTCGCGGAGTAGGCGCCCCGATCAGGCCTGGCCGGCTGCCGCGTTGATCGGTGCCATGTCGAAATAGTCGCGCCAGGCTTTGATCTTTCCGTCCTCGACTTCGAACACCCCCATGACCGGGAGCGCTACCTCGGCGCCGTTGATGGTGAAGACGTCGACGCGCTCGTTCATGACGGTGTTGCCGTCCGCGACCTGACGCTTGATCTGAAAGTCGATGTTGCCGAAGGCACCGACAAACTGCTCGATGAACGCCCGGACGGCCTCGCGACCGACCACGGGCTCCATCGGGATGTTGTGATAAACGACGTCATCGGTGAAGTAGTCGACGATCTTTGCAACATCGGCGTCTGCCCACAGCGCGCAGAAATCGGTGATCAGCTTGTCCGATGTCATTGTGTGCCAGCCTCTTTCGAATCGTCTTCGTGGGGTTCGATGATTGCCAGGATGCTTTCGATCTCGCCTGCCGGTATCCCGAAGTACTCGGTGACGAAAACTGTGACGGCCGGTGCCTGGCCAGGTGTTCCGAGGTCGAGCAGATACCGGGCTACGACGCTCTCGCCCCACTCACGCAGCGCGAGTTCACGTATCGCCACGATTCCGCGATATTGCTGGCCTTGTTCGAGCTCGTTGCTGATGAAGGCGCCGCTGTCACCGGTTCGCTGACCGTTCTCGACCCGCCAGGCGTCGGCGGCGAAGCGGACCTTCGTTGCGTCATGAGTGAGCAATGCGTTCACGTATTCACGCGCCATGGCGACGCGTCCGCTGACCGCAGACTCCGTGGAGTGCTTGGCAATTGCGCCCAGGATCGACTCCGACAACTCCGGTCGGCAGATCACGAGATCCGGCAGGTACGGATGAGATTCGTTGTAGAGCAGCGGCGAACCGTCGATGCGGCTGCAATGCAGTCCCGCCGCCTGTGCGACGCCGACGGGTGCAGCCGAATCCCATTCCCACTGCCCACCGGCGTGCAGGTACGCGTCGACCTCGCCGCGCACCACCGCCATCGCCTTGGCGCCGGCCGATCCCATGTGCACCACGTCGGCGCCGAGTTCGGCTGCCACCGCTTCGGTGAATGCGGGTGGTCGCGATCCGCTGACTACTACGCGGAGCGGCGAGTTGGCGGCAACCGAAGCTGCCTCGTCGCCACTGGAGTACACCGCTCCGAGCGCCGGCTGAGCAACCGCGGCTGCGGTAATTCCGCGACCGCGCTCCCAAAGCGCCACGTGCACTGCCCAATCCGCATGATTCGGCAAGCCGTATTCCTTGGAGCCGTCCAGCGGATCGATGATCCAGACCCGAGCTGCATCCAGACGACTGCGATCGTCGGCAGATTCCTCAGAGAGCACGGCATCACCCGGCCGCTCGGCAGCCAACCGGTCGAGGATGTAGGAATCGGCGGCCTTGTCGCCCCGGCGGCCCAGTTCACGACCGTCGTCGACACCCAGACCCTCGGCTCGGATCCCCAGGAGGATCGCACCGGCGGCCTGCGCCAATTCCGCCGCGAGTGCCTCGTCGGCGATTCTGCTGTGTGTGGATTCGCTCACCGGTCCAACACTTCCATAATTCGCAGCGCAAGTTCGGTAGGCGTTCCGTCTTCGGGTCTGATCACCAGCTCGGGACTTGTCGGAGCTTCGTAGGGATCGTCGACTCCGGTGAATCCCGTGATTTCCCCGGCCCTGGCCTTGGCGTACATGCCCTTGGGGTCTCGGGCTTCACATTGCTCGATCGGGGTGTCGACGTAGACCTCGACGAACTTCAGCCCGGCGGCCTCGTGCGCCGCCCGCACTCGATCACGATCTTCGCGGTACGGGCTTATCAGGCAGGCCACTGCCACTGCACCTGAATCAGCGAACAACTGCGCCACCGAGCCGACTCGGCGGACGTTCTCGGCGCGGTCATCGGCACTGAATCCCAGATCCGCGTTCAATCCGTGCCGGAGGTTGTCGCCGTCGAGGCGGTACGCTGGGATACCCGCGGCCACCAACCGCCGCTCGAGTTCCACCGCGATCGTCGACTTACCCGAGGCCGAGAGACCGGTGAGCCACACGGTGGCGCCGGCAGTCGCACGTTCCTCGCGAGAAACCTCCGAACTGTGCCAGACGACGCGCGATTCCTTGAGCGTCGGACCGTTGATCATTCCGGCGGCGACGGTATTGCCCGTGGTCTCGTCCACGAGAATGAAGCTGCCCGTCACGCGGTTGCGGCGGTAGGGATCGAACATCAACGGCTGCTGCGTCTTGATCGAGATGCGGCCGATCTCGTTGAGGGACAGAGATTCTGCCTTCTCGTCGCGGTGCAGAGAATTGACGTCCAGCCGGTAGTCGAGCTTGACGATCTGCGCTTTCGTGGAGCGCGTGGTGTGCAGCAACGAGTAGCGATTGTTCTCCGACAGAGTTGTCTGTTCGGTCAACCAACAGACCATCGCATCGATTTCCTGCCCGACCTGCGGCCGGTTGTTGAGCCGACACAATTGGTCCCCGCGGCTGACGTCGAGGTCGTCGGTCAGCTCGATGCAGACGGCCGAGGGCGCAAACGCTTCGTCGATCACGTCACCGCCCGGCCCGTGGACTGCCTTCACCGTCGAGGTGAATCCTGAAGGCAAAGCCACGATTTCGTCGCCGGGCTTGAAGACGCCACTGGCCACCGTTCCGGCGTATCCACGGAAATCGTGGAGGTCGGCGTCGGTCTGCTTCTGCGGACGGATCACGTACTGCACCGGGAAACGCGCGTCGATCAAATTGCGATCCGACGCGATGTGCACCTGCTCGAGATGGTGCAGCAGAGAAGGCCCGTCGTACCAGGACATGTTCTCGGTCCGGGCAACGATGTTGTCCCCCAACAGCGCCGAGACCGGAATGAACGTCAGGTCGTGGACGTCCAACTTGATCGCGAACTGTCGGAATTCTTCCTTGATCTCCTCGAACCGTTCCTGAGACCAGCCCACGAGGTCCATTTTGTTCACACACAGCACGAGGTGCGGTATCCCCAGGAGAGTGGACAAGAAGGCGTGCCGCCGCGTCTGTTCGAGCACCCCTTTGCGAGCATCCACCAGGATCAGGGCAAGATCGGCCGTCGACGCGCCGGTCACCATGTTGCGGGTGTACTGCTCGTGCCCGGGAGTGTCCGCAATGATGAACTTCCGATGAGGGGTCGCGAAATACCGGTGGGCCACGTCGATCGTGATGCCCTGTTCACGCTCGGCGCGCAATCCGTCGGTCAGTAGCGCGAGGTTGGCGTACTCGTCGCCGCGTTCTCGACTGCTCCGTTCCACGGCCTCGAGTTGGTCCTCGAAGATCGACTTGGAGTCGTAGAGCAACCGGCCGATGAGTGTCGATTTTCCGTCGTCGACACTGCCCGCTGTAGCGACTCTCAGCAGTTGCGGCATCAGAAGTACCCCTCTTTCTTACGATCTTCCATGCCAGCTTCGGAAATCCGGTCATCAGCCCTGGTTGCGCCACGCTCCGTGATACGGCTCGCCGCAACTTCTTCCACGACAGCGCCCGGTGTTTCGGCCGACGATTCGACACATCCGGTACACGTTGCGTCGCCGACCGTACGGAAGCGCACCAACGCCTCGTAGGACTCTTCGCCGGCGCGAAGCTCGAGGAAACGGGTGCGTGCCAACAACATTCCGTCGCGTGGAACCACCTCGCGACGATGGGCGTAGTAGATGCCGGGGAGGTCGATCTGCTCGCTCTCGATGTACTGCCAGATGTCGAGCTCTGTCCAGTTCGAGAGCGGGAAGATCCGAATATGTTCGCCCTTACGGTGTTTGCCGTTGTACAGGTTCCACAGTTCAGGTCGCTGCACCTTCGGATCCCATTGCCCGAACTCGTCCCGGAAGCTGAACACCCTCTCTTTGGCGCGCGCCTTCTCCTCGTCTCGGCGAGCACCACCGAACACGGCGTCGAACTTGTTGTCGCGAATTCCGCGCAGCAACGCGTGCGTCTGGAGGCGATTGCGACTGGAACCGACTCCGGTGTCCTCGATGACGCGACCGGCGTCGATGTCGTCCTGCACGCTGGAGACGACAAGACGCAGGTTGAAGCGATCGACCGTCTGATCGCGGAATTCGATCACCTCGTCGAAATTGTGACCGGTGTCGACGTGCATCACAGCGAACGGCAGTGGGGCAGGCCAGAATGCCTTGGCCGCTACGTGCAGCATCACGACGGAATCCTTACCTCCGGAGAACAGGAGGACCGGCTTTTCGAAAGTCGCTGCGACTTCGCGGAAAATATGGACCGCCTCCGCTTCGAGTGCTCGCAGATGCGACAACTCGTAGGCGGGCGGGGTCTGGAGTGTTGCCATGTCTTTCGCTCCTGAGCATCACGTACTCCGTGCGGAACACCATTTCCGCATCGGTACATTTATGTACCGGACTGGTTCTAAATTGAACGCAATCACAGAATAGAACTCGTTCTACCCAAAGGTCAATGACCGGCAATAAGACGTCACAGACCGCGAACCGGACTCCTGCCACCAACTTCCGCCGTCACCGCATCCGCCGCCGCAACCAGCACCGCGGCGCGGCGCTCGATCTCGGCGCCCGTGATCGCCCCACCCACATAAAGTGTCAGCACAAGGGCCTGATGCCCCTCGGCGTCGTAGGTCGGGGCCGCGATGAGACTGACGGGATGCTCGTCGTCAGAGCTGATGTCGCGTCCGAGATACACCCTCTCGCCCAGGCTCGACACCATCTCACCGAGCAGTTCACGCACCTCCGGCGGAAGATCGTGCGTCGCAACGCCCGCCATCAGCGTGTGCAGTCGCTGCCCGACGGGATCCAGACTCTCGACCAGATATCCCGCAGCCCGACACTCGCGGACCACGTTCCACAGACGCTCGCGATCCAAGCGCACCGGCAGGCTCGGCTCTTTGCTCAGCCAACTGTCCATGTCGTGATCCGAACCCCAGAGGACGTACATCAGCCCGACCGGCGGAGCGAACGGGTACACCTGACCGACCTTGGCAGCGCGACGCGCGCCGATCGGTCCGGTCACTTCGAGAACGCTGATCTGATCACCGATCACACCGGACGCCGTGCACGTCGTCCCGAACTCCGTGCTCACTTTCTCCAGATGGGTACGGGCAATGGGTCCGACGGCAAATCCTCGCTGAGCTGCACGTCCGGCCGCGATCAAGGCCGGACCGAGCCCATAGGTCTTCGACACCTCGTCCCGAGTCAGGTATCCACGATCAGCCAGCGCCGTGAGGATTCCCAAGCAGGTGGGCTTGCTGATCTCGAGCGCGCGGGCCAGTTCCGACAGCCCGAACCGCTGATCAGGGCGGCCGACGAGGTAGTCGAGCACCTGAACCACCCGTTCGGTGGGAGGCGATTGCCTCCCCCTCGGGCGTCCCTCTTCAGGCGTCTTCTCCGGTCCACCCATTGACCACTCCCTAGAACGCGTTCTATTGTCGAAATACCCAACATCTACCAAATAGGTACATATTTGTACCACGACGCTCTGGACCGGCGACATAGTCGGAACTGTGAGGAGCCAGCGTGCTGACGGACCCGTTTGCCGAGGCGATCGCCGAAGCCGAGAAATTGATCGAGACTGCGCCGCACATCAGATCCGAACAGGATCTACTGGAGGGATACCAATATCTGGCCGGCGGAATCATCGCGACGACGCATGCCGCCTGGGCCGGCGAAAAGACCCATCCGAGTTTCATCCAGGGCACCGGACCATTCACCAAGATGGGCCTCGACAACCCCGACACTCTGTACTTCGGCGCCCGAATCAACGACGACAAGGAATACAAGGTCACCGGAAAGCGCGGCACCACAGCCGATCTCAGCTTCCAAGTGTTGAGTGGGAACTACACCAACTCGAACGTTCCCGGAAGCGAAATCGCCTTCGACGACCGCGAGCTGGAGATAGACGACGACGGCAACTTCGTCGCTTGGTTCGGCCCCGGCCCCGCCGACGGACGAGCCAACTATTACACCCTGGCGCCCGGATCCTCGCAGCTGGTTGTTCGCGAGGTCTACAGCGACTGGAGTCAGCAGCGCGGCGTGATCCGCATCGAGCGCACCGATTCGATCGGGATCGCGCCGCCACCTCTCACCGCCGAAGAGACCGAGAAGCGTTACGCCCGGGCTGGGAAGGCACTGGTCACGCGGGTCAAGACGTGGCTCCAGTTCCCGGAGTGGTTCTACCTCAAGCTCGCGGTCAACACCATGACCGAACCACGCCTGACACCGGGCGGGCTGGCAACGCAGTACTCGTCGGTGGGACATTACGAACTCACCGACGAGCAGGCGATGATCATCACCGTTCCCGCCTCCGACGCACCGTATCTCGGCTTCCAACTGGGGAGCCTCTGGTACATCTCACTGGACTACGTCAATCATCAGACCTCCCTCAACAACGGCCAGGCACAGGTCGATCCGGACGGGATGGTTCGAATGGTGGTCAGCGAGAAGAACCCCGGTGTCACCAACTGGATCGAAACCGTCGGACATCCGCGCGGCATTCTGCAGTTCCGTTGGCAGCGCGTGTCCCGCGAGCTGACGCCGCAGGACGGTCCCACCGTCGAAATCGTCGCCGTCGCAGATATTGCGAAGCACCTGCCGCATTTCGACACCAACGCCATCACCGCCGAGGACTGGGCAGCACGCATTGCCCAGCGCCAGGCCGCCATCGACAACCGAATGCTGGGGTAATCATGACCGCCTTGCTCGAAGACCGTGTAGTAGTCATCTCCGGAGTCGGCCCGGCACTCGGCCGCGCTCTGGCCCTTCGATGTGCGTCGGCCGGCGCGAGTCTTGTTCTCGCAGCACGTACGCAATCGCGACTCGACGACGTTGCGAAAGAAATAGTCGATGCCGGTGGGCGCGCCGTCACCGTTGCCACCGACATCACCGACCAGGCTTCCGCCGAGAATCTGGTGGCCGAGTCCATTGCCGCCTACGGCAAAGTGGACACTCTGATCAACAATGCATTCTCGATTCCGTCGATGAAACCGTTGGCTCGCACCGATTACCAGCACATCCGCGACAGCATCGAACTGACCGTTCTCGGGGCGTTGCGCCTGACTCAGCTGTTCACGCCGGCACTTGCCGAGTCGGACGGCTCCGTGGTGAACATCAATTCGATGGTGTTGCGGCATTCGCAAGAGCGTTACGGCAGCTACAAGATGGCGAAGTCGGCCCTGCTCGCCATGTCGCAGTCCCTGGCCACCGAACTCGGCCCGCAGGGAATTCGTGTCAATTCGATTGCACCCGGCTATATCTGGGGTGACACCCTCAAGGGATACTTCGCGCACCAGGCGGAGAAGTTCGGCATGACTGTCGAGCAGATCTACGAGCACACTGCGTCGAACACCGACCTCAAGCGCCTGCCGACGACGGATGAAGTATCCGATGCGGCGATCTTCCTGGCGTCCCCGATGGCCAGCGCGATCACCGGCCAATGCATCGACGTCAACTGCGGCGAATTCCATCACTAGGAGCACCATGACTGAACGCACTCACGTCGGCACCGTCGAGGATCTCCATGCCTCGGCGACGCGGATGACCGGCCTGACGGACTTCGGCGTCGACGATTACACCGAGGCTCTGTCGGTCCTCCTCGAGTCTTACGACCGCGACGAGGATCTGACGCCCTTCGGCAGCAAGATCTCTCGGGTATTCCTTCGCGGCGCCCTGGTGGCCCGTCTCCTCAGCGAATCGGCGTGGAAGGAGCATCCGGAACACGCCGACGTCAAGATCGAGCGGCCGATCTTCGTCACCGGATTGCCACGCACGGGCACCACTGCCTTGCACCGCCTCCTCACGGTCGACCCGGCTCACCAGGGCCTCGAGATGTGGCTGACCGAGTTCCCTCAGCCTCGCCCGCCTCGCGATACGTGGGAATCGAACCCGGTCTTCGCCAAGATCGAGGAGACATTCGGTCAACACCACGTCGAGCATCCCGAATTCATGGGCGTGCACTACATGTCGGCCAGCGAAGTCGAAGAATGTTGGCAACTCTTGCGTCAGACGTTCAAGTCCGTGTCGTACGAGTGTCTGGCCAATCTACCCACGTACTCCGCATGGCTGAAGGACCAGGAGTGGTCGAACGCCTATGCACGACACAAGAAGAACCTGCAGCTGATCGGTCTGCCCGATCAGGATCGACGGTGGGTCCTCAAGAACCCGAGCCACCTGTTCGCGCTCGACGAATTGATGGAGGCGTACCCCGACGCGCTCGTCATTCAGACTCACCGCTCCCCTACGACGATCATTCCGTCGGTGTGCAGCCTGGCCGCCCAGGCTACAGAGGGTTGGTCGAACACGTTCACCGACAAGGTGATCGGCGAAAGTCAGCTCGAATTGTGGGCCAGGGGGCTCGAGCAGTTCGACAGTGCACGCGCACACCACAATCCCGCACAGTTCATCGACGTCGACTATCAGGACTTCGTCACCGATCCGCTGGGAACCGTCGAGAACATCTACACGCACTTCGACATCCCGTTGACAGCTGCCGCGCAGCAGTCGATGGAGGCCATGCACGAGGAAAGCCGCTCGGGTGCTCGCAAACCGTCGCACAAGTACACGCTCGAGGAGTTCGGTCTGACGAAGGAGCAGGTGGAAGAGCGATTCGGAGCTCGCTGACCACGGTTGGTCGACGACCTTGCTGACGACCTTGCTGACGACTGAAGCCCCCGCCGAACGGCGGGGGCTTCAGTGATCAAAACGCGGTCAGCTGCTGAGATGCTCACCCAGCAGTCGGTCCAACTCGACCGGCGCCTCGTCCGGAATCCAGTGGCTCACGCCGCTGAGAACCTCGAACCGGTACGGGCCGTCGACAAACGCGGGGGTGAGCGCAGACCCTTTGGGGCCGATGGCGGCGTCGCCGTCACTCCAGACGTGCAGGGTCGGCACGGTGACCCTGGCAGTTGCGGGGTTCGGCTTGGTCATCCACATCGCGCGGTACCAGTTCAGACCGCCGCGTAGCCGACCGGGAGCCAGCATGGCATTCAGATCGCGCCGTGCGTTCTCCGGCGTCTGCCCGCTCGAGATCAGGAACTTCTCACCCGCCGAGGTGGAGGACAGAACCTTCTCGGGAACGAACGGCAATTGGAACGCCCCCATGTACCACGATTTCAGTCCCTGCGTGCTGGTCACCATCGCCTTGACGAACGCCAGTGGATGCGGAACCGACACCGCGGTAACGGTGTTGAGCAAATCGGGCCGCTCGGCAGCGACCTGCCATGCGACTGCGGCACCCCAGTCGTGGCCGACCAGGTGCACTTTGCCCACCGCGAGCGCGTCGATCAGTGCGACAGTGTCAGCGGCGAGTTCGGACCCGCGGTATGCCCAGCGCGCTTTCGGCCTGGCGCCGGGTGAGTACCCTCGCTGATCCGGCGCCACCGTGCGGAAGCCGCGGGTGTGCAGCAGCGGTGCGAGCTGATCCCACGAGCTCGAATCCTGCGGAAAACCGTGCAGGAGGACCACCACCGGACCGTCTGCCGGACCTTCGTCGCGTACGTCGAAGGTCAGCCCGGACCGGGAGTACGAGGTGAGGCGATCCGCCGGTGTAGTCATAGCGCCACGCTAGTCTTCGCGGCCCTGGTAACCGGAGCCTTTTCACCGGCACGCAGGAACTGACCTGTCTTTTCGATTCCGAATCCGGGGGCGAATTCACCTTCGCGGTAGACGAGTCGGCCGTTGATCACCGTAGCGACGGCTGCGTCGTCGCTGCGGTTGACCATCCGGCTGATCCCGCCGTACTCGGGAACCTTTGCCTCGAACAACCCGTCCACCGACTCGTCGAGCCCGGCCGGGTCGATGACAACGAAGTCCGCGCGGTCACCCTGGCGTAGATGCCCGGCGTCGATGCCGTACCAGTCCGCCAGTTCGCCCGTCAGGCGGTGGATTGCGCGCTCGATGGTGAGGAACGGCTTGCGGTCACTCTGAGCGTCCTTGACGCGCTTGAGGAGTCGCACCGGGTAGTTGTAGAACGCCATGTTGCGCAGATGCGCGCCGGCATCGCCGAAGCCCATCTGCACACCGGAACTCGCGGCGAGTTTCTTCGCGAACTTGGGCCGGTGATTGGCAATGGTGGTGCGCCAGCGAAGATCTCGCCCGTACTTCACCACCAGGTCGAGGTACGCGTCCACCGGGTGCACTCCGCGGATGTCACCGACCTGACCGAAGTTCTTGCCGATCAACGTCTCGTCCGGGCATCCCACGATGACCGCATCGTAGAAATTGCGATGCCAGATGCGGGGTGAGAACTTGTTGTCGTAGTCCTTACGGAATGCGCGACGGTACGACTCGTCCTGGAGCAGTTCGTTGCGCTCCACCTGGTCCTTGAGGTGCAAAGCGGCGGCGCCGGCACCGAACTCCTCGAACACGACCAGGTCGATTCCATCCGCGTAGACGGTGAAGGGAACCGGAAGGTGCTGCCACTTGAAATCGGTCTTGGCGAAGCGATTGAGCAGTGGGGCCGCAGCGAGCATGAAGTACACGATCACCGGGTAGGCCTTCGAATCCGCGCCGGAGAGCAGCGACGTCTTGAGCGGCTTCTTGCGCCCGATCGCCGAGCTTTCGGCGAAGAACGCCGCGACGTTCGGATGCAGGTTGATGGTCGGAGCGCTCTGCAAGATCTTTCCGCGATCACGAAGGATGCGATTGAGGAATCGGAACTCTTTCCACCGTGCATACGTCGACGGCAAAGAGCGAGAACGATATTCGTCGCCGTCGATCTTGTCGAGGGCATTGGTCATCGACGACAGGCCCAGCATCCCAGCGTCGATGGCGTCCTCGAGCATCGAGCCCATCCGGCCGAGTTCCGAGCGAGTCGGCTTGACCTTCTTGTCGGTACCGCGCCCCAGTCCGAGTACGTGCGTGCGGATATCGGAATGACCGATGAAGGCCGCGACATTGGGTCCGAGGGGAAGGGCTTCGAGGGCGGCGGTGTACGCCGCGGGACCGGTCCAGGTCTTGTTCGCTTCGAGGATGCGCAGCACTGCGTCGTGGGGAACTGCTTCGACCCGGCTGAACAGATCCGCGATCTCGCGCGGCGTCGAATACACCGTCGACAGCGAGCAATTGCCGAGCACGACCGTCGTGACGCCGTGGCGAACCGATTCCGGAAGCCCTGGACTGACCAAGGCTTCGGCGTCGTAGTGCGTGTGGACGTCGACAAAGCCGGGGAGAACCCATTTGCCGGCCGCGTCGATCACTTCTGTGTCCGGCCCGATCTCGAGGCGCGTCGTGGACACCTCCGCGACCACGCCGTCTCGAATTCCGAGATTTCGACGCAGACCTGGAGCCCCCGTCCCGTCGAACCACAACCCGTCGTTGACCACGATGTCGAAAGCAGACACTGTCGGACTCCTCGCCTCACGTATGTGTTACCTCACGTTATAGACAGCGTTGAGTAAAAGTCAATGAACCTTTCGAACCAATACATAAGATGACGGAATGGCTGCAGTCCCCCGCTCCCCCGAAGACCGTCAGAGGCAAATCCTCGAGGTGGCAGTACACATGTTGCGGACCGAGCCTTTCGACCAACTGTCGATGGATCGCGTCGCAGCCGAGGCCGGTGTCTCACCGCCACTGCTGTTCCACTACTTCAAGAACAAGAAGGGTTTCCAGAACGCCATCCTCGAGGCCGCCTCGGCCGATCTCGAAGATCGAATGCGACCGGATCCCGAGCTACCCATCACATCCCAGCTGCGCTCAGGTATCGAGACATTCGTCGACGCCGTTATCGAGCACCCCACCATTTACCTCGCCGTGATGCGTATGGCCGGCAGTGGCGACGTCCGAATGCGCACGATCTACCGAGGCATGCGCCGCACTTTTACCACGTGGATTGTCGCTGCGCTGACGAATCTAGGCATCGAATCGAACGCGACCGTGGAGGCGACAATCGCCGGGTGGCAGGCATTCATGGAGGAAATCGTCGTCAACTGGATCGACGAGCCGACGCTCGAGCGAGGCGAAATGGTCGACCTCTGCGAACGAATCTTCTACCACTGCCTACCGGCAGCGGGCATCAGCGTGGAGCAAATAGTGGCAGCCACCGTTGTCGCGACGGCCAGTGAGTCCGGCGCAACACAACTGTGATCTTCGCGCCGGGGTTTCACAGGTGGTCACGATTGGGTATCTTGCTTGCAGTGGCGCTGGACCACGACCCCAACATATGAAGGATCCAACATGGAGTCTGTCGAAAACGTATTGCCCGCTGGCGTCAAGCTCGAAGACGTCTTGAGTGTCCTCAAGGTCGCAGTTGCGGGCATCGGCCTCATCAGCGCACTGTCGGCATTCAGCTGATCGCAAAGCGTCATCGACAGGCCGGACTTCGGGGAGTCCGGCCTGTTTTTTGTTTGCGTTCCTGAACAATCCGTGAACTTTTCAGCAACTTCAGCGCAAAGCGGTCATTTCGACCCAAACAAGCGTCCAGTTTGCTAATTTGTGTCTGCGACACAAGGTCGTACAGAAACACCACGCAGACACAACCTTGTACATACAAACCTGTACATACGACACGGAGGACCGAAACATGGGTTCCATCAACACCCTCAGCGCCGTCATCGACATCATCAAGGTCGTCCAGCCGTTGATCGCCAAGCTCAACCTCAGCTGATTCGCTTGCACCACACCCCTGCCAGGGCGTAACTCGAAATGGGGCCGGCATCGTCGGCCCCATTTTCCGTCGGTGCTCTATCTCAGCCGAGTGCCTTCTTGATCTCTCCTGCCAGTACCGACGCCAGCTGCGGCGGCACCGCATTGCCGATCATCGTGCGCACCGCTCCCCACTTACCCTCGAAGACGTAGTCGTCGGGAAAGGTCTGGAGGCGAGCAGCTTCTCGAACGGTCAACGATCGCGTGTGTTTCGGATGCACGTTGCGTGAAGCCGAGATCATCCCGAAAGTGGTTCCGACCGTGGACGCCGGCGCGTCCCACCGGAGGCGCTTGTACGTCGTGTTGTACCCGGACGACGGTCGCATGGCCGGATCTTCGTTGTCGTGCGCCGACATTCCTTCCGGCACATCACGCAGCCACCGCAAGACGTGCTCGGGATGTTCGACGGCCCAGTGCAGCGGGTCCGTCTCGCAGGCCTGCCCGGATTCCAGCGGGGCCAGGTCGACGGTGGCGTCGCGGAAAGTCCTCAGCGGTGCAACATCATTCACGCCGTGAGTCTTCGGCGGGAAACGCAGCGGCCCGATACCACTGTCGCGGCGGGTCGCCACGATGAACACTCGTTCCCGGAACTGCGGCACTCCGTAATCCTGCGCATTCACCGTGTTGACCGAGGCGTCATAACCGCATGCAGCCATCTCGCCGAGAATCCGGTCGACGACCATCCCACCGTCCGGGTCCTTCATGCTGAGCAGCAGTCGCACGTTTTCCATCACCAAGACCTTCGGCTTCACCAATTCGGCGAGCTGCAGCAGGTTCCGGAAGAGATGGTTGCGCGGATCGTCGCGGTCTCGCCGGCCGGCGAGGCTGAACCCCTGACACGGCGGTCCCCCAGCCAACACATCGATGTCCACTTGTGCCAGAAGATCTTTCACCCGGGCTTCGTCGATCGCCCGAATGTCCTCGCCGAGGCACCTCGCGCCGGGGAAGTTCCGATCGAAGGTCGCGCGCGCCTCCGGCACGACTTCGATGTATCCCTCCACCGAAAACCCCGCCATCCGAAAGCCTTCGGCCATACCGCCACAACCGGAGAACGCCGTCAATACGGTGGGGCCACCGTTTCCTGCCCCCGCGACCGCACGCCTGGCCACCGAGGCGGGGTCGTTGACCGGTGTCGCTCGACGCGCACGGGTACTACCGCTCGATCGCTTCCGGGGGGCTGCGTACGTGCCCTCACGCTTGGCCGCTTCCAACGCGGAGAGGGCCGTGAGGACTGCTCGCTCAACCGGTGGCTTCGGATATGCCTTGTCGAGTTCCCACGCGGAGACGACTGCTGACGAGACTCCCGCCTGGCGGGCGAACTGGAACTGACTGATCCCCACGTGCAAGCGCCGCGATCGCAGGTCCTGTCCCGAAATCAATTCAGTGCCTCACTCATGTGGTCCGCTCGCTCCGGCAGCCCAGACTATCGCAGCCGACCCCGTGAACCGGGACCTCACAAGGAAGACCGGCAGGCGATATGCCTGCCGGTCTCCGACACGAGCGGATGACGGGACTCGAACCCGTGTGAACGGCTTTGCAGGCCGGTGCCTAGCCACTCAGCCACACCCGCGACATGAAGGGTGGCGCAGGTAGGCGCTATTTCTGACCGGAATATGCGAGGACGGCGCTGAGTGCGTACCTCCCGGGTACCTCAAGTTCGGCAAGCCGATCCGGGCCGGTACCGAATTGTCGGTTGGATCTGTGATAATTCAGACGCTGTCCACAACGGGAGAGCGCTTGTCCATTCCAGGAGTTCAGTTTGGCTACATTCTCCCCGCAAGGGCAGGCAGAGTTCGACAAAAAGCTTGCGGCGTACAAGGTCGATCTCCTCAAGGAGGCCGATCGACGTGAAGCAGACACGCGCTTCGGTGGCGGACCGCAAGAAATCACCGCCCAGCACGTCGGCAACGCCGACTTGCTGATTCGGCAAGGAATGCTAAAGCGAAAGCGCCATTGGGGCGAGAGTTTTCTCGTTTTGGGTTCACCGGGAGGCGCATTCGCTGCCGGGTGGGCCACCAACAATTTGAATACTGGACTGGGCGTTCTAGTACTCGTCATTGCAGTCGTGGTTGCACTCGGCTGCGAAGCCGTGCGCTATGTAAGAGGAGCAGCGTAATGACGGATGGAGACATGAACAGGGTTACCGACAGTGCGCGCCAGGCGCTTGCGATGCATCTGCAGGACGAGTCTGAGCGACTAATCCGCTTAGCAAAAGTCAAAAAGGCCGAAGCCGGAGAAATCGGACCTGTCAATGTTGCCGACCTGATCGCAGTTCTGCCCACTGACCGATACTCTTCTGACGACAAAGTCATGTTTGACAATTTGCTCGTCAGGCAGCAGGAGCGACGTTCACGGCTCGCACGAGTACTGCATATCTACAGCATTTTTGGCGTACTGATCGCGATATTCGGCCTCGGCTACGCCTTGTTCGTGCAATTTGGTCCAAACCTCGACCCACGAACCACAGTGGGATTTGCCGCCGCTGCGACAGGTTTGAGCATTGCAGCAATCAGCTACTACGCAGCATCTGAATTCTTGCTTCGGAAGAACACCTCCACACCGCGAATGACGCGTCCCCCTCTCGACCCGGCAGACGACATCTCAGCAAAGAGCATATTTATTGACGAATGGTCGATGCTAGAAAAGGGACTGCGGCGGCGTGCGCGAGAATTCATGCAGGTAGATCAGTTTGGAATCATTGATATGATCGCAACTCTGATCAGTCATGGTGTCATCGATTCGGACGATGCCGAGATAATCCAGACCAGCCTCTCGATTCGAAATAGGTTGGTACACGACTATGACGCCGAATTCAGCCAATCTACATTGTTCCGTGTCGCGAACGACTTGCGCTATCTGAGAGCAAAGCTAGGTGCATCAGGTTCCAGTTCCACAGACCGTTCGCCCTACTGAACCCACCGATTCGGCCATCCGCTGTGCATGACCTGTTGAAGTAAAAATCTTCCCGACCGGCTGCTTTTCCTCGACATGAGGGGCAGACCCAGCCTGATTGCTTACCAAGGTAGGTGCGTCCGTCCAAGAATGTCCCTGGCGTGACCTGGAAACCAGTCGCCACTCAAGCACGCCTCCCAAACACACTCCAGCCACGCACTTCACTTGAAATGTAGGTTCTAAATCTTCCCGCAGTGCGGAAAGCTCAATCCGATCTCGTTGGCCCTGAATGCGAGGATAGTCAGTATGCCCGTAGACAACTCGAATCCCTCACTTATTTCGCAGATTCCGGGGTGGCTAACAAGTTCTATCATCGCCGCGGTAATTACCGTCGTGGTAGGGACCATTCTAACGGTCAAGTTCTGGCAGCCGATATGGCGGACAATCTCCAGGCAACATCCGGTTTACGTTCACGTCGAGACGGATCCCGCAGTGCTTTTCGCAAACGCTGAGTACGATTGGATCACTTTCTCACAGTTCGTTCCCTTGCAACTTCCTGAGATCCCGCCGCCGCCTGGAGGTTTCGCCACAGAGATGGGTGCATGGGCAGCCAACCTCGGCGGATTCCCTGCTCGGCACTGCAATTACGGAGTCACCCTCACTGCAAGGGAAGGCAGGCATGTGGTGGTGAGTGCGTTCCGTGTGCAGGCCAAAGCTGTAGACCTACCCTCTGGCAGTGTCGTGACTAAGGGTGTTGGAGGTGCATCGATGGAGTTTCGTCGTATACAAATTGACCTCCACACACAGCACGCGAGAGCGTCATATGTGGAAATGGGCGGCACCCCTGGTAGCCCGTTCGAATTTCAGTTAGCTCCGGGTGAGTCTGCGAAATTCAATCTGCTAGTAGATGCCAGCACCGACGAGCACGTTGATATGTACGAGTGGTGGGGAAATCTTGATCTTCTCGTTGATGGGAAACGCCGTACACTTCGGATTGGCCGAGGATGGTGGGCGCGGAAGTTCAATCGAGGGCGCGACTTCAAGCTTGTGAACGCCGGTCGCAGACCCACATACATGCATATGCCCGGTTCCGCTGCAGACTGGGAGCCGTCTCCGTTTTAGTGCCTTCAACTGGCCCGGATCGGAACCACATTGTCGGTCGGCGATGGCTGTCCGAGCGCACCCAGTGCTGTCATCGCGTCGGCATGGTCGTCTTGGAACAGGTGCGCGTACACGCCCAACGTGACGTTGGTATTTGCGTGGCCCATGAACTTGGACAACACGAACGGTTGAATCCCAGCCGCGATGCACAGACTGGCGTCGCGGAACCGGATGCTAGGTAATGACTCTCGGTCGAGAGAAATGTCTTTCCCATGTGTGGGGGTCGAGTGAGGCCATCAGAGCCGTTCCACAGCCCGAACACCCGATGCTTCTCGGGACTGAGCAGTTCCGTTGGATTGAACAGTCGATTGAGAATTGCGGTATTCACATTCTTGTTGTCTGCCTCAAGAATTCGAGTTACCACCGACCGCACCTGTTCCTCGCTCGCGTCGCGCAAGAATTTCCAACTGAAGCGGGTCGCCTTGTCGTAGTCCTTCAATGTGTACCCGAGTAGCAACGCCTCGGCACCTTCGCGGACGCCCTGCGGCACACCAAATTCCGACGCCTCTTCGATTGATTCGCTCCCGATGGACTGCGGCACTGCATCCGCGATAGCGGTTGTGCCGTAGGACAGCAGCGATGCGATGCGTGTGCGTCCGTTGTTGTAGAGAATCAGCGCCTGACTGACTTCGGCGTAGATCACGTTCAGGTCGACACCGTCAGCGGTCTGGTTAACGCGGACGTCGCCCTCGGTGGCGTATCCGCTATCACCGCCGAAGATGGGATTGAGGTACGGGTCGCGTGCGAGCTGAGTATTCATCTGATTCTCCGTATTCGGTGCGAGGCTGATTTATGAATCACCCGCGCGCAGCGCGGATGGGTGGCCTATTGCCGAGTCGGGGTAATTGCTGAGGGACGCCCTCCAAGCAACTAGCAGTACGGCCGTAACTGTACCGCCCAGTTTGTGCACATGCGGCCTTCGTCCGGTACCTCCGTGGTACCTCCGGGTGCGCAAAATGAACGGTATTCATTAGGTGGCAGCCGCTCAGCAAAAGGTCCGCATTCTCAGCGCTTCTAAGTCTCTCACCTGCGAATACAAATCGGGGCCGACCATATTGGCCAGCCCCGACGTCCGAGCGGATGACGGGATTCGAACCCGTGTGAACGGCTTTGCAGGCCGGTGCCTAGCCACTCAGCCACACCCGCGTCAGTGAGTAACTCTGCCCCGAGTCGCGGCGCCGAACCACAGTTCCGCTCAGCATGATTCGAGTGCAATCCCACCAACTGTTCCAGTCTCTGGGAAAACCGTGAGCCCTTCGGGAACAAATCGGTCAGTCTCGATGCTGACTCCCTCGGTGGGCGCAGGTCATTCGATTGCGGCCCGACTTTCGACCGAACGACCGAGCAGTTCGCCAGACCAAGACAACCCAGAAGGTTTCATGAGTGCCGAGAACACCGCCATCGCCCCGCCTGTGAAGGCAGCTCCGCTCTTGGAGACGGCCCCGCTGGATACGAGCAGTGTCGACCGCAAGCCGAGCGTCGGGAAGATTCTTGCCCTCGGTTCCATGACCGCGCTCGGGCCCTTCACCATCGACATGTACCTGCCCGCGCTGCCGGATATCGGCGCCGATCTCGGAGTCTCGTCGTCAACGGTTCAGCTGACGATCACCGGAACTCTCATCGGCCTCGCACTCGGACAGCTGTTGGTCGGGCCGCTCTCGGACACTCTCGGCCGCAAAAAGCCGCTGCTTGCCGGAATCGGCGTCCATATCCTGGCTTCGCTGCTGGCGGTCTTCGCACCGAGCATCGCGGTCCTCGGCATCCTGCGGGTTTTCCAGGGCATGGGCGCGGCGGCCGCGGCAGTGGTCACCATGGCGATCGTGCGCGACCTCTACAGCGGTAACACCGTTGCCGTCGTGATGAGCCGGCTGATGCTCGTGCTCGGCGTTGCGCCGATCCTGGCGCCCAGCATCGGTGGCGCCCTCCTCGTCGCCCTCGACTGGCGCGGGATCTTCGTCGTCCTGGCACTGATCGGCGTCGGCACAGCGATGATCGGTGCGTTCGGACTCTCCGAAACACTGCCGAAGGAAAAGCGTCGCCCGAGCGGATTGACGTCGGTTCTCCGAACCTACGGTTCGCTGCTCGGCGACCGCACGTTCATGGTCCTCACGCTCGTCTCCAGCGTCGGCATGGCGTCGTTGTTCGCGTATGTCTCGGGCGCGTCGTTTGTCTATCAGGATCAGTACGGCCTCAATCAGCAAGAGTTCGCACTGCTCTTCAGTGCGGGCGCTATCGCGTTGATCGGCGCTTCCCAGGTCAACGTCCGACTGCTCGACCGGTGGACTCCTCAGCAGATCACCAAGTGGGCCCTCGTGGCTGCCGTTGTCTCCGGGGCCGTCGTCATTGCTGTCGCGGTCCTGGAACTGGGCGGGCTCGCCGGATTCGTGATCGCACTGTGGGTCATGGCCGGTGCCATCGGGTTCGTTCTGCCCAACGCCCCGGCACTGGCGCTCGCTCGTCACGGCGAAGCGGCCGGTACTGCCGCCGCAATGCTCGGGGCATTCCAGTTCGGCGTCGGTGCGGCCATCGCGCCGGCAGTCGGCCTACTGGGAAACACGAGCACAGCCCTGGCCGTCACGATGACGGCGTGTGTGTCGCTCGGCCTGATCGCTCTTCTGGCTACGACCCGAAAGAGTGAATCGGTCTAACCGGCAGCGGAGAACCACTCGCTGTAGAAGGTGGCAAGTCCCAGGACGCACGAGATCGCGACGAAGATCCAGAATCTTGCGATCACGACGGTTTCCGGCCAACCGAGTAACTCGAAGTGATGATGGATCGGGGCCATCTTGAATACGCGTCGACCGGACGATCGGAAGACCAGAACCTGGATGATCACCGACAGGATCTCAGCGACGAACAGGGCGCCGATGATGACCATCAGCAGCTCGGTGTGCGTCGTGACGGACAGGCCGACAACCAGGCCGCCGAGTGCCAAGGAGCCGGTGTCGCCCATGAAGATCTGAGCCGGGGCGGCATTCCACCAGAGGAAGCCGAGGCACGCCCCGCCTGCGGCGGCAGCGACGATCGCTAGATCCAGGGGGTCACGAACGTCGTAGCAACCGGCGGCAGGCTCGAGGACACACGAGTTCCGGTACTGCCAACCGGCGATGACGACGTAGGTACCGAGGATCATGCCCATCGACCCGGCCGCGAGACCGTCGAGGCCGTCGGTGAAATTGACGGCGTTGGACCAGGCGAACACCAGAATGCAGAAGAAGACCACGAATCCGATGGCACCCATGGAGAACACCGAGATGTCACGAACATGGGACAGGTACTGGCTTCCGGGAGTGACTCCGTTGTTGTTGGAGAACTGCAGGAACAAAATGCCGAAGATGATGGCACTTGCCAGCTGACCGACAGTCTTTGCCGTCTTGTTCAGCCCGAGATTGCGCTTCTTGCGAATCTTGATGAAGTCGTCGAGAAAGCCGACGATTCCCAGTGACGTCGCCAGCGCGAGAACCAGCCAACCGGATGCAGACAGCCGCGGTAGCCGCGAGCCGAAACCGATGATGTGTGCCGCCAGGTAGCCCGCCCACATGCCTGCGATGATCGCGATGCCGCCCATTGACGGGGTGCCACGCTTGCCCTGATGGCTCTGCGGACCCTCGATCCGAATCTCGTGCCCGAGCCCCTGCCGCGAAAGCACACGAATGAGAAACGGAGTCAGGAAGAGCGCGACGAACAACGAGACGCCACCCGCTACGAGGATTGAAATCACCCGTGGGACTCTACAGACGTAAGCGGCTGCGACACACAATCAGACAAGGCACCCGACCGCTTGCCAACATGGGATGATCGAACCTATGTCTCCCCCCGCGCCGCTCCCCCTCGACCCCATCGAAGAGGCGCATCGTCAGTGGACGGAGCACGGGTGGAGCGACGTCGCCGACGGTATGGCTGCGGTCACGTCGGTGATGCGTGCACAGCAGATCATGATGGCGCGGGTCGAAGAGGTACTCAAGCCGCTCGGGTTGACCTTCGCTCGCTACGAACTGCTGACGCTTCTCACCTTCACCAGGTCGGGCGCACTCCCGATGGCCAAGGCGAGCGCCCGACTCCAGGTTCACCCCACCAGCGTCACCAATGCCGTCGACCGTTTGGAGAAAGCGGAGTTGGTCAGGCGGGTCCCGCATCCCAGCGATCGCCGTGCGACGCTCATCGAGATCTCCGACGCGGGTCGCGCGCTGGCCCTCGAAGCCACCGAAATGCTCAACAGCAAGGTGTTCGCTCACCCCGGACTCCAGCAGGACAAGCTCGAGCAATTGGTGACGATCCTCACTGAACTTCGCAAGACTGCGGGTGACTTCGACACCGGCGGCGCACCGACCAAGTGGTGAACCGACCACCCGTACACACAAAGAAACTGCCCTCACACTCTCGACGAGTGTGAGGGCAGTTTCAGCGCTGTGAAATTCGGCGCTGTTGAAATTCAGCGATGCTTGAATTCTGCCGACCGCTTCTCCACGAACGCGGTCATGCCTTCCTTCTGATCCTCCGTCGCGAAGGTCGAGTGGAACACCCGACGCTCGAAGCGGACGCCCTCGGCGAGGGTGGTCTCGAAGGAGCGGTTGACTGCTTCCTTGGCCATCATCGCAATCGGCAGCGACATCTCGGCGATGGTGGTTGCGGTCTTCAGGGCATCGTCGAGCAGATCGGCGGCCGGAACGATCCGGGCAACCAGGCCTGCACGTTCGGCTTCTTCTGCGTCCATGTTGCGGCCGGTGAGGCACAGCTCCATGGCCTTGGCCTTGCCCACGGCGCGCGTAAGGCGCTGCGAGCCACCGATACCCGGAATGACACCGAGCTTGATCTCGGGCTGGCCGAACTTCGCGGTATCCGAAGCGATGATGAAATCGCAGAGCATCGCCAGTTCGCAGCCACCACCGAGCGCGTATCCGGAGACGGCGGCGATCAGCGGCTTACGAGCTGCTGCGACGCGATCCCACGGGGTGAAGAAATCCTCGACGTATGCGTCCATGTACGTCTTGGACTGCATTTCCTTGATGTCGGCACCGGCGGCGAAGGCGCGCTCGGAACCGGTGATCAGGATGGCTCCGATGCCGCTGTCCGCTTCGAGGTCGGAAACCGCGGCGACGACCTCGTTCATCAGCTCGGAGTTCAGCGCGTTGAGAGCCTTCGGGCGGTTGAGCGTGATGACGCCGACGCGACCCTTACGCTCGAGGATGATGGTGTTGAAGTCGGTCACTACTGTCCTTCGGTCGAACGGTCACGGATGTCGTTGATGATGGCAGAGAAGTCCTGACCGCCACCGCCCGCGGCATGGAAGCGACTGTAGAGTTCGGCGGCCTTGAGTCCGATCTCCGCATCGACGCCGTTGTTGCGCAGCGCATTTGCTGCCAGACCCAGGTCCTTGTCCATCAGTGCAACAGCAAAGCCAGGCTGGTAGTCGTTGTTGGCCGGGCTGGTGGGCACAGGTCCCGGTACCGGGCAGTTGGTGGTCAGTGCCCAGCACTGCCCCGAGGCGTTGGACGCCACGTCGAAGAGCGCTTGGTTGCTCAGGCCGAGCTTTTCGCCCAACACGAACGCCTCGCTGATCGCGATCATCGAAATGCCGAGGATCATGTTGTTGCAGATCTTGGCTGCCTGGCCGACACCGGCGTCGCCGCAGTGAACGACCTTGCGGCCCATCACGTCCAGCAACGGTGACGCGGCTTGGAAGTCAGCCTCGGAACCGCCGACCATGAATGCCAGCGTGCCTGCGGTAGCCCCGACGACTCCACCGGAGACCGGTGCGTCGACGCTGCGGTGACCGGCCGCTTCGGCCTTGTCGTGTGCCTCGCGGGCGTCGGCGACGTCGATGGTGGAACAGTCGATGAACAGCGTGCCCGGTGTTGCCACCGGCAGCAGCTCTTCGTACAGACCCAGAACGTGCTTACCGCTCGGCAGCATCGTGATCACGACGTCGGCACCGCGAACGGCGTCGACCGCCGAATCCGCCACCGATGCACCGTCTTTGACTGCCTGCTCCAGCGCCGCAGGTGCCAGGTCGAAACCGACGACCTTGTGTCCGGCCTTGACGAGATTGGCCGCCATCGGGCCACCCATGTGACCGAGTCCGATAAATCCAATGGTGCTCATTAGTGATGCTCCTTCGGCGGTGATCAGTTGCCTTGCGGTTGAGGGGCGAGTCCGAGCTCGTTGTCGCCCAGCGGGGCGAAGTAGGCGTCGACGGATTCTGCCGTGACGTCGTCGAGAGTTGCCGGCAACCACTTCGGGTTTCGGTCCTTCTCCACGACCTGGGCGCGAATGCCCTCGACCAGATCGTGTGAGGCGAGCGCAGCGGTCGAGACCCGGAACTCCTCGTTGAGGACTTCTTCCAAGCTTGCTGCTTCCTTGGCATGCCGCAGAGATCGCAGGGTCACCGACAGTGCAATCGGGGACTTGCCGAGAATCTGCTCCGCTGCCTTCTCCGCTTCGGGGATTCCACTTGCGCGAAGACGCTCGACGATGGTGGATACGTCGTCGGCGGAGTACGCGGCGTCGATCCAGCTCTGCTGGGCCAACAGTTCCGACACCGGAGCCGGCTCCGCGTACTGCGCCACGGCGTCGGCAACCGAAGACGACGCGAGTGCGGCGATGAACGTCTCGATGTTCTCCGACGGGATGAAGTGGTCAGCGAAACCTGCTGCGATGGCATCGCCGGCGCTCAGTCGTGCCGTGGTGAGCGCGATGTGCGTCCCGAGTTCACCGGGAGCACGCGAGAGCAGGTAAGTTCCGCCCACGTCTGGAATGAAACCGATTCCGGTCTCGGGCATTCCAATCATCGAGCGCTCGGTCACGATGCGAATGTCGCCGTGTGCGGACACTCCGACGCCACCGCCCATGACGATCCCGTCCATGATCGCGACGTACGGCTTCGGGTAGTTCGCGATCTCGGAGTTGAGGATGTACTCCTCACGCCAGAAGTCGAGCGAACCGGTCTTGCCGTCCTTGGCGTCATGGTAGATCGAGACGATGTCGCCGCCGGCGCACAGACCACGCTCGCCGGCGCCCGTGAGTACGACTGCCTTGACGTCGTCGTCGGACTTCCATTCCTCGAGGGCCTTGGCCATCGCCTTGACCATCGAGTGGTTGAGGGCATTGATCGCCTTGGGACGGTTGAGAGTGATGAGCCCCAGTCCGTCACGCTTTTCGATCAATACCTCGAGCTCGTCGCTCATGCTGCTCCCTGCTTTCCCTGACCTGATGCGACCACGCTGCGGGCGATGACCACCCTCATGATCTCGTTGCTGCCTTCGAGGATCTGATGAACCCGGAGATCGCGGACGATCTTCTCGATCCCGTACTCAGCAAGATAGCCGTACCCGCCGTGAAGCTGGAGGGCCTTGTTGGCTACGTCGAATCCGGTGTCGGTGGCAAAGCGCTTGGCCATCGCGCACAACTCCACGACGTCGGACGCTCCGTCTTCGAGCGCGGCGGCGGCGCGCCACAGCAACGTCCTGGCCGCTTCGAGTTCGGTACGCATGTCGGCGAGCTGGAACTGCAGGGCCTGCGACTCGATCAGTGCCGAACCGAAAGCTTTGCGGTCCACCAGATATGCGACTGCCTTCTCCAGCGCTGCCTGGGCCCCACCGACCGAGCAGGCGGCGATGTTCAGCCGGCCGCCGTTGAGACCCTTCATGGCGATGCGGAAGCCGCTGCCCTCTTCACCGAGCATGTTGGCGGCAGGAACTCGCACGTCTTCGAAGATCACCTGACGGGTGGGCTGCGCGTTCCAGCCCATCTTGACCTCGTTGGCACCGAACGACAGTCCGGGCGAATCCTTGGGCACGATGAACGCCGAGATCCCCTTGGCACCGGCAGATCCGGTGCGCGCCATCACGACGTACACGTCGGAAGTGCCTGCGCCGGAAATGAACTGCTTGACGCCGTTGAGGATGTAGTCGTCGCCGTCACGAACGGCCTTGGTGCTCAAGCCCGCAGCATCGGAGCCAGCGCCGGGTTCGGTGAGGCAGTAGCTGCCCAGTTGATCCATCGAGCAGAGTCCGGGGACCCACTTGTGGCGCTGTTCGTCGTTGCCGAACTGGTCGATCATCCACGTGACCATGTTGTGGATGGAGATGTACGCGGCGATCGACGGATCGCCCTTGGCCAGCTCTTCGAAGATCCGGGCAGCGTCGACGCGACTCAGCTCACTGCCACCCACGTCTTCACGAATGTAGATACCGCCCATTCCCAGGGACGCCGCCTTACGGAGGACGTCCACCGGGAAATGCTTGGTCTGATCCCACTCCACTGCGTTGGGCGCCAGATGCTCGGCCGCGAAGTCGCGGGCAGTGTCACGAATCGCCCGCTCGTCATCGGTCAGAGTAAACATGGAAAGTGTTCCGATCAGTTCATCGTGGGGATGACGAAGTGGTTGTCAGGAGCGGAGTCTACGGAGCGACCCTCCTGACCTGCTTCCTTCTTGCCGGAAGGCCAGCGCTGCGTCACGGTCTTGGTCTTGGTGTAGAAGCGGAAGGAGTCGGGACCGTGCTGGTTCAGGTCACCGAATCCGGAGCGCTTCCAGCCACCGAAGGTGTGGTACGCGATCGGGACCGGGATCGGCACGTTCACGCCGACCATGCCGACGTTGACGCGAGCGGTGAAGTCACGCGCGGTGTCGCCGTCGCGGGTGAAGATGGAGACGCCGTTGCCGTACTCGTGTTCGGTCGGAAGACGCAGTGCCTCTTCGTAATCGGCAGCGCGGACCACCTGAAGGACGGGTCCGAAGATCTCTTCCTTGTAGATGCGCATGTCCGAGGTGACGTTGTCGAACAGGGTTGCGCCGGCGAAGAATCCACCTTCGTGGCCTTCGAGGGTGAAGCCGCGGCCGTCGACGACTGCCGTTGCGCCCTCGTCGATGCCGATCTGCACGTAGTTGTTGACGCGGTCGAGGGCATCCTGGCAAACGAGCGGTCCGAAATCGACGCCTTCGTCGTCACTGCGACCGATCTTGAGCTTCGCGACGCGCTCCTTCAGCTTCGCGACAAGAGCGTCCGCGGTCTCCTCGCCGACGGGAACGGCAACCGAGATGGCCATGCAACGCTCGCCGGCGCTGCCGTAGCCCGCACCGATCAGGGCGTCGGCAACCTCGTCGAGGTCGGCGTCCGGCATGACGATCGCGTGGTTCTTGGCGCCACCGAAGCACTGTGCGCGCTTGCCGTGAGCTGCGGCCGTCTCGTAGATGTACTGAGCGATCGGCGTGGAGCCGACGAAGCCGACGGCCTTGATGCGATCGTCGGTGAGCAGAACGTCGACAACTTCCTTGTCACCGTTGACCACGTTGAACACACCCGCGGGCAGTCCGGCCTCGAGGAAAAGCTCGGCCAGGCGCAGCGGCACGGAGGGGTCGCGCTCGGAGGGCTTGAGGATGAAGGCGTTACCGGCGGCGAGGGCGGGGCCGGCCTTCCACAGCGGGATCATCGCGGGGAAGTTGAAGGGCGTGATACCGGCGACGACGCCGAGCGGCTGACGCATGGAGTACACGTCGATGCCGGTGCCGGCACTCTCGGTGAATTCACCCTTGAGCAGGTGCGGAGCGCCGACGGCGAACTCGATGACCTCGAGGCCGCGCTGGATGTCACCCTTGGCGTCGGCGACGGTCTTGCCGTGCTCGGACGAGAGGAGGCGGGCCAGAGAATCCATCTCGGCCTGAGCGAGCTGCAGGAACTTCATCAGCACGCGGGCACGCTTCTGCGGGTTGAACGCTGCCCACACCTGCTGCGCCTCTTCGGCATTGGCGATGATGGCTTCGGTCTCGGCCTTGCTCGCGAGGGGAACGCGGGCCTGCACCTTGCCGGTGTTGGGATCGAACACGTCCGCAAATCGATCAGATGTCCCGGGAACACGCTTGCCACCGACGAAGTGCGTCAACTCGTGAACCGTCGCATTTTCAACCATTGTGCTAACCCGTTCCTTGCTCGTATGGACCGCCCAGGAGGCAGCAGTGAATATGTCTACCATCCTATAGTTGGATGTCCATGTATGTCTAGAGCCCAAGGGCTGTGCGCCTTTATTAACCGCGGGGGGTTAATAAAGGCGCACAGCGCGGAGCGCGGCTGCCGCTTCCTGCGCGACTACTGCATCGGTGACGTCGTATCCGTCCGATCCCCCACCAGGTCCGCCGGAAACTGCGACAACCTTGC
Source organism: Rhodococcus sp. MEB032 (assembly GCF_030208925.1). Lineage (NCBI taxonomy): Bacteria > Bacillati > Actinomycetota > Actinomycetes > Mycobacteriales > Nocardiaceae > Rhodococcus > Rhodococcus sp. MEB032. The sequence goes on from NZ_JARVSY010000055.1 coordinate 64,552, forward strand.
GCGCCGAGAGATGCACCGCATCGACGCCGACGGCAGCGATTGCCGGGATGTCGTCGACGGTTATTCCGCCACCGGCCATGATCTGGATCCGGCCCGCGGCATGTTCGACCATTCGACCGATCTCGTCGAGTCCCTCATTGCAAGTGTCCGCACCCCCGGACGTCAGCACGCGGGTCACGCCCAGGTCGATCAGTTCGTCCAGCGCGGTCAGACGGTCGGTCACCACGTCCATCGCACGATGTACTGTCACCTCGACTCTCGCCCGGTCCACGCATCCGATGATGCGGCGCAGCACGACGGTGTCGATCGAATTGTCTTCTGTCAGCGCGCCGATCACGATGCCGGAAGCTCCACCGGCCACAGCAGCATGTACGTCGTGCTCCATCACCCACACTTCGTCGGGTGAGAACACAAAACCTCCGGCGCGCGGACGGATCAGCGGGTGAACCGCGATCCCCACTTCCGACACAGCCTCGATCACTCCGATGCTGGGCGTCAATCCCCCCGTCGGGCCGAGTGCCGCACACAACTCGACTCGAGTCGCTCCCACCGAACGCGCGATCCTCGCCCCCCGCACGTCCTGCACAGCCAGCTCCAGAACCGTCATGTCAGAAGGACTGCCACGACGGCTTGTGTTCGAGCGCATACCGGTAGTAGTCGGCAAGTTTGAGTGAACTGGCCGCAGCTTCGTCGATGACGACGGTGACATGGCGATGCAATTGCATCACCGAAGCCGGGCAGAAAGCAGACAACGGACCTTCGACGGCAGCGGCGATCGCGTCAGCCTTGCCTTCTCCGGTCGCGATCATCACCAGATGCCTTGCATCGCTGATGGTTCCGAGCCCCTGGGTGAGCACGTGATGTGGGACGTCGTCCACACCGTCGAAGAAGCGTGCGTTGTCGATCCGGGTCTGCTCGGTCAGCGTCTTCACGCGGGTTCTCGAGGTCAACGACGACCCTGGCTCGTTGAAGCCGATGTGGCCGTCGGTACCGATGCCGAGCAACTGCACGTCCACTCCCCCGGCCGCCGCGATGCTCTGGTCGTACCGGGCGATCTCCTGCTCCGGGCACGGCGCTTCACCGTTGGGACTGGACACCATCGCCGGATCCAGGTTGACGTGATCGACGAATTCCGACCGAATCACCGAGTAGTACGACTGCGGATGGCGTTTCGGCAATCCCAGGTACTCGTCGAGCAGGAATGCCCGAGCCAGCGAGAAGTCGAGTTCGGCATCGCGATGCCTCGCTGCCAGTTCACGATAGGTTCCGATCGGCGACGACCCCGTTGCGAGACCGAGCGTCGTCGCCCCGGCTCTGACGTAGCCTTCGACGATGTCCGCGACGGTCGAGTCGACCTCCGCGGGTGTCGGCTGAATTACGATTTCCATGATTTTTCCTTTCCGGCGGCTTTTCCGCCGAGTAGTACACGCCCCAGACGCAATTGACGATCGGTGACCAGGATGTCGGCTCGGCAGCCCACGGCCAGCGATCCGATCAGGTCGCCGAGCCCCAGCAGATGCGCTGGGCTCCGAGTTGCCGCTGCGACAGCATCTTCCAGCGCGACGCCGCCGTCGAAGACGGTGCTGCGCAGGACGTCGAGCAACCTCGCGGTCCCTCCGGCGATCGCGCCGACCGAGCCGTCGGTCGTCGCGAGCCGCGCGACGCCCGCCTGTACGGTGACGTCGAGCGCACCGAGTTGGTAGTCGCCGTCGTCCATTCCCGCAGCGGCCATCGAATCGCTGACCAAGGCGATCTGGTCCGGTCCGACAGCGTCGAAGACCATCGACACGGTCTCGGGCGCAAGATGCACACCGTCTGCGATCAGTTCCACCACCATCTCGCCTCTCGCGGCAGCCGCCAGGCACGCCGCGACGGGACCCGGAGATCGATGATGCAGGGGCGGCATCCCGTTGAAGAGGTGGGTCGCGCTGATCTGTCCGGCCCAATCCCCGTGCACCGCAGCATCGATGCGCGCCGACGTCGTTGCCGCGTCGGCATCGGTGTGACCGAAACTCGGCACGATGTTGCGATGACGCATGATCGCGAGCAACTCTTCGAAATTCTCGGTCTCGGGCGCCAAGGTCATGGACCGCACGGTCCCACGCGCGGCGTCACACACGACTTCGAGCAGATCCGGATCACCGGGAATGATCGCCGCCGGATCCTGGGCACCGCAGCGGACGCCGTTGATGAACGGCCCCTCGAGGTGGATACCCAGAAGTTCTCCGCGTTCGACCAGATCGGCGAGCATCGTTGCTTGTCGCACCAGATCTGCGCGCGGTGCGGAGACCAGGCTGGCCAGCATTCCGGTCGTGCCGTGCTCGCAATGGTGCGCCGCCGCGCGGCTCGCTCCATCGGCGTCGGTGTTCGGGAAACCAGCACCCGCGGCGCCGTGGCTGTGGACATCGATCAAGCCGGGCATGATCACCGCGTCGGTGCGTTCCGGAATGACGACGACGGGTGTGGACGCCACATAGTCCGCAGCCGAGCCGACCCAACTGATCTTTTCGCCGTCCACGACGACGACTCCGTCGTGAATCCTCCCGGCCGGAGATCCGATCACAGTTCCCCGCAATACGATCGGATCGCCGACAGTAGCCGAGCCTGATGTACTCATGCCGACTCGCGAATCCGCGCGACGGCCGCTCTACCCTCGATCGGGTTTCGCGCGCCCCGCGCCGCCGCGGCCATGTCCTTGCACACCGCCAGATCGAGAGAGGCCAGTTGCGCGCGAACTGCGCCCAATGCCGGGACCGACATCGACAGACTCGTCACGCCCAAACCGACCAGAACCGGAGCCAACAGCGGGTCAGACGCGGATTCTCCGCACACACCAACAGGTTTCCCGGCATCGGCGCCAGCCTGACCGACCATCGCGATCAGATCGAGGACCGCCGGCTGCCACGGATCGAGCAGTTGCGCCAGACCTCCGGCCATACGATCCACGGCGCAGGTGTACTGGCTCAGATCATTGGTACCGATACTGACAAAATCGAGGTGCTCGAGGATATCCTTCGCCCGCAACGCTGCAGCTGGAACCTCGATCATTGCTCCGACCTTGCCGATCCCCCGCGAACGCGCAAGTTCTGCAAAGTCTTTCGCCTCGTCGGCCGTAGCTACCATCGGCGCCATGACCCACAGATCGGCGCCCGTCGCATCGCCTGCCGCCGCGAGGGCGTCGAGCTGGCTGATGAGCGTGTCGGGATAAACCGTGCCGACACGGAGCCCGCGAATACCAAGGGCCGGATTCTCCTCGACCCCGAGATCGAGAAACGGCAACGGCTTGTCCGAACCCGAATCGAGAGTGCGGACCACCACCTTCTGTCCGGCGAAGTGCCCGAGCACCGACGCGTACGTCTGTGCTTGCTCCTCCACCGACGGTGCGTCGTGACGCCCGAGATACGAGAATTCGGTACGAAACAGTCCGACGCCCTCGCAATCCGCCGCTCCGGCCCGCGCGGCGTCCTCGAGGGTTCCGATGTTGGCCGACAACCTCACCGCGAACCCGTCACGCGTGCGTCCTGGACCCTGTGCCGAAGCCGACTGCTCTGCCACGAACGATGCTTCGAGGACAGCGCGCTCGCGCGTTTCTGCCGAGGGATCGATGGTGACCGTCCCGGTGGTGCCGTCGAGGATGAGAAGTTTCCCCTCCGCCAGCAGATCGGTTCCCGAACAGTTGACCACGGCCGGGATTCCGAGCGACTTCGCCAAGATAGCCGTATGGCTGGTCGGACCTCCTTCGGCAGTCAACAATCCGACCACGTCACTGGTGCCCAGCGTCGCTGTATCCGCCGGAGCGAGGTCGCGCGCCACCAGTATGTACGGGTAACCGGGAGTGGGGATTCCGGGCATCGGCTCCCCGCGAAGAACGGCCACGGCTCGCTGCCCGAGATCGCGCAGATCGGTTGCCCGTTCGGCCATGTACCCGCCGAGCGCCGTGAGCTTTTCACAGAAGGCGTCGAAGGCAACTGCGACGGCGTGTGCGGTCGGCAGCCCCGATTCCAGGTTCGCCTTGGCCGCCTTCACGATGCCCGCGTCGCGCGCCATCGCAGCCGACGTCGTCAGGATCTCCGCGGAGACGCCCTCGACTGTCTTTGCACGCGAGAGCAATTCCTCCGCGACGGCGTCCAGTGCCTCACGGATCCTGATCAGCTCCGCCTCGGGACTGCCTGTGATCGGGTCCGACGCCGAGGTCGGCTCAGGCGTGGAGAATCGCAACCACGGCGCGCAGACCGAACCCGCGCTCACTCCGATACCCGCGATGCGGTTGTCCACACTCGCCGTCATCAGGCGTCGTCCAGTTCGGATGCGAGAAGCTCTGCGAGCGAACCGACCGCAGCGTCGGCGCCGTCACCGTCAGCACGCAAGGTCACCGAATCCCCGAATGCTGCACCGAGAGTCATGACAGACAACATGCTGGAGGCATCGACGGGTTCGCCGTCGCCGAGCGCGATGGTGACGTCTACCGGTAGATCGGCTGCGGCGCGCGCGAAGAGCGCTGCGGGTCGTGCGTGGAGTCCGACGCGGGATCCGATTGTCGTGGTTGCGATCGCCATGTTCAGCGTCCTTCCAGTTCCTTGTCGAGCTTGTTTTCCAGTTCGGCGACGAGCGGGGCGTCGGTGCGGCTGTCACCTTCGGCAGCCAGTGCCAGTTCGGCTTCGAGCAGCGCTGGGTCGGGCTCACCTGCAGCCACCTCGACCTCTTCTTCTCGTCCTGGCGTGCGCAGATTCCACTTCTTGATGACGAAGCTGAAAAGGAAGTAGTAGATCACGGCGTAGCCGAGTCCGATCGGGATCAACATCCATGCGTTGGTTGCCTTGCCGAAGTTCAACACGTAGTCGAAGAAGCCTGCGGAGAACGTGAATCCGTCGTGAATCCCGAGCGCATTGACCAAGGCCATCGACGTTCCGGTCAGGAGCGAGTGGATGACGTACAGGGGCCACGCGACGAACATGAAGGAGAATTCGAGCGGCTCGGTGATACCGGTGAGGAATGCGGTCAGGCCGGTGGAGAGCATGATGCCGCCGACGAGCTTCTTCTGAGAAGGCTTGGCGTTACGCCAGATTGCGAAGGCTGCAGCGGGGAGGGCGAACATCATGATCGGGAAGAAGCCGGTCATGAACGTACCGGCGGAGGGGTCGCCGGCGAAGAACCGGTTGAGGTCACCGCGAACGATTTGACCGCTCGCGTCCTGGTAGTCGCCGATCAGGAACCACACGGCGGAGTTCAAGATGTGGTGCAGGCCCGTGGGGATCAGGAGGCGGTTCGCTGCGCCGTAAATGCCGCCGCCCACAACAGTATTGGAAGCAACTGCTTCACCGACCCAGTTGAGGCCGGAGTTGAACAAGGGGTACACGAATGCCATCAGGACACCGACCACAAGACCGGTGATCGCTGTCAGGATGGGAACGAGCCTGCGCCCGTTGAAGAACCCGAGATAATCGGGAAGCTTCGTTCGATAGAACCGCTGCCACAAGATCGCCGACAGCAAGCCCATCACGATACCGGCGAGCACACCGTAGTTGATCAGGGATTGATCCCCGTTCGGGTCCGTCTTCCCTTCGAGGACGATCGGCGACATCGCCTTGAACACGCCGTCGATCACCATGTAGCCGACGACGGCTGCCAAGGCAGTCGATCCGTCGGCCTTCTTGGCCCAGCCGATCGCGATACCGACGGCGAAGATCAGCGGCAGCCACGTGAAGACTGCTTGTCCTGCCGCAGAGATCACTGCAGCAGCACTGTGCATCGAACTGAATCGCCCGAGCAGGTCGTCCTGGCCGAGGCGGAGCAAGATTCCCGCAGCCGGCAGAACGGCGATCGGAAGCATCAAGCTTCGGCCGAGGCGTTGAACCCCGGCGAACACTTTCGATTCCTTCTTCGGGGTGTCTTCGAGAGTCATCAAGGACCTTCTTCGTTCGCCGGGCCGCGTCGCGATCGGCCGCTGGTTCTGGAAATTCGGGTGTCGTACACGTGCAGGTTTCGTGAAAATGCAGGTCACGGTTCTTGCTCGGAAGTGAGGCCTAAACCGTTTTGTCGAAACTGTTGTGGAGCCGGACTTCCAACGGGTACTGTCCGGTCATAACCAGTTGTAGTTTTACCTGGTGGAGGCGAGTTGTCAACACCCAAATGTGACATACGTAACCGGGATAGCCTTGACCAGCAACTAGTCAGCCCACCTGTACGACCGTTCAACGATCACGACCAACCCGACAATCAGGAGCAGCAAATGTCGAAAGCGGAAGCAATCATCAAGGGCCTCGGCGGCGCAGAGAACATCGTCGAGATCGAGGCCTGCATCACCCGCCTGCGTACCGAGGTCAAGGACGGAGCGAAGGTGAACGAGTCCGCTCTCAAGGCTGCCGGCGCACACGGCGTACTCAAGGCCGGAACGGTTGTCCAGGTCATCGTCGGGCCCGAGGCCGACACCCTTGCCGAGGACATCGAGGACATCCTGTGACGGTCGTCCTCGCCCCGCTCCCCGGTCGGGTCGTCGCGCTCGCTGACGTACCGGACCCGGTGTTCGCTCAGCAGATGGTCGGCTCGGGCGTCGCGATCGAACCCGCTCGAGGTCAGGGCCCGCTCACGGTCGTGGCGCCGATCAGCGGAAAGATCCTGAAACTTCACCCCCACGCGTTCGTGATCTTCGGCGAGAAAGCCACCGGCGTGCTGGTCCATATCGGCATCGACACGGTCAAGCTCGAAGGCGACGGATTCACCCTCATCGCCGCCGAGGGTGACACCGTCGATGCGGGTGATCCCATTGTCAGCTTCGATCCAGCGCACATCGACACGACCGGTTACTCGGCGATCTGCCCGGTAGTCGTGATGGATTCCAAACCGGACACCGTCGAATCCCCTTCCGTCGGTGGGGACGTCGCCACTGGCGACACTCTGTTCGACTGGTCGGCGTAACGCAAAGGGCGAGCACACCGGAAGGTGTGCTCGCCCCTTTCGCTTCGAACGATGACTATTGGTCGCCGCGCGTTTTGGGCCGCGCTTGGCCCTGGACTTCCATCTGCAACTGGTAGCGGTCGGACCGGTACCAACTGCGAGTGTGCTCGACCGGTGCGATCTCGCTGAACGACACTCGATCGAAGTACAGAACCGGAGCGCCTTTACGAGTGCCGAGGAGAGTCGCGATCTCCGTACTGGCACCATCTGCACTGACTGTCTGCTCTGCCCGATCGATCGGCTTGTCGTACTTGTCGGCGGTTGCCCGATAGATCGAACCCGTCAAGTCCATGTCGAGTAAACCCGGCAACAGTTCGGGATTGAACCAGCCGTCGTCCACGCTCACCGGCTCGCCGTCGGCAAGGCGCAAGCGCTTGACGTGGTAACCGTCGGAACCCGGTCGCATATTCAGTGCGGCAGCAGTGTTTTCGGGGACCGGCCCCTGTTCGCTGACCAGGACCACTGTCGTGGGGTGATGCCCCTGGGCGCGCATTTCCTCGGTGAAGGATGCAAGGTGCAGCTTGGATTGGACAGCACGGTGCGCAACGAAGGTTCCCTTGCCACGCACGCGAACGAGGTGTCCGTCATTGACCAGTTGCCCGATTGCCTCGCGAACGGTGATCCGACTGACGCCGTAGTCCTGCATCAGGTTTCGCTCGCTGGTCATCAAGTCGCCAGGCTGGAGCTCTTGGGTGCACTTGCGCAGGAGAATGGTGCGCAACTGTTCGTGTTTGGGTATTGCGCTGTCGCGCAAATGAACGGGCATCACAGCGACTGTCCCTCCGAGAAATGAATAGTCGTCTATTCGCCGACGACAACGACCTGAAATCGCAGGCAGGTCCCGACCGGACCGGTCCAATTAACGATACTGGAATTTACGACAGGAAACTAGCACCCAGTCCGGAGTTGTCCGATTTCAACCGTCCAACCGTCGGTAGATGGACCGTATTTCGTCCAAGGCGACGTTCTGCTGAGCCATGTCCAATCCCAATGCCGCAACCGCCTCGCGCAACCGCCTGATATCCAGATCGTCGATCGCCGCGCGAAAAGGCACCTTCGGTAGCGTAGGGAGGGCAGCCGCGATTCCGAACCAATTCTCGACGTCCACCGAAACAGTCGACTCGTCTTCCACTCCCCCGATCAACTGCTCCAGGTCGACCCCGCGAAGTCTCAGCAACCTGAGCGGATCGGTGTCGATTCGCTCCGCGGTCAAGAACGCCACGGCCGCAGCGTGTTTGCACGGCCAACCGACATCGGGGCAGGTGCAGTCGAAGCGAAACGCCGACGGACCGTCCGGTATCAGTTGAGCAGCAAGCATGTCCGGCACAACGCCGGACACCAGTGCGGCAAGACTTCCCGGCACTCGGCGGATCTTGGTGATGATGTCGTCGATATCCGATTGATCAAGGGTGTCGATCGACAGCGTGGAAACGAACGGTTGAAGTTGGCTGCCCTGAACCTCGGCCGTCACCACTCCTGGTTCGATGTCGAGCGCCAAGACCTGACCCGAACGCGCATACGTACGCCCACGCGTGACACGAGGTTTGTCGCCGATCTCTTCGACGACCCGAACAAAAGCCTTGCCCCAGAACGTCCTCCCGAACGCTGGACGAGGCTTGACCGGCGCGGGTGCTCGCCGTCGAGGCCCGGTGTACTCACTGAAATCGGGGCCCTTACCGCGCGGACTCATTCGCCCACCGCGTCGTCGCTGAGTCGCAACAACTCGTCCAGTTGCTCGACGCTCATCTCCGTCACCCAGTTCTCACCCGTCCCGACTGCAAGTTCGGCGAGTTCACTTTTACTCGCGATCATCGTGTCGATTCGCTCTTCCAAGGTTCCGACGCACACCATCTTGCGTACCTGAACGTTCTTTCTCTGACCGATGCGGAAGACACGGTCCGTCGCCTGGTTCTCTACCGCCGGGTTCCACCATCTGTCGAGGTGAACCACATGGTTGGCCGCCGTGAGATTCAGACCCGTGCCGCCGGCCTTGAGCGAGAGCACCATGATGGGCGGGCCGCCTTCACCTTGGAATGCCTCGACCATTGCGTCGCGCCCGGCTTTCGACACTCCGCCGTGGAGAAACGGAACTTCGGTGGTGAACCGGTCGGCCAGGTACGGCACCACCAATTCGCCGAACTCACGAAACTGTGTGAACAACAGAACCTTCTCGTCGTCGCCGATGACCGACTCGACGATGTCCTCGACCAGTCCGAGCTTTCCCGAACGGTGTTGCCCGCGGCGCATCACCGGCGAACCGTCGCGCAGGAAGTGCGCGGGATGATTGCACACCTGTTTGAGTTTGGTCAGCGCAGACAGGACGGCGCCCTTGCGCTTCATCCCTTCCGTCCCCTTGATCTGCGCCATCATCTCGTCCACCACGGCGCGGTACAACGCGGCCTGCTCTTCGCTGAGATTCGCTCGAACCGTCATCTCCAACTTCTCCGGGAGATCCGCGATCACGGCGGGATCGGTCTTCACGCGCCGCAGCACAAAGGGGGACGTGACGGCTCGCAGTCGCGAGACGGCAAGCTGATCTTTTTCCCGCTCGATCGGTACGACAAACCTTTTGCGGAACATCTGCTCCGAGCCGAGTACACCGCGATTGGCAAAATCGAGGATTGACCGCAGCTCGTCCAGTCGGTTCTCCACCGGCGTTCCGGTCAGAGCAACGCGATGATCCGCGGGGATGCTGCGAGCAGCTCTCGCCTGAGATGTCTTGGCGTTCTTGATGTGTTGAGCCTCGTCGAGCACTACGCGCCGCCAGTCGAGATCCTTGAGGGCCGCGACGTCGCGGGTCATGAGCGCGTAGGTGGTGATCACGAGGTCACTCTCACGAACTGCCTGTTCCAACTCCGCCCCGGTAGCGCGATCCGAACCGTGATGAACGTAGACGCGCAAGCTCGGCACGAATCGCGCCGATTCACGCTGCCAGTTACCCACAACCGACATCGGGCACACCAAAAGGGTTGCTGTCTTGGACTTCTCGTGCGCAAGTAACGCCAACAGTTGCAGCGTCTTACCCAGACCCATGTCGTCGGCCAGTACCGCGCCGAGCCCGAGGGCACTCATGTACGCCAACCAGTCGAGACCGCGTCGTTGATACGGACGCAAAGTCGCGTTGACCGTCGACGGTACCGCGACCTGCCGCGGAGCCACCGACTGGTCGAGCAGTGCCGAAGCCCATCCGGTTGCCTTCACTTCCTCGACCGGCAGGTCTTTGAGGTCGTCGGCGATCAAATCCTTGATCAGATCGACGATCGCTCGGTCCCCGCTCGCGTGCCGCTGACTGACAAAACGAGCCGCGCGGGCCAGGACGTCTTTGTCCGCCTGAACCCACTCGCCGCGCAACTGGACCAGATCGGACTTCGCATCGACGAGTCGGGTCATTTCCTCGGCGGTGAGTACCTTGTCTCCGAGCGCCAATTCCCAATCGTATTCCAGCAATTGGTCCATACCGACCGTACGATTCTCCGCAACGATCGGAGATGCCGCCGAGGTCACGCGCACACGCAGGGATGGAGACACCACGTTCCATGCGCGAGGAAGCAGCAGCGTGATCCCTCGCTCTCGCAGGACAATCGCGCCGTGTCCGACCAGGTCCATCACGACAGGTGTGGGCAGCAACAGGTCGAGGCTGTCCTCGTCACGCGGCACGTCGCGAAAACGTGGGTAAGCCTTGATTGCGTCTTCGAGTTTGCGGCTGCCGAGCTGGATACGTTTGGGATCTGCCCGGTGCAGTCGAACACGTTCGGGCGCTTCACCTTCAGGACGCAAACACACTTGCAGACGCCACAGCGCATCGTCGTCGGGATCGGAATTGTCGTCGAGTTCAGGCTCGATCAGCCGCAGAACCAAGTCCGGCTCTCCGGCGGTGAACGTCGACCCCCATTCGGCGAGTCCCTCGGCCGCTCGTACCGACACGTCGTCGAAAGCGTCCCCGGACAACACGGCCTGCCACAGCGGGGTCTGCACCACCGGATGTGAGTCCCCGAGAGCACGACGAACGATCGGGTCCGTGAGTTCGTTCGTGATGTCTTCGATCGTCGCCCTCGGCGAACCGACCGCCCGCTGCACCGGCGGCATCGCCACGACCAGTTCGCCGATCCAGGCGCGCTGGCGTTCCCCCACCGACAACTGCCAGCGTGGCCACCAACTTCCTTCAGCCCGCGTCAGTGCGGGGACCACCCGTCCGGCGCGCACCCACCGGTCTATTCCTCGCGCCACATGTACGAGAAAGTGCAGGTCTCCCGCAATTCGCTGATCGTCGGCCTTGAACCGCAGCAGGAGATCGACTGCGTCCGGCGGCGCCAACGCAACAGCTGCGTACTCACTGTGCAAAGGCCCGCCAGGTACGGGCGGCATAGCGACATTCGCACGATGACGGAACTTGCGGTGCAGGACAGCACTGACCGGATCACGGGGATCGTCGGTCCCGGCACCGTCGTGCCCGTCGACCCACAGTTTGAGCCCCGATCCCGGTGACCAGAGTCCATGCAGCATCCGACCATCCAATCAGGTGCCACCGACACCACTTCCGGCCTACCGGGCAATAGGCTGGCAGGCATGACGACGGCATACGGCTTCACCGAGTACGGCGGACCGGACACACAGTCCTACTTCGACGTCACCTTGCCCCCACCGGGTGCCGGCCAACTGCTGGTCTCGGTCCGCGCGGCGGGTGTCAACCCAGCTGACTGGAAAGTTCGTGCGGGTACTCGAAAAGACACTGTCCCGGTGACGCTGCCTGCGGTTCTGGGTCGCGAAGTGTCCGGTGTTGTCATCGGAGTAGGTCCGCGGGTCACCGAGTTCGAGGTCGGCGACGAAGTGTTCGGCGCTACCGCGACCGGCTTCGGCGGCTACGCCGCGTCGACATTGCTCAACGTCTCCTCGACAGCACACAAGCCGCCTACCGTGTCCTGGGCCGATGCCGCAGTGCTGACGGTTGCGGCAGGAACGGCCTACGACGCACTCCACGATCTCGGTCTGAAACCCGGGGCGACACTCCTGCTGCTCGGCGCCGGCGGCGGCGTTGGTCGCAGCACGATCGCGCTTGCACTGGCGCGGAGTATCAACGTGATCGGTGTCGCGAGCGAGTCCAAGAGAACCGCGATCGAGGAAGCGGGAGCACGTTGGGTTGCGTCGGGGGACGGCTTCGCAGACGACGTGTCCGCGTTGTCCCCAGTCGGAGTGGACGCGGTTTTCGACCTGGTCGGCGGGGACACTCTCACTCGCGGCGCTGAGCTCGCCCGACCGGACGCACCGATCCTGAGCATCGCCGATCCTCTGGCTGCGATCCGACTCGGCGGCGGTGGTGTCGAACGCCGAAGAACTACAGCAGTATTCACGGAGGTCGCGGCGCTCGTGGCCGACGGGATCCTCGACCCGTCCGTGTCCGGGCGGTACCCATTCTCCCGCGCTGGGGAAGCGCTCGCTGCAGTCGAAGACGGCCATGCCGCCGGCAAAGTGGTGATCGAGTTCGGCTGATTCCTGTCGGCCCCCGATGGTTCAATCACCGTCTACGACGGACGGCGTTGAATCACCGTCTACGACGGACGGCGTTGAATCACCGTCTACGACGGACGGGGCACAGGTGGTTGCACGGTTATCTGCGATCCTGTCGACGCTCGTGCTCGTATGTCTCGTCGCGTCCTGCGGATGGTTCGGGGACGAGCGTCTCGAGTCGGCCCCGGGCAGCCCGACACGATCGGAGCTCGAATCGCTGCTGTCCCGGACCGCGATTGTCGACACCCGACCACATCCGGGTGGATACCAGCGCGGCTGCGGTAACGGCGAGGCCCCGTTGACTGAACTAAATGCCGAATGGTGCAGGTCTGAAGGGGTGGGGTCGATGTGGGTCGGTAGCTTGCGGACATGAGCGAAGGGGAAAGTTCGAGAGATCTGTCGGGGCTTGTGGTGGCCCGAGTGGGTCGGTTGATAGCGACAGGTCAGGCGGCGGAGCCTTACGTCTTGCAGGGCAGCGACGGTGAACGAGTGGAGTCCGTCGAGGTGTTCTTCCGGGAGCTGATCGCTTCCGGGAGGTCGGTGGCGACGGTGCGTTCGTACGGTATGGATCTGCTCAGATGGTGGCGGTTCCTTCACGCTGTGGACGTGGCGTGGGATCGTGCCGATCGGGTCGATGCCCGCGATTTCAGTTGTTGGATCCAGTTGACGGCGAAGGCACGACAAGGATCAGTGGTGCCGGCCAGCGCCGAGGCGGCTGCTACTGCTGCGGCATCGCCGAATCCTGTCACCGGCAAACCGGCTCTGGGGGCCGGGTACTCGCCGGCGACAGTGGCGCACAGTGAGACGGTGCTGCGAAGTTTCTACGATTTTCATCGGGACGCGGGGACTGGCCCGCTTCTGAATCCGTTCCCTCTCGATCTCTCTCGCCGGTCGAGACGGGCTCATGCGCACCACAATCCGATGGATCATTGGGCACCTGAGCGTGTGGGGCGCTACCGGCCTCGGGTCTCGCAGCGGATTCCCCGAGCGATTCCCGAGGATCTGTTCGATAAGTTGTTCGCGGCGTTGTCGTCGGATCGGGACCGGGCGTTGGTGGCGTTCTGGATTTCATCGGGGGTGCGAGCGTCGGAGCTGTTGGGAGTCCGCGAGTGCGATGTCGACCCGGGGCAGCAGTTGATTACTGTGGTGCGCAAGGGAACACGTGCGGTGGAGCAGGTACCCGCGTCGGCGGACGCGTTCGTCTGGTTGCGGTTGTATCAGGAGCAGTTGCGGGGCGAGGTGCCACTCGGACGGATGCAACCGTTGTGGTGGACACTGCGAAGGCCTCGCCGCCCGTTGAACTACCATGCGGCGCATCGGATGTTCGAGCGTGCGAATGCTACCCTCGGTTCGGATTGGACTCTGCACGACTTACGTCACAGTGCAGCGAGGCGGATGGCCAACGACCCGCACTTGTCCTTGGTGGAGGTCAAAGAGGTGTTGGGGCACGCCCATTTGTCGACGACCGAAATTTATCTGACACCCGATAAGGACGAGGTGATCGCCAGCGTCCTGGCCCACCACGCTCGTACTGCTGATCAGCGGGAACATCCGCGGGCTCCGTCGCCGCCTCCTGCTCCTGGATACGATCCGGCAGCGTTGAGCGTGCTGTTCGGGAGGCCGTTGTGAGCACTGCCGTCAAGCACATGACCCGCCCGGAACGCTTCGAGGTCACACCGGTGCCGCATTCGAGGATTCGCCAACTGCACAAACAGTTTCCACCACGCGAAGGTGAACTCTGGTGGCCGCACACCGCTGCCTCTGCTGAGGAGGTCGAGGCCCGACTGAACTGCTCGGTGCTTGCTGAGGCTGCGGTCACCACCCGAGCCGGACGGCACCGGGGCGTGATCAAGATACTGACCTGGTTGGCTTCGGTGCCAGGCGATACCTGGCAAGCCCGGTGGCTCGCCAGCGGCGCCGAGAACATCCGCGGGTCTCGTTACGGCGCGACAACCTCCTGGGCCGATCTCCCGGTGGAATGGATTGCCGGACACGGGCGCCCTGTCAGACATGATCGCAACGACCTGGCTGCAGGACTGCTGATGTTGCTGTGCCTGGACGTGATCCGGCCGCAGTTGCCGTGGATGCTCTCCCGGGCGCACCCGTTTCTCGCGCCGATGATGGCAAAGCTGCGAGATCCGGACGGATTCGCGCGGTTGGACGAGCTTGCTGCCACTCAGCCGGATACCTCGCGAGACGATGCACGAATCGCAGCGACCAGAATCGCGACCCTGCTGGTATCCAAAGGCGGGACGGTCGCGGAGATCACTGTCGGCGATTGCGTGGAGCTGATCGAAACGATGGCGCAGGTGCACTCCCGCCGCGGTCAGAAGAAGATCGATTTCTACCTGCGACTACGTGCGATGGGCATCTTTCCCGAGGATGCACCACACAGCATCCGTGCGTTCGGCGCTCCGGTCGGACAGTTGACGATCGAACAACTCGTCGACCGCTACCCGATCGAGAACCAACCGATCCGAGCTCTGCTCATCGACTATCTGCGCGAGCGTCAACCCGCGCTGGACTACACCAGTCTCAACTCTCGTGCCCGAGGACTCGCCGGGCTGTTCTGGAGCCGCGTCGAGACACTCGCCCCCGGTATCGACACCCTGGCGCTGCCGCCTGACGTTGCCCGAGCATGGAAGGACGACCTGAGATCGATCACACGCACCGCCGTCGACGCGGCGGGACGAAAGCACGAAACAACTTCGCCCCGAAAGAATTACAAAGACAATCTGTTGCAAGTGCGTGCGTTCTATCTCGACCTCGCGCACTGGGCCGTCGAAGATCCGGCACGCTGGGCGCAGTGGGTGGCGCCCTGCCCGATCAGCGACGCCGAGGTCAAAAGAGGCAAGGAACTCAAACACCGTAAAGCGCGGATGGATCAGCGCACTCGCGAGCGATTGCCTGTCCTGTCGCAGTTGGTTCGGTCCGCAGCTGACCGCCGCGCGGCCGCAGCGGCTCTACTTGTTGCGGCGCAGAACACCGAACCAGGTGAGGTGATCGCGGGAACCGACGGAGAACTGCGACGATCCTTGATCCGTCGGGGAACTGGCCGCGTCGTATGGGCCGACAATACTGTTACCGGTGTTCGCCGCGATCTCACCTACGAGGACGAGGAAGCATTCTGGGCATTCGCCACTATCGAAGTGTTGCGGCTCAGCGGTATCCGTCATGAAGAGCTCCTCGAGCTCAGTCACCACAGCATCACCGAATATCGACTACCTAGTACCGGTGAACTGGTTCCGCTGCTGCAGATAGCTCCATCGAAGACCGATACCGAGCGGCTGATCTTGGTCAGTCCCGAGCTTGCGGAAGTCCTCAGTGCGGTAGTTCAGCGTTCGCGGCAACCCAACGGATCGATACCGCTCGTGGCTGCCTACGATACGCAGGAGAAGCTGTGGAATCCGCCGATGCCGCTGCTCTTTCAGCGGGGAATCGGAAACGAACGCCGAGCGATCCCACCGAGTTTCGTCCGCAAGCTCCTCATCAATGCGCTCACCGTGGCAGCTCTCACCGATGCCAGTGGCGATCCGTTGATGTTTCAGCCCCACGACTTCCGGCGAATATTCGTCACCGACGCGATCATGAACGGCCTGCCACCCCATATCGCACAGGTTATTTGCGGGCACAAGACAATTGACACGACGATGGGCTACAAGGCCGTCTACCCCTCGGAAACGATCGAAGCGCATCGAGCGTTCATCGCGCGTCGTCGTTCGATGAGACCCAGTGAGGAATACCGGACACCGACCGACGAGGAATGGGATGCGTTCTTGTCTCATTTCGAGAAGCGGAAAGTATCGGTCGGGACCTGCGCACGGTCGTTCGGCACACCCTGCATCCATGAGCATGCTTGCGTCAGATGCTCACTCCTGCGGCCGGATCCAACGCAGCGAGGCAGGCTCGAAGAAATCCGAGACAACCTCGAAGCCCGCATCATCGAAGCCAAACAGGAAGGCTGGCTGGGTGAAGTCGAAGGACTGCAGGTCAGCTACACCGGAGTCAGGGACAAGATCGCACAGGTCGATGCCACGATGAAACGAGGATCGGCAACAACTGACCTCGGAATGCCTGGATTCGGATCGATCTCGGGAAGGACTTCCACATGATTACCAAGCTTGAATTCTTGTTCAGAGAAGCCTGCGTCTTCGGCCCCGCGTGGTCCGACGACCAGGACGCTCCAGGTGGCCACGACGGGTGCGATACCCGCAACAACGTCCTGGCCCAAGATCTCTCGGACGTGGTGTTCAAACCAGGAACACGTGACTGCGTCGTACTGTCCGGCGCGATGACCGACCCGTACTCCGGAGATCGCATCGAATTCGAACGCAGCCAGGCCAAGTCCGTCCAGATCGACCACGTCTTCCCGCTCGCCGCGGCCTGGGACTTCGGCGCGAACACCTGGACTCCTGCGTTGCGGATGAGGTTCGCGAACGACATGTCTCTGAACCTGTTGGCCGTCAACGGCCCCGACAACCAGTCGAAAGGCGACAGCACGCCCAGTGAGTGGTTGCCGCCCAATCCTGCATACCGATGCTTTTACGCCGGCAAGTACTTGACCGTCGCGATTTCCTACGGCTTACCGGTCAGCCGGGCGGATCACTCGGCGTTGACAGAACTCGCCACTCGCTGTTGAGCTACCGGCCGTCCTTCACCACTCGACCGCTCTGAATGACGAGTGCGATGCGCTCACGATCGGCGAAGATGGACGGATCCGTCAACGGATTGCCGCGGAAGGCAACGAGGTCGGCGAACTTGCCGACTTCGATGGTGCCGACCTCGTCGGCGATACCGAGAATGTCGGCGTTGATCCGGGTAGCGGAAACCAATGCGTCCATCGGGGTTTCGACCTTGGCGCGCAGGACTAGCTCCATTCCCCGGCCCGTTTGATCGGTACCGATGAGGTCCGATCCCAAGCCCACTCTGACGCCGGCATTTCGAGCAGCAAGAAGCCCGTCGATCTGACCCTGCATCATCTGGCCGATCCGAGCCGAAATCGATTCGGGTAGACCTGCTGACGCCGCGCTGTCCGAGAGTGCCTGCACCACAGCCAACGTCGGCACCAACGCGACGTCGTGCTCGGCCATCAACTTGGCAGTCTCGTCGTCGATACCTGAGCCGTGCTCGACGCATTTCGCGCCGGCAGTGACAGCGTTTCGGATTCCCTCGTTGTTGTGGGCATGCACCGTGACATAGGTACCGCGCGCATTGGCTTCCTCGACGGCAACTTCGATCTCGTCGACCGTGAACTGGGTATCGGTGAGCTTGTCATGAGTGGATACCACTCCCCCTGTGACACACAGTTTGAGGAAGTCCGCACCCCTGCGGAACGTCTCGCGAACGTTCTTTCGCATTTCGTGCGGACCGTCGGAAAGCAGAGACATACACCGTAATCCGGGGATGTCATGATCGGACCAGTCCGAAGTCGGCTCCCATTCGGCCGCCAGGTGTCCGTGTCCACCGGTCTGGCACTGGATCGGGCCGCACTGAATGATCCGCGGACCCGGAATCTTGCCCGAGGCGACAACTCCGGCGAGTCCACCGTCGATTCCGCCGCAGTCACGAACAGTGGTGAATCCCCCGTCGAGGGTCGATGCGCAGGTCGCGAACATGTCTGCAGCGAGCTCGGCTACCGAGATCTGACGCCGCAGGCTCGGTGCGAGATCGCTCGATCCACCGAGATGAACGTGTGCGTCGATGAGGCCGGGCGTGATTGTCAGCCCAGCGCAGTCCAGCACCTCCGCCCCCGTGGGTGGCGTGCCACCGAGTGCACTGATGCGCCCGTTTTCCACAGCAACAGCGCAGTTCTCGATCGGGTCGGCGCCCGTCCCGTCGATGATCGTTGCACCGGTCAGCCATACGACAGACATATTGAATGTTCCTCCGACGTGTACCGATCGCCGGAAGATTCCGCCGACATACCGAATAGGGTTCGGTTAGTATGATGCATACCGGCTCCCGAAATCAAGGAGTTGTCATCACTCGATGAAGTCCGAGATTGCTGACGAATCCCTCACCAGGAGAATCGATGCCGCGTCCCACCCAGCCGATACTGTCCACGCGAAACATCACCGACGCGGCTCTGGATGCTGTCGACGCGACCGGCGACTTCACCATGCCCGGGATCGCCAAGCAATTGAACGTGACTCCGTCTTCGCTCTACACACATATTTCGGGTCGATCCGAGATCGTCGAACTCATGCGCATCCGCGTGATGTCGTCGATCTCTGTCCCCCACCCACCGGCAGGGTGGAGCGAACGGATCAGCGCGTGGGGGTGGGCCTATCGCCGAGCTGCGGTCGAGCACTGGCGCCTCATCCCGCTACTCATGACCCGCAGCGTCCGCACCGAGGTAACTTTTGATATCGATACTGCACTGGTTCAGGCATTTTCGGACGGAGGTTTCGATTCGGCCGACACTCGTCACGCAATCTCCACGCTGGACAGTCTGGTTCTCGGATCAGTCGTGAAACTCTCGACGCCGGATGTCGCATGGACCCAATCCTCCAACCCGAGCGAGATCACGCGCGAGGCTACGACCCCACTGCGAACCGACGACACGTTCGACTTCGGCCTGCGAACCCTGATCGCCGGATGGATGGCTCAGCGCGTTGTTCGTCTGTATACCGAACCTCATTCGGATTCCGACGTCACTTCACGGTGAACGACCTGGTGTGCCATCCCGTGGCGCCACCGGGAATCGGCGGAGTGCGCTCTTCCACCTGAACATTCCCGTCCAGATCCGTCGCTCTGACCTGCACCGTGTGCAAACCCGAGCCTGCATCCCACATCCACGACCATTGACGCCAGGTGTCGATCGAGTACTCCTGCGCCAGTGTCGCCGGTTGCCATTCACCGTTGTCGACGCGAACCTCGACCTTCTCGATCCCGCGATGCTGCGCCCAGGCCGTTCCCGCCACCAGCACCTGGCCCGGCTCGATGGGAGCCAGAGCTGCCGGCACCTCGATACGCGAGGACGTCTTGATCGGTGCCTGCGCACCCCAACCGCGCTGGGTCCAATAGGCCTCGACCTTGTCGAAACGCGTGAGTTCCCACTCCGTCACCCACTTGGTGGCGGAGACGAAACCGTACAGACCGGGAACGACCTGCCGAACGGGATAGCCGTGCTCGAACGGCAACGGCTCACCGTTCATCGCCACGGCGAGAATCGCGTCACGGCCGTCGGTGACTATCTCGACCGGGGTGCCGACTGTGAAGCCGTCGACGCTGGTCGAGAGGAGCATGTCGGCGTCGGGATGGACACCGACTTCGTCGAGCAGGTCCTTCATGGGATAACCGATCCACTTCGCGTTCCCGGCCAGAACGCCGCCCACCTCGTTCGAGACACACGTCAGCGTGATGACTCGCTCGATGGGCGTTCGCGCCACCAGATCGTCGAACGACAACGTCATCTCGCGGTCCACCATTCCGTGAATCCGCAGTTCCCACGAATCCGTTGTCAATTGCGGAACGAGGAGTGCAGTGTCGATTCGGTAGAAGTCGTCGTTGGGCGTGATGTACGTCGACGCACCCGCAATCGCGATGTCCGCACCCGCCGGAATCGGCGGCGCCGGGTCAGCGGCGGTGGGCACGACAAAATCTTCACGATTCGCTACTGCTCCGGCGATTCTCTGCCCCACGAACTTCCCGGCCGCACCCGCTGCCGCAGCCACTGCCAACGCCGCACCCGCAAGCAGGAGGAACTGACGACGAGGCAACCACGAGTCGGCGACGCCCGGCGAGAGCGGCACTTCGAGTTGTGTGATCAGCAACCGCAAGGTTGCGACGCCCGCCACCACACCGACCAGTGTCGGGAACACGTACATCGCGTCGGCAGTCGGGCGCTGCATCGCCGCATACACACCAACCGCGCCCAGAAGAACAAGGATGACACTGCCGATCGGGCGGCGTCGCCGTTCCAGGAGCCCGGCCACCGCACCGAGCAGAACGATCAAGATCGACATTCCGATGAACAGCGCCGGCTTGTCATTGGTACCGAAAGTGTCGATCGCGAACTCGCGAGCCCACGCCGGCGTTCGGTCGACGGTAGTCGCACCTACCGCGTAGAAGGGCGACGCGTCCGGGTTGATCGGCAACGCAACCAGTTCACCGACGCCCAGGACGACAGCCGCGGCCAAGACCCCGGAGATCGCGTGAGCAGCCCATCTACGACGCGGTGGACGAGATTCGGTGCTCGGGTGCTCGTCGATGTTCTGTGTGACCATGTCGTCTCGGCTCTGTCGGTGCGAGTGGTGCTTCGATCGGATACCCGACATTCGGCGCTGCGGGCCATCCGGATGGGTGCACTCCTCCATCAAGAACTACTCCGAACTCGCGATTAGAGTGGGAACGATGACCGTCGACCTCAACAAGGACACGCTCCTGTGCATGTCGCTCTCCGGGCGACCGAGCAACATCGGCACCAGATTTCACAATTACCTCTACGAGGAATTGGGCCTGAACTTCGTCTACAAAGCCTTCACCACCGAAGACGTGCCAGCCGCGATCGCCGGCATCCGAGCACTCGGGATTCGAG
Organism: Rhodococcus sp. MEB032; assembly: GCF_030208925.1. NCBI lineage: Bacteria > Bacillati > Actinomycetota > Actinomycetes > Mycobacteriales > Nocardiaceae > Rhodococcus > Rhodococcus sp. MEB032. The sequence continues at coordinate 85,550 of NZ_JARVSY010000055.1, forward strand.
GCTGTGGGGTGTCGATGCCGTTCAAGGAACAGGTCATCGAGCACATCGACGTCATGCATGATTCGGCCAGCGCCATCGACTCCGTCAACACGATCGTCAACGAGTCCGGAGTGCTGCACGCCTACAACACCGACTATCAGGCGGTGGCCAATCTACTGCGTGACAACAACGTCGACACGAGCCTGTCCGTCGCTGTCGCCGGCAGCGGTGGCATGGCAAAAGCAGTCGTCGCCGCGGTGCGCGACACCGGATTCACCGACGTCACCGTGATCGCCCGCAACCAGCAAGTGGGGTCATCGCTTGCGAAGCAGTACGGCTTCGACTGGCAGGCCGAACTCGGTGAGCTTCGTCCAGGTGTGCTGATCAACGCCACCCCGATCGGTATGTCCGGCGGCGCAGAAGCAGATGCACTGTCGTTCCCCGAGCACGCAGTGCGCGCAGCCGATGTCGTCTTCGACGTCGTCGCGATGCCTTCGAAGACGCCACTGATCGCGTTGGCGACCGAACTCGGCAAAACGGCGATCACAGGAGCGTCGGTCATTGCCCTTCAGGCCGCCGAGCAGTTCGTTCTCTACACCGGTGTGCGCCCGAGCGCGGAGCAGATCCAGCGAGCGTCGGAATACTCACGGGCGTAGGAACCACGTCGCCGTGAACGAGACCGGGGAGACTCCACCTCAACAACTCGCGCGGAACTTCAACGAGTTGTTGCAAGAACTGCGCGTCGCGCTCTCTGGTGTGCAGATCCTGTTTGCCTTCCTGCTGGCCGTGGCATTCACCGAACGCTACGAGGAAGCGTCGGCGTACATCCGCGGCATCCACTTGGTGACAGTGATCCTTGTTGCCATCTCGTTCGGGTTCCTGATGGCACCCGCGGTCTGGCATCGCATGCTTTTCCGCCGTGGGCACCGCGAGAACATATTGCCCGTGGCCAACCGATTCGCCCTGTGCGGCATAGCCTTTCTGGCCGCCTCCATGACCGGCACGGTCCTGTTGATCGCCGAGGTCGCCGTCGGCGGAGTTGCCGCAAAGGTTTTGGCAGCGTGCGCCGCGATCATGTTCACGGCGCTGTGGTTTCTCGTGCCGTCATTCATCGATCGCACCAAGAGCTGACTCAGGCTCCGGTGTCGACGGCGCGAGTGCTGTCGTTGGACCACTGTGACCACGAGCCCGGGAACAGCGTCGCGTCGTAACCAGCGATCGCGAGCGCCGCGATCTCGTGCGCTGCAGTCACTCCGGATCCGCAGTACACCGCCACCTTGTCTCCGACGCCCAGTCCGGCGAATCGCTCACGCAGGTGGGTCGTATCCAGGAATCGCCCGTCGCCGGTGATGTTCTCGGCGGTCGGCGCGTTCACCGCACCGGGGATGTGCCCTGCGACGGGATCCATCGGCTCGACCTCGCCGCGGTACCGCTCCCCGGCTCGGGCGTCGAGAAGGACACCGCCCTCGCTCGTCCAGTTGCCGACACCGTCGATGTCGACAGTCGGCATGTTGCCGCCGGTGAAAGTCACGTCGCCCGGGCTGACGGACTCGCCGATACCGGCCGCCAACGGCAGTCCTGCGGACTCCCAGGCCTGCAGCCCGCCGTCGAGCAGTCGGACATCCGAGAGTCCGGCCCACCGCAGCAGCCACCAACCACGGGCCGCGGCCGTGTTGCCGGTGGCGTCGTAAAGCACCACCGAATCACCGTCGTCGATTCCCCAACGACGCGCCGCGGCCTGCAGGTCTTCGAGACTCGGCAGCGGATGCCTCCCCTCGTCCGGCGACGGCGGCGAGGCAAGTTCCTCTTCGAGGTTCACGAATACCGCACCGGGAATATGGCCGTCGCGAAAATGCTGCTCGCCGTTCGAATCACCCAGCGCCCATCGGACATCGAGCAATCGCGGCGCAGCGCCGGCCTCGATGAGAGCGGACAGTTCTTCGACGTCGATCAGCACGGGAAGTGTCATGAGCCCATCCTGACACGACCACTCATGCAACCCCGAAGAAGGCACCGAGGCCCACCAACAACACGCCTGTCACCACGTCGATTCGCTTGCCGACGCCAGGACGACGCAACTTCTTGCCGGCTCCGGCCGCCAACACCACCACGATCGCCCACCACAGTGCCGCGGCGACCACCGTCGCGCCCGCCAACATCAACGTCCGCAGCCCTGCGCCTTCACCCGGCTCGATGAATTGCGGGAGTAGCCCGAGAAAAAACAACAAAGCCTTCGGATTCAGCAGGTTCGAGAGGAAGCCGTAGCGAAATGCCGTGGTGACCGCGATCGGTTCTTTCGCTGCCGGAATTCCCTCGTCCGAGGCTCGGGCCTTGAAAGCACTTCGAATCGCGGAGATGCCGAGCCAGGTCAGATATGCCGCCCCGGCGTAGGTGAGCGCGGAGAGCAACTGCGGCCGTGTCGCCACAAGTGCGGAGAGACCCAGTGACGCGGCAGCGGTGTGAACGAAGAGCCCGGAAATCACACCGGCGGCCACCACCGCGCCGGTCCGACGATCTGCCAGAGAATGACGCAGGATCAGGACAAAATCCGGTCCCGGCGTGAACAGGACGATGGATAGCAGGGAGCCGAAAGCGAGCCATTGACCGACACTCATCCGAAATACCTCACACCCGAGCTGATTCGAGACACATGTTCATGCCAGGAGTGTGCAACTGGATCCGGGAAGTTCAAAACGACTTCGGATATAGTTCGGCAGATGACGAAGAATGAGCCTCTGGATCCGGTGGACTGGAAGATTTTGGCCGAATTGCAGAACGACGCGTCGATCACCAACAAGGTGTTGGCCGATCGAGTCGGTTTGGCGACGTCCTCGTGCCACGAGCGCGTACGACGCCTACGTGCCAACGGAACGATCAGCGGTATCCACGCGGTTGTCGATCCGGCAGCCGTTGGCCGGTCGATGCAGGCGATCATCGCCGTTCAACTGCGACCACACCGCCGCGACCTCGTCGACCGGTTCACCGCCGACGCCCTAGCACTGCCGGAAACGCTTGCGCTCTTCAACGTCTCGGGGCCCGAGGACTTCTTCCTCCACGTCGCGGTCCGTGACAGTGCTCATCTACAGCGAGTATTGATCGACCACCTCGCCGCACATCCCGAGGTCTGGCACGCCCAAACGCACCTCATCTACGGCAAAGCGGTCACCTCACCCATCCGACCGGACAGGTAAATCGGGTCTGGGGCGGGTCGGGCAGAATCACTGACCATGTCGGACTCCACAGATACCACCGAACCGGAAGCCGTTCGCAGCAACTCGCAACCGATGAGCGCAGGCATCGTCACGGCCCTCGTCGGCTTCACCAGTTCGTTCGCGGTGGTGCTCACCGGCCTCGCGGCTGTCGGTGCGGACGCAACCGAGGCGGCGTCCGGACTGCTGGTTCTGTGTGTGACCCAAGCGTTGGGAATGCTCTGGCTCTCACGCCGGTATCGGATGCCGATCACCCTGGCCTGGTCGACGCCCGGTGCCGCTCTGCTCGCCGGCGCCGGAGCGGTCGAGGGTGGGTGGCCGGCGGCGGTCGGAGCATTCATCGTCGTCGGAATCGCGATCGTGCTGACCGGACTGTGGCCGACGCTCGGAAGGATCATCTCGGCAATCCCGACGCCCCTCGCGCAGGCGATGCTCGCCGGGGTTCTGATGCCGTTGTGCCTGGCGCCGATCATCGCCGTCCGGGACGCACCGGCAGCGGTCGCGCCCGTCATCCTGGTTTGGCTTGCCGCGCAGCGCTTCTCCAAGCGATGGGCGGTTCCGCTCGCGTTCCTCACCGCAGCGGTCGTGATCGGGATCAGCCTCGTCACGTCGGATCGAGTGCTCGACGCCGGCGCCATGATTCCCCGCATCGATCTCACCGCGCCGTCGTGGACCTGGCAGGCAATGATCGGCATTGCGATTCCCCTCTACATCGTCACGATGGCTTCGCAGAACATTCCCGGTGTGGCCGTGATGAATTCGTTCGGATACACCGTTCCCTGGCGACCGTCGATGATCGTGACGGGTATCGGCACCATCGTCGGCGCACCGGCCGGTGGCCATGCGATCAACCTCGCGGCGATCAGCGCAGCCCTGGCCGCCGCCCCCACTGCACATCCGGATCCCAAACGTCGATGGATCGCTGCCTTCACCGCAGGCTGGGCGTATCTCGTTCTCGCTGCCGGCGCGGCCGCGGTGGCCGCTCTGGTAGCCGCCGCACCGGCCGGAGTCGTGGAAACTGTTGCCGGACTGGCGCTCCTGGCAACGCTTGCCGGCGCCCTCACGTCGGCGCTGAGCGAGGCGAGTGAACGTGAAGGCGCCGTGGTCACGTTTCTGATCGCCGCATCCGGGGTCAGTATCCTGGGAATCGGTTCGGCATTCTGGGCACTGTTGGTGGGGCTGATCGTGCGTGCAGTCCTACAGGGCACCACCCTGCCCTCACTCGCGCGACAGTCCTCACTACAGTCGAAGCCGTGAGCACAGCGCAGACGCCCCCGTCGATCAGCGAGTTTCCCGTTCTCTGGCCCGTCCCGACGCGGTGGGACGACAACGATCACTACGGCCACGTCAACAACGTGACCTACTACTCGTACTTCGACACCGCGGTCAACGCCTGGCTGATGTCTTCCACTGGAACCGACATCCGCACCCTGCCTGCCATCGGCCTCGTCGCCGAGACGTCGTGCCGGTACCTGAGCGAGCTGTCGTTCCCCGAGCAGTTGCAGGTGGGTATCTCCGTCGAGAAGCTGGGCACCAAGAGCATCGTCTACGCCCTGGCGATATTCCACGAGGTCGACGGTGGCAATTGGGAACCCGCTGCCACCGGCCGCTTTGTCCACGTCTACGTCGACGCCGACACCCGTAAGCCGGTGGAGATCCCGGCGGCCATCAGATCGGCAGCCGGGATCTTGACCGAAAACTAGCTCAGGCCGAGCTGATCTGCCGTCAAGACGGCGCGTGCAACGATTCCGTCGATCAGCGCGACCGTCGGGCCGCCGTGCTCGGCCTTGTTGCGCGGATCGTCGAGAATGCGTCGCAGCACGCCCTCTGCGATGATCGAGAGCTTCCACAGAGCGAGTACGTGCCAGTATCCGACCGCTGACACGTCGCGGCCAGTCGCCTCGACGTAGGCAGCGACCAGCTCGTCACGGTTCGGGAAGCCTTCCAGCGTGGACGCCATGAACGGACCGGCAACCTTGTCACCGGCTTCCGGCCAGTACGCGAGTAGCGCACCGAGATCCGCGAGCGGCTCCCCCAACGTGCACAGCTCCCAGTCGACGACGGCAACGATGCGCCCCTCGGCCGGATCGGTGATGACGTTGTTGAGGTGGAAGTCGCCGTGAACCAACGTCACTTCGTTCTGTTCCGGAATGTTTCGGTGCAGAATCTCGGCCAATCGGTCGACATCCGGAACATCGCGGGTCTTCGACTTCTCCCACTGCGCCGACCACCGCTTGAGCTGACGCTCGGCAAAGGGCTTGCGGCTGGCCAGGTCGTGCAGCCCGGTCTCTTCCAGGTCAACTCCGTGGATGCTGGCGAGGGTTTTGGGCATCGCCAAGCCGACCGCGCGACGCTCGTCCTCGGTCAACTTCTGAGCCACCGGAACGCCGTCGATCACAACGCCGTCGATGTAGCTCATGAGGACCAGCGGAGCGTCCGTGATCTCCGGATCTTCCGTGATGCCGAGGATCTTCGGAACCGGCACTTTGGTTCCCTGGAGCGAGGACAGGATGCGGTGCTCGCGCACGACGTCGTGCGCGGAAGCCAACAATGTTCCCAGTGGAGGTCTGCGCAGTACCCACCGTCCTCCGCCCGCATCCGTCACGGAGTAGGTCAGGTTCGATTGCCCGTTACCGATCCTCTCGAAAGTCAGTGGTGTCGTGGCGCCGACCCCCAGTTCGGCGATCCACGCGGAAACAGCTTCTTCGTTCAAACCGACTGCAGTCACCGCACCGATGCTAGCGGTTGAAGTCCGATCGGTTGGCCGTACCGACACGTTTGTTACTCGTCAGTTCGCAGCTCAGGTCTTGATACAGCATTGAAAATACTTGCGGATTTCCCAATCAGGGGGATCCTGATGGTAGAGCGACAACTGCATACAACACATCGGGATTGTGCGGCGTACTCACGAGGCGCGCCGGGCATGAGCAGAAACCGAGGTGAGCGAAGATGGTCGACAACCTCGATTATCCGGTCCAACTCATCCAACCGAACGGCGCACGGGTGTGCCGTCCCGAATTCGACCGCCTGATAACGGACATCGGGCCTGACGAACTGCTGTCGTTGTATCGCGATCTCGTCGTGAGTCGCCGCATCGACACCGAAGCTGTTGCCCTGCAGCGTCAAGGCGAAATCGGGTTGTGGGCTCCGATGCTCGGCCAAGAAGCCGCGCAGGTCGGTTCCGCGAGAGCGCTCGCCCCAGGCGACTTCGCCTTCACCAGCTATCGCGAACATGCCGTCGCGTGCTGCCGCGGAGTTCCACCCGAATTGCTGACGACTATGTGGCGCGGAATCTCCCATTCCGGTTGGGATCCAGAACAATTCAACGTCACCAATCCGGCGATCGTCGTCGGCTCCCAAGGTCTGCACGCCACCGGATACGCACTCGGCGCACACCTGGACGGCGCCGAGATCGCAACGATCGCCTACTTCGGTGACGGCGCAACAAGTCAGGGTGACATCGCCGAGGCAATGGGATTTGCCGCCAGTTTCCGTGTCGGCGTTGTCTTCTTCTGCCAGAACAACCAGTGGGCCATCAGTGAACCGGTATCCCTGCAGTCCCGTACACCCATCTCGCATCGGGCGATCGGTTACGGTATTCCGGCGATCCGCGTCGACGGTAACGACGTCCTTGCCGTGCTCGCCGTGACGCGCTCGGCGCTCAATCGCGCACGCGAAGGCAGCGGCCCGACGTTCATCGAGGCGATCACCTGCAGAATGGGCCCGCACACGACCTCCGACGATCCGAGCAGGTACCGCACCGATACGGATATGTCGGAGTGGAGAAGCCGCGATCCGCTCGAGCGAATGCGTCTGCTCCTCGGCCGTCGCGATCTTCTCGGAGAAAACGAACTCAGCACCATCGCGGCAGCCGCCGACGACGTCGCCGCTGGACTGCGACGCGCAACCATCGCGCTCGCCGATCCGCCCCCGTCAGCGCTCTTCGATCACGTCTACGCCGAGGCACACCCACTGATCGACGCTGAACGCGAAGAGCATCGCGCGTATCTCCGTAGCCTGGAAGGGGCTTCGTCATGACCGTCATGAATCTGGTGACCGCGCTCAACACCGGCCTTCGACGCGCACTCGAAGACGATCGTCGCGTTGTCATCATGGGCGAGGACGTCGGCCGTCTCGGCGGCGTATTCCGGGTTACCGACGCCCTGCAGAAGGACTTCGGCGACACCCGGGTGATCGACATGCCCCTCGCCGAATCAGGGATCGTGGGAACAGCTTTCGGTCTTGCCTTGCGCGGATATCGTCCGGTCTGCGAAATTCAATTCGACGGGTTTGTCTACCCGGCTTTCGATCAGATCGTCTCGCAGGTGGCCAAGATCCAGTACCGCACCCGAGGCGCTGCCTCTGCGCCACTGACGATTCGGATTCCCAGTGGCGGCGGAATCGGTGCGGTGGAACATCATTCGGAGTCGCCGGAAGCGTACTTCGCTCACACCGCGGGACTGCGGGTGGTGTACCCGAGCAATCCGATCGACGGTTTTCACATGATCCGCCAATCCATTGCGGCCGACGACCCGGTGATATTCCTCGAACCCAAACGGCGCTACTGGGATACCGCCGACGTGAATACCGATGCTGCGCCCGAGCTTCCGCTCCACCGTGCTCGCGTCGCCCGCTCGGGGAACGACGCGACAGTGGTTGCGTACGGATCCATGGTCACCACCGCACTCGACGCCGCGCGGATCGCCGAAGAAGAGGGCCATGATCTGGAAGTGGTGGATCTGCGTTCACTCTCCCCCGTCGACTTCGACACGATCGAGGCGTCGGTGAACAAGACAGGCCGGCTGGTCGTTGTCCACGAGGCTCCGAAGTTTCTCGGCGTCGGCGCCGAAATCGCAGCACACGTCGCGGAACACTGCTTCTATCAGTTGGAGTCACCGATCCTGCGGGTCACCGGATTCGACATCCCCTACCCGCCCGCCAAGCTCGAGCGTTTTCACCTTCCGGACGCCGACCGGATCCTCGCGGCGCTCGACCGAACGCTGGCAGCATGAGCACGGCGCACGAATTCCGGTTACCGGATCTCGGCGAGGGCCTGACTTCCGCCGATCTGGTCGAGTGGGCGGTCGGCGTCGGCGACACTGTGGCACTCAATCAAGTTCTCGCCCAGGTAGAGACAGCCAAAGCTCTTGTCGAACTGCCGTCGCCCTACATCGGTGTTGTCAGAGAACTCCTCGTCGAACCTGGCACTACCGTTCCGGTGGGTACTCCGATCATCCGTATCGAGGAGTCTTCAAATTCACCGTCTCCAAGTAATTCTCAGTCTCCGAGCGTGCTGGTCGGATACGGACCCGCGACCGAGAGACCGAGCCGCCGACGGAGCAAGATCACGCCGTACTCGCAATCCGCGGCGAGTACCGAGCGTCGGCCCGCAACCCCCGCGGCGCGGCGCGCGGCCCGCGAAGCCGGCATCGATTTGAGCGAAATCACCGGCAGCGGATTCGACGGTGCCGTCACCGCGGCTGACGTCGCAGACGCGCTTACCGTGCAGTCGCCTTCGGATAACGCGACACGCCTGGCCTCGTCCGGCATACGAAAACAGATGGCGTCGGCGATGGTTGCCAGCACCCGCGCTCCGCAGGCCAGCGTCTTCCTCACCGCCGATGTCACGCCTTCGATGGAACTGCTCGGCAGGCTCCGTTCCTCGGAGGCGTTCACCGGACTGTCTCTCACTCCGCTGACACTCGCTGCCAAGGCAATGGTGGCCGCCATCGCCTCGCACCCGATGGTGAACGCGCATTGGGACGAGGCCCGCGGCGACGCCGCCGTCGACGATGACGTGAATCTCGGCATCGCCGTCGCCTCCGAACGTGGACTGTCCGTGCCCAACATCAAGAGCGCCGAGACACTGAGCCTGGTCCAACTCGCACGCGCGGTGACCGAACTGACCGTTGCTGCCCGTGAGGGAAAGACGGACGTCCGTCACCTGACGGGTGGCACCGTCACGATCACCAATGTCGGAGTCTTCGGCGTCGACGGCGGCATTCCGCTTCTCAATCCGGGAGAAGCCGTCATTCTCTGTCTGGGCTCGGTGAGCGAGCGTCCGTGGGTGATCGAGCGCAAGATCGAAGTGCGGAGCGTCGTGACACTGACGTTGACGTTCGACCACCGCGTGCTGACCGGTGAGCAGGCCGCGAGATTCCTCTCATTTGTCGCAGAGATGCTCGCGAACCCGGACCTGTTGCTGACTCACCTGTAGAAAGGAACGAGTGAGCGTCAACCCCACCGACCGCGCAGTCCCCACCTCCGCCCTGGTGCGCGCCCGCGCCGGCATCTTCGGCATTTTCGGCATCAACGGATTTCTCCTCGCGATGTGGGTCGTCCACATCCCGTCCATCGAACACCGAGTGGGGATCAGTCACTCGACGCTCGGCTCACTTCTTCTCCTTCTTGCAGTCGGAGCCATTGCCGGCATGCAGTTGAGCGGCCCGCTCGCAGATCGATACGGCAGCAGACGCATGGTCGTCCTGGCGGGTAGCGGGCTGGCATTCGCCACTCTCGGCCCGGGGTTTGCCACGAACACCTGGCAACTGGGCGCTGCACTTGTCGTGTTCGGCTTTGCGAACGGCGCGTTGGACGTGTCGATGAACTCGCAGGCCGTCGAGGCCGAACAGTTGTACCGGCGCCCGATCATGGCGGCCTTTCACGGCATGTTCTCGGTCGGTGGCGTATTGGGCTCTGTCATCGGATTCGGCACTCTCGCACTGGATCTTCCGCCGTATGTCACGCTCAGCATCGCGTCGGCAATCGGCTTGCTGGCAGTCTGGTTGTGCTCGCGACCCCTTCTCCCTCACGTCGACGTGCATGCCGAAACCGCGTCGACTACCGGAAAGACACACGGCAGATTCTCGGCTCGCGTACTTGCCCTCGGAACCCTCGCCTTTGTTCTGATGCTGGCCGAGGGAGTGGCAAACGACTGGAGCGCGCTGCAGGTCAAGGAAGATCTCGGTGTTTCGAATGCCGTTGCCGCACTGTCGTTCGGCGCATTCTCCGCCATGATGACCGTCGGCCGGTTCACCGCGGATCGGATCAGCGCGGCGGTAGGCCCGGTGGCAGTGGTTCGCTACGGTGCGTTGCTGTCGTCCATCGGAATGCTGACCGTCGTGGTATCCGGCTGGCTACCACTGACGTTGCTCGGTTGGGCCCTGTTCGGCGCCGGCCTGTCGGGATGCATTCCGCAGATCTTCACCACGGCCGGAAATCTGGGCTCAGGTTCGGCCGGCACCAACATGTCTCGCGTCGTCGGCATGGGATACATCGGATTCCTCGCCGGTCCGGCAACCATCGGCTGGGTCACCAAGCTTGTGCCTCTCACCACAGCAATGTTGATCCCGTTTGCATGCGTCCTGGTCGCAGCGGGTTGTGCGGGTGTCGTTCGGCGCGATTCTCCGACCGCCTACAGACCTCACAGCTGATCCTCACGATCGGCACAGACTCAACAGGGATGCTGGTACTCGTGACCGTCTCGACCTCCACCCAGCACCCCGCTCCCTCCACAACCACTCGCTTCCTCGTCCTTGCCGCGATCGCCGTCGTAGCGCTGGGCGTCTTGTATTTCGTGCGACCCACCTCGCCCGGTTTGAGCGTCCCGGAACAGGTGCGCGCACTTGCCGAGTGGACGGTAGGCCGATTCGACGTCACCGCTGTACTCGCAGCCACTACCGCTCTGGCCGTCGTCTCGATGGTCCGCGGACTGCCATACGGCATCGGCGCGATCCTGCTCCTCGGAATGGGCGCCAATCTCACCAACGCGGCATTCGGTTCCTGGCTCCCCGATGTGCCCCAGGACCTATTGCCCAGCGGTCACGTCGCAGCGGCGACCGCGCTGTACTGCTCGGCGATCTTGATCTCCGCCCCGCAGTGGCGTCCGGTGGTCGCCGGGCTCGGATTCGTCGGAGTTGCTGCGATCGGTGCCAGCGCGCTCGCCGCCGAGCTGAGCGGCCTTTTCGGAGTGATAGCTGGCATTCTGATCACCCTGGTATGGGCCTGTGCCGCAGCCATTTTGATGGCACGATCGCCCATCGCCGCGAAACGTGAAGAGCTACGCCCGGATACGGCAGCCATCGCGTTCTCCAGGCACCGGAGCATCCGACTTTAGTCCTAAATCTTTGGGATTCAGAGATTTTCGCCGATAGCTCTCCCGCCACGGTTGGACATGACGTATGTTCTGAAATGTCCGAATCAAGTAGTTCCACAGCGAAGGAGTCTTTACCGTGAGCCTCGAAGATCTGAACCCGCTCGAACTGATCCAGAAGTTGATCGAACTACTTTCCGGCTTCTCTTCCGACCCCGAAACCCCCGAGGTTCCGTAAAACGTCGCCAGAGGCGCCTGTTCCGAGTTTCGTCTCGGGCCAGGCGCCTTTGTCGTTTCAGCACAAGAAGTCGTTTCAGCACAAGAAGTCGTTGCAACACACGACATCTTTGCAACACACGGCCACGAAAAAAGGCGTCCACTCGCAGCTGCGAGTGGACGCCCCTTCCGAGTACCAGCGCTAGAGCGCCTTGAGTTCCTCGGTTACTTCGGAGACCGACTTCTTGGCGTCACCGAAGAGCATCGAGGTGCCCTCGGCGAAGAAGAGCGGGTTCTCGATACCTGCGAAACCGGAGTTCATCGAGCGCTTGAGCACGATGACGGACTTCGACTGGTCGACGTTGAGGATCGGCATTCCGTGAATCGGTGAGCTCGGATCGTTGCGCGCCGCCGGGTTGGTGACGTCGTTCGCGCCGATCACCAAGGTGACATCGGTACGAGAGAACTCGTCGTTGATGTCGTCCATTTCCTTCATCGCGTCGTACGAGACATCCGCCTCTGCGAGAAGAACGTTCATGTGACCGGGCATACGGCCGGCGACCGGGTGAATGGCGTACTTGACCTCGACGCCCTTCGACTCGAGCAGTTTCGCCATGTCCTTGACCGCGTGCTGAGCCTGCGCGACGGCAAGTCCGTATCCGGGTACGACGATGACCTGGTTGGCGTAGGCCATCTGGATGGCCGCGTCGGCGGCCGAGGTCGCCTTTGCCGTGCGCACGACGCCGTCGGAGGATGCGGCTTCACCGCCACCACCACCGAAGCCGCCGGCAACGATGGCCGGGATGGACCGGTTCATGGCCTTGGCCATGAGGTTGGTCAAGATGGTGCCCGAAGCACCGACGATCATGCCGGCGACGATCATCGCCTGGTTGTTGAGCGCCAAACCTGCAGCAGCAGCTGACAAACCGGTCAGAGCGTTGAGCAGCGAGATGACGACGGGCATGTCCGCGCCGCCGATGGGCAGCACGACCATCAGTCCGAGGATGCCCGAGAGCACGAGCACGCCGACGATCCACAGTGAGCTGGTCGGGCCTTCCGGTGAGATCGCCTTGATACCGATGATCACCGAGAACGCGACGGCGGCAAGAAGCAGCAGAGCATTGAGCGGCTGCTGGAGCTTACCGATTCCGATCGGACGACCAGGCAGAGTTTCCTGCAGCTTCAGGAACGCGATCACGCTGCCCCAGAAGGAGATCGATCCGATCACCGCGGCAAAGAGCGAAGCGATGACGATGTGTACCGTCGGCGACTCGCCGTGCTGGAATGCGGTGAAACCGTCCGAGTCCAGGAACTCCGCGTACGCGATCAACGCGACCGTGCCGCCGCCGACACCGTTGAACAGTGCCACCAACTGCGGCATGGCCGTCATCTTCGTGCGGAGCGCCGGCGGAACGCCGAGCACGACACCGATGACAAGGCCGGCAGCGATGAGGATCCAGTTCCCCATCTCCGCATCACGAATGGAGATCAGAGTTGCAACGACGGCGATGAGCATGCCGACCGCGGCGATCTGGTTGCCGCGGACTGCGGTCTTCGGGCCGGTAAGACCCATGAGGCCGTAGATGAACATCGAGAACGCGACAATGTAGAGCGCATTGACCAGGTATTCCATTACTGGTCACCATCCTTCGACACAGACTTGGCGGCCGGCTTGGCCTTGAACATCGCCAACATGCGGTCCGTGACGACAAAACCACCGACAACGTTCACGGTTCCGAAGACGAGCGCGACGAACAAGATGATCTGCAGCCCGATCGAGGGATCGTGCACCTTGCCCAGGACGACCAACGCGCCCAGGACGACGATGCCGTGGATGGCGTTCGTGCCGGACATCAACGGGGTGTGCAGGGTGTTCGGAACTTTGGAGATCACAGCGAAACCGACGAACCCGGACAACACCAGGATCGCGATGTTCGCCAGAAGTGATGTGTACATCAGGCGCCCTTCTCTTCACGGGTGACGCACGCACCGGCCAGAACCTCGTCGGAGAAATCAGGCGCCAAGGCACCTTCCACCAACATGAGTTCGATCAGCGCGGAAATGTTCTTCGAGTACAACTCGGACGCATGCTCCGGCATGGACGCCGGCAAATTCAGCGGAGAGCAAATGGTCACGCCGTGCTTGACGACGGTTTGACCCGGCTCGGTCAGCTCGCAGTTACCACCGGTTTCACCCGCGAGGTCGACCACCACACTGCCCGGCTTCATGCCTTCGACCGCGGCAGCGGTCACCAGGCGCGGCGCCGGACGACCCGGAACCAGAGCTGTGGTGATCACAACGTCGAAGCCCTTGATCGCATCTTCGAGTGCCTGCTGCTGCTTCGCTCGCTCGTCGTCGGTCAACTCGCGGGCGTATCCACCCTCGCCCGCCGCATCGATTCCGAGGTCGAGCCACTGTGCACCCACCGAACGCACCTGGTCGGCGACCTCAGGACGCACGTCGTACCCGGTAGCGCGGCCACCGAGACGCTTGGCTGTCGCCAGCGCCTGCAGACCTGCCACTCCCACTCCGAGGACCAGAACCGTCGCAGGCTTCACCGTGCCCGCAGCGGTGGTGAGCATCGGGAAGAACCGCGTCGACTCCGATGCTGCCAACAGAACAGCCTTGTACCCGGACACGTTCGCCTGCGAGGACAACGCGTCCATCACCTGCGCGCGGGAGATACGAGGAATCGCCTCCACGGCGTATCCCTCGATGCCGGCGGCCTTCAACTCGGCGATGCGGTTGTCCGCATTACGCGGATTCAGGAAACCGATGAGCTTCGCGCCGGTACTGATCCGGGCGATCTCTTCTGTCGACGGAGGCGCAACCTTGACCACCACGTCAGCAGTCCACGGATCGCCGATTTTCGCGCCGGCAGCGGTGTACAACCCGTCGGGAATCAACGCCCCGAGACCGGCCCCGGACTCGACGACCACGTCGACACCCTTGCCGATCAAAGCGGACACAATTTTCGGCACCAATGCGACCCGACGCTCACCATCACTCGATTCTCGAGGGACGCCGACCGACGGACGCACTTGTGCGCTCTTCGATGTTTCCATTTTCCATTACCTTCTGCGGTTGGTGGTTCGCCTGCTGCGACGAGCGGCAACCAGCATGTGATGAGCGGAAGATGACCCGCTTTTGGGTGAATGGTGACTGATAGTAGCCAGAGTTAACGCGGCGTAGGGAAACCGACGACGCACTTTCTCCATCTGAATCGAGTCCGAACAGTATGTTTGGACATACCTGAAGAAGCCTACTGTGAGGCCGATCACACCGGAATGGCGGACTATTCCACTATTTGAAACGGCCGAAAGACGTAAAGGCATCAGAATGACGCGCCGAATAATCACCGTCGAGCGAGTTTACGAACCGGCTTCCGAATGTAACGCCGTCCGACTCCGCGTAGACCGACTCCGGCCACGCGGCCTCAAACGCGAAAACCTGCAGTACGCCTCGCACCGGCCTCGGATGCTCGACCCGTTGTTCTACTGACAGCAAGCAAGGACCTGCCATACGGTCACGCGCAGGTCCTTGCCGACTATCTCGCAGAATTACTCTGATGTCCTAGCATTTCACTAGAGCATCAATCGCTCACATATTGAGACCGCAACTTGTGCTTGACGAGCTTTCCTGTAGCGGTCCTAGGCAATTCGTCGGCAAAGTCAATGCTTCTCGGAGCTTTGAAATGTGCGACCTGACTGCGAACGTATTCCAGCAATTCCTCGGCGACATGGGCACCAGGCTCGATTCCCTCCGCTAGTTGGACAACCGCCTTGACCTGCTCACCCATTTCTTCGTCGGGAACACCGATGACCGCCACGTCGAACACCTTCGGGTGCAAAGTAAGGATGTTCTCGGACTCCTGTGGGTAGATATTCACACCACCGGAGATAATCGTGAACGCGGCGCGGTCGGTCAGATAAAGGAAACGCTCGGAGTCGATATAGCCGATATCTCCACTCGTCGTCCACGTCGGATGATCCGGATGCTGCGCGGCAGCCGTTTTCTCGGGATCATTGTGGTACCGGAACGGCAAAGTCTCCCGCTCCCAGAACACGGTACCGATCTCGCCGACCGGAAGATCGCGCCCGGCGTCGTCACAGATGTGCACGATCCCCATCACTCCGTCACGCCCGACGGAACCCGGATGCGACAAGGCCTGCTCACTGTTGATGAAGGTAGCGCCCGAACCCTCGGTCGAGGCGTAGTACTCGTAGATCACCGGCCCCCACCAGTCGATCATTGCCGTCTTCACTTCGGGCGGGCAGGGAGCAGCAGCGTGAATGGCGACCTTCACCGTCGAGACGTCGTAACGATCACGGGTCTCCTTCGGAAGTTTCAACATTCGAACGAACATCGTCGGTACCCACTGACTGTGCGTCACAGCGTATTTACCGATCAACTCCAGCGCGGTTTCGGCTTCGAATGCATCCATCAAGATCACGGTTCCGCCGACCGAATTGATCACGCCGCAAAAACGCAGGGGCGCCGCGTGATAGACCGGAGCCGGGCACAAATAGACTGTGTCGGAATCGAACCCGTACATCGGTGCGAACACCGCGGTGTACGGATCCATGGTGGTGTTCACCTCACCCTCCGGGAGATCTCCTTTGATCCCCTTCGGCCTGCCGGTCGTTCCCGACGAATACAGCATGTCAGCCCCACGCGGCTGCGAGTCGAGTGGAGCAGTGGACTGCGCATCGACCGTGTCTTCGTAGTCGTCGAAGCCCTCGAGGGCGCCGCCGTACACCAATCGGTGCCGCACGCGTGGAATCAGCTTCTCGTCCAACGGAACTGCTGCGGACGCCTGCCCCGACGCCACCAGAATTGTCGCCTCGCAGTCGTCGACGATGTAGGCAGCCTCCGCAGCCGTGAGATGCCAGTTCACCGCGGTGATGTAGAGGCCGGATCTCAACGCTGCCCAGTACACCTCGAACGCCCGGAGATCGTTGTTCGAGATGAGAGCGACGTGGTCCCCAGGCTTGGCACCTACACTTCGGAAGTATCGCGCCAACTGCGTCGACCGTTCGTCGAGTTCCCGATAGGTGATGGACTCACCCGTCGCAGGGCGAATGACGGCGGGCTTGTCCGGTGTGGACTGGACAAAATTTCCTGGAAACACGAAGACTCCTCTGTCGGTGACGACAACGCCGCGTGAGCCTGATTCGGCGTCGACAATCCTGGTCTACCACAGGAACTCTGCCACCCTCGGAGGTTTGGCGACACCGACTCGAAGCATGGGAATGCCCGCTCACTTATCCGCCGGGACATACAGTGAGGAGAACCGCACCGTCCGAAACAGGAGAT
Organism: Rhodococcus sp. MEB032; assembly: GCF_030208925.1. Lineage (NCBI taxonomy): Bacteria > Bacillati > Actinomycetota > Actinomycetes > Mycobacteriales > Nocardiaceae > Rhodococcus > Rhodococcus sp. MEB032. Next base: position 102,362 of record NZ_JARVSY010000055.1, read on the forward strand.
GTCCACATGAGTGGTTGGCCCCAGGACTCAGTAGTCGACGCATTGACCGAGGAATGGAGAGTCATCGACGCACTGCTGGCCGAACTCGACGGCGATCAGTGGTTGGCACCGTCGAACCTTCCGGGGTGGACGGTTCACGACATCGTGTCCCATCTGATCGGTACGGAATCACTGCTCTCGGGCATCAATCCGCCGTCGATCAATCTGGACGTGCACGCATTGCCCCACGTCCACAACGAGATTGCGGCGTTCAACGAGCGCTGGGTCGAAGGCCTGCGGCGGACACCGCACTTGGACCTGCTGACCCGATATCGCGAGATCACCGCCGAACGAACCGAAGCGCTGCGCTCGATGACCAGCGCGGACTGGGACGCCGAGACACAAACACCGGTCGGTCTTGCGCCCTATGGCCGGTTCATGCGTATTCGGACCTTCGACTGTTGGATGCACGAACTCGACATCAGAGATGCAGTTGGCATTCCGGGTGAGGAAGGCGGATTGCGCGCGGAGACTGCATTCGGCGAAATCACCAGCGCGCTCGGATTCGTCGTCGGAAAACGAGGAAAGGCGCCAGAGGGAGCACGGATCACTTTCGAACTCGAAGGGCCACTTGCCCGTTCACTTCACGTCTCGGTCGACGCGCGAGCAACACTCGTTCCGGAGCTGGACGGTCCGGCGACCACGACCATCTCGATGAGCTCACCGCTCTTCACCCGAATTGCCGGTGGCCGCGTCCACGCGTCGGATCACCGAACCGACATCTCGCTTCGCGGTGACACCACGGTGGGCACACGCGTCGTCGACAATCTGGCGTTCACGATTTGAGGGCTGGGTGGGTAGGTCGCGAAGGTACTGAGAAGTGAAACTGTTTCTCTCGTCCTACCGATTCGGCGACCACCGCGAGGCCTTTGTCGATCTCGTAGGCCGCGGCGCTCGCATCGCAGTCATCGCCGCGGCTGCAGATTCGTGGCCCGTCAATGCCCGCAGTTCAGCAGTCACCAGCGAACTGACTCCACTACGGGCAGCCGGCTTCACCGCAGAGGAAGTGGATGTCCGAGACTTCCTGGGTGCACCGGAAGCACTGGAACTCCGGCTCCGCGATTTCGACTGCCTGTGGGTTCGCGGCGGAAACACGTTCGTCCTGCGAGCTCAGCTAGCTCGAAGTGGCGCTGACCGGGTCATCGAGATGCTGGTTCGTTCAGGCGTCGTGGCCTATGCGGGATACAGCGCCGGAGCGTGCCTGGCGACTCCGACTCTGATCGGGCTGGACGCGTCGGACGACCCCGCTGAAGTCATGCCAACGTGCGGTATCGACCCGATCTGGTCCGGGCTCGCGCTGATCGACTTCGCGATAGTGCCGCACGGCGGCGATTCGCTACTCGAAGATCCACAGGTGACTGCGCGGACGGTTGCGGCCCTGACCACGGCGGGCGTGCAATTCACCGTGCTCACCGATTACGAGGTGATACTCGTCGACCGTTGATGTAACGCAGACGGTTGATCTTGACGCAGACTGAGCAGTCGACTCGGCCCGACCGGATCAGCCGTGCTCTGCCACCGCGGTTCCGGCTGCCGGCGACTGACGCTCGAGCCTCGTCCACGCGATCTCCCAGCGCTTGACAGAGACCTCGTCAGCGTCCTCGAGAAGGGCGTCGAGGAGCAGGCGTGGATTTTCGCGCCATGCCAGTTCAGCGGCATGGACTTCCGCAGCCGAGAACAACCCGGAAGCCTCGAGATCACGAATCCATTCGCAGATCTCGCCTCGGTGAATCCGTGCGATGGTCTCGTATCCCAGACCTTCGTCAAGGAAGTCGTACGAAAAAATTGCGGCAAAGTAACTGTTCGACTCACGCTGCCCGAAAATCATGTGCGTTCCTTCCTCGAAGTTGTCCGACGAAGACTCGAAATCGAACCGTTGAGCAGCGACGCCAAAGTTTTTTTGGCGAAGTTGTAACGCTTCTTCTATCCCCGACGATTCAAACGCTAACCCCCCGAGCGGGTCTTTGGGATCACGTCCGAGAAACGATCTGATGACCAACGCAATACCCCTGGGGTTTCCGGCCGCTCGCACCCATCATCGACACGCAACCAGCGCGCCGCTGACCTGCAATTTGCCCGTTTCAGGCCCTCCACTTAATCCATCCGAACAGACGACAAAAAACTTTGTGACCGGTCCCACATATTGGGATAGTTACGATCGTGATGCATATGTATCACCCGTTGTGGGCACAAAAGTACGGGCAAATCGGCACGTACAGACCAGTTTTGTTCGTTCTCCATGGCGACGAAGGTCCCTTGAACGGTCGTCCAGTTGTAGTTGCGCTAAGTAACGGATCCCACGTCGGCAACCGATATTGCGGACGGCCTGCCAGGTAGCGTGCTCCAGAGAACGTAGACGCGGCGCGGCGCAACCGGCCGCCCTTTCGAAACGGAGCCCGAAGATGACCGAGACAGTGGCGCACAATCCCGCGGAAACGCGTTTCGAGATCCGAGTCGACGGCGAACTCGCCGGTTTCGCCGAGTACTCGGACCATTCCGGCGTCCGTGATTTCCACCACACGGTGACCTATCCGCAGTTTCGTGGGCGCGGGCTTGCCGCCATCGTGGTGCGTGAAGCGCTCGATCAGACCCGGAACGAGGGATTGAAGATCCTTCCGACGTGCTCGTACGTCGAGAAGTTTGTTGCGGAGAACCCCGTCTACCAGGCATAACCGAACGAGAACGGCCGGCGAAAAACCAGTCGCGAACCTGCAGACCCCGCTGCTAGCGTCGATGGTGCCGTCGTCGAAATCCTGGGCGGCACCATCTCGGGGAAGGAAAGAACGTGGTCGCCTCAGCAGATCGGCGTCCACCTGCGTCCCCGGACGTAGCTATCCCCAGCTATCTCCCTCTCGTACTGGTCAATCTCGCGACGCTGTTCTCGGCGATCGGCAACGGTATCGCCATCGTCGTGCTCCCCTGGCTGGTTCTCGAACGAACCGGTAAGGCTACCGACGCGGCGATAGTTGCCGGCGCAGCAGCCATTCCGCTACTCGTGTCGAGCCTGTTTTCGGGGACATTCGTCGACAAGTTCGGACGCCGTCGAACGTCGATGATTTCCGACGCTCTCTCCGCGATGTCCGTTGCAGCGATTCCGATCATCGCGGCCACCGCGGGCTTGACGATCCCGGTGATCGCGGCGTTGGCCGCACTCGGCGCCGTGTTCGACCCCGCCGGAATGGCGGCGAGGGAGTCCATGCTGCCTGCCGCGACTCGGACCGCCAAGTGGAAGCTCGATCGAACCAACAGTGTGTACGAGGCCAACTTCAACGTCGCGTATCTGATCGGCCCTGGCATCGGCGGTGTCCTCATCGCAACGATCGGAGCGGTGAACACGCTCTGGGTCACGGCGGCAGGTTTTGTGTTCTCGATAGTCGTGGTCGCCTTCATCCGGCTTCCCGGCGCCGGAGTGCCCGAACACGAACACCGTCCGAAATCGATCTGGCACGGCACACTCGACGGTCTTCGGTTCGTCTGGAACAACAAACTGCTGCGCACCCTGGCGCTGATCGACATGGCAGTCGTCGCGCTCTACATGCCTGTGGAGAGTGTCGTGTTCCCGGTGTACTTCACAGAGTTGGATCAACCGGCCCAACTCGGATCGGTGTTGATGGCCTTGGCGATCGGCGGCATCATCGGCTCTCTCGCCTACGCCCCACTGGCGCCGATCATGTCCCGGCGGCTGATCATGATTTTTGCCGTCGCCGTTCTCGGCATAGCGATGCTGGCCATGGCGCTCCTACCTCCACTGTGGGTGATCCTCGTACTTGCCGGACTGCAGGGCCTCGTCTACGGACCAGTCGGCCCGATCGCCAACTACGCCATGCAGACGCACAGCCCGGAGCACATGCGTGGACGCGTCGTCGGTGTCATGACGTCGACGGCCTACGCCGCAGGCCCGCTCGGCTACCTCGCGGTCGGCCCGCTGCTCGATCAACTCGGAATCGCGTCGACCTTTGTGGCCCTGTCGATTCCGATCATCCTGATCGCCGCAGTCTGTGCCTCTCTGCCGGTGCTTCGCGAACTGGATCGTCCGCGGCACTCGACCGACGTCAGTTGAACCCCATCACGTCGTTGCCCCAGGCGACGCGCAATCCGTGATCGGGGTCGCTGACGAGGGTGTCGGCGGAGTCGATCAACAGCGTCGACCGCTTCTCTTCCTCGTACGGCGCCCAGTGCTTCGAGCCGTCGAGGGCCGCCGGCACGGCATGCCTGGCGAAGGCCAACCATCGCCGTTGGATACGGCCGGCCACCTCCATCGCGGCCTTCCGACCGCCGAGCCAGAACGTGGGGTCGACGTTCAGGGTTCCGAAATTGCCGAATACATAAGGTAATTCGGTCGCGTGGCCCGCGCCGATCCGCGCCGCCTTGAGCATCGGCGTCGCGTGATCGAAGCGGTAGACCCATGTAGGGGAATGCCTGCAGTGCGCGTCTGCGATCCACAGGGTCGGCATGCGAAACGCAGCGTCCCGTGACAGTGCCAGCGCGCCACTCGGTTTCGCATGGTCAGGGTAAGCCGACATGATCTCGGCAAGTTTGGTCGCGGAGATGTCGGGGTGATCGTCGGCCAGTAATTGGAGCATTGCCTCGACGGACTGCGCACTCACCGGCATCAGCGGAGACTTCATGAACTTGAAGATCGACGCCTCGTCCTTGTTGGAACCGATGATCAGTGGGATTCGGTGCGCGTAACCCTTCTGGAAAGCCGCAACCGGGTAGTGCGGCACCAGATCGCGATCGACAACGGGTGCCATCGCCAAAGTTCCCGGAATCCGGGTCGGAATTTCGTTGACCAAATCATCGCTTGCCTTGACGAGCAGTTCCAGATCCGTGGTCAGCAGATCGCCTGCGTCTTCGGGGTCGATCGAGAGCAGTTCGAGAAACCGCTCCGCCACGGTCTTGGCGCGCTCGGCCCCGTAGACGGAGGTCGCGGGCGGACTCTGGGCAATCGCACGATGGAACAGACCTTCGGCGCTCGGACAGGTCATGAGCGTCGTGATGGATCCTGCGCCGGAGGACTCACCGAACACGGTCACCGCACTCGGGTCACCACCGAAGGCGTCGATGTTGTCTCGAACCCATTCGAGTGCCGCAATCTGGTCTCGCAGACCACAGTTCGACTCGAAAACAGTATCCGCGGTGGAGAATGCAGACAGGTCCAGGAATCCGAGTGCGCCGACGCGATAGTTGAAGGAGACGAGAACGACGTCACCGGTTTCAGCCAGATGACGGCCGTCGTAGATCGTTTGGGCGGCGGATCCGAGGCAGTAGGCGCCGCCGTGAATCCACACCATCACCGGTCGCGGCGTGCCGTCGGGTCGCGGGGCCCAGACGTTGATCGACAGGCAGTCCTCGTCGATTTTGAAGGCCCGATCGATCGGAACCGCCGGACTCTGGCCTTGCGGCGCGATCGGCCCGAACTCACGACAGTCGCGCACCCCGTCCCACGGCTGTGCGGGTTGTGGCGCTCGGAACCTCCGCTCACCCACCGGCGCCGCTGCGTAGGGCATGCCCTTCCACGCGAATACACCGCCATCCGGATACCCGCGGGCTTCTCCGCCTCGCGCCCGGATCACCAGAGTTCCGTCCTCGCCGAGATTTGGTCGAACGTCGGTCTCCATGTCTGAATCCCCTCCCGACCCGCGCGTGTGGCAATCAAGACCAAACCTACCAATCTCGGACGGGTGTGCGCCGAGTACACAACCCCTCGGTGTTAAGGTCGCCTAGTTCTGACACGGGGTGCTCCGCATGGGCGGGGCTGAGAACACACCCGGGAACCTGATCAGGTAATGCTGACGAAGGGATGTCATGGCTACTACGCAGCCTGCATACAATTCTGCCGAAAACTCGGTGGCCACAGCGCCGTCGACGGATCGGTTCACAGATCGACTCTGGGCCGAGACGAAGGCCCTCCGCGAGTCGATCGACTCACTGGAGTTCCTCCGCCGCCTCGGCGACGGAACATTGCCTCTCGACGCGTTCCGCACGTACATCGAGCAAGACAAGCTTTATCTCGAGGGGTATTCGAAAGCGTTGTCCCTGGTCGCGGCCCATGCCCCGGATCCGCAGTCCGCGGGCTTCTGGTCGAATTCCGCGTCCACGGCAGCGACAGTGGAATCTGCGCTTCACGACGGACTTCTCACCGGTGGAATTCTTCCAGCGGGATCGGGAAGGCTCGAGCATTCGCAGGCCTGCCTGGGATACGTCTCGTATCTGACGGCGACTGCAGCAACTGCGCCTTACCCGGTCTCCGCAGCGGCAGTACTCCCCTGCTTCTGGATCTACGCCGAGGTCGGCCGCGATCTTGCCGCTTCAGCGCGCGAGGTACTCGACGCCGATCCGTCGCATCCGTACGCACAGTGGGTCACGACCTACGACGCACCCGAATTCCACGAGTCGGTGGCGCAGGCCCGCGTACTGGTCGATGCTGCGGCCGAAGCTGCCACCGAGACAGAGCGTGAGGCGATGAGTGAAGCATTCCGCATCGCCAGCCGCTATGAGCTGATGTTCTGGGATTCCGCACTCCACCAGCAGCCTTGGCCGGCGTCGTGATGTCGTTTGCGGCGCTGCGCCGCACGCTTGCCACGTCTGCCGCGATCGCAGCCGCGTTCACAGTTCTGACCGGATGCGCCTCTGACACCGGCTCTTCCGACGGGACCATTCGGTTCGCACTCGACTGGACACCGAACACGAACCACACCGGTTTGTACGTAGCACTCCAAGAGGGCTACTTCGAGGACGCCGGCCTGGACGTCTCGATCCTGCCGTACAACAACACCTCGCCCGACACCCTGGTCGATGCCGGCAATGCCGAGTTCGGCATCAGCACACAGAGTCAGGCCACGTTCGCCCGTGCAGCCGGCGCCGCCACGACGTCCGTCATCGCGCCACTTCAGCACCGCGCCACCGGCATCGGCGTGAAGGCGGATCGTGCGGACATCACGCGCCCACGTGATCTCGACGGGAAGACGTACGCCGGGTTCGGCGATCCCGGCGAAGTCGAAACGCTGCAGCAGATCATCCGCAACGACGGCGGGACCGGGAACTTCACGACGGTCACGCTCGGAACTTCCGCGTACGAAGCCGTGTACTCGGGCCAGGCAGACTTCACCGTCTCCTACTTTGCTTGGGAAGGCCTCGAAGCGGAGCGAAACGGAACTCCGATGCGGTACTTCCAGTACACCGATTACGGCTTCCCCGATGCATATTCGATCGTGATCAACGGCAACCAGCAGTGGTTGAAGGACCATCCCGACGAGGCACGCAAGTTCGTCAAAGCCGTTCAACGCGGATATCAGACTGCTGCCGACAACCCGGACCAGGCCGCGCAGGATCTCATCGACGCGAACCCCGGAGCATTCACCGACGAAGACCTCGTGCGTGAGAGTCAGCGGATGCTCGCCGCCGACTACATGAAAGACGCCAACGGCGTTGTGGGCGCCCAGAATCTCGAAACCTGGTCGGGCTACTCGGGATTCCTCTTCGAGAACGGATTGCTCGCCGGACCCGACGGGAAGCCGTTGACCCAGAAGCCGGACTGGTCGGAGTACTTCACCAATGAGTATCTCGACGCGTCCTGACGTGAGCGGACGGTTGGTCTCGACCATGCGGCGGGCGCTTCCCGCGCTCGCCGTGGTGGTGCTCCTCGTGGCGGCGTGGCAGATCTACGTCGAGATCAGTGGGATTCGGCCGCAAGTACTTCCGTCTCCGGGGCGCGTTCTGTCCCAGGGGTGGGACAACCGCGAGATCATCTCCGGCCACGCCTGGTCGACATTGCAGGTCACGTTGGTCGGCTTCACTGTTTCATTGGTGTTGGCCTGGATTCTTGCTGTGGTCGTGGACTTTTCGCCGTGGTTGTCACGCGCGCTGGTACCACTTTTTGTCGTCTCGCAGACGCTGCCGATCATCGCCATCGCGCCGCTGATGATCATCTGGTTCGGCTTCGGGCTGTTGCCGAAGGTGTTGGTGATCGCCCTTGCGACGTTCTTCCCCATGACCATCGGACTCATCGAGGGATTTGCCGCGGCCGATCGGGAAGCGGGCGCTCTCCTGCGCAGTATGGGCAGCACTCGCTGGCAGGAGTTCCGATACGTTCGCCTTCCTTCGGCAATTCCGCGATTCTTCACTGCCCTGCGCATCGGCATCACGTATGCGGTCGTGGGTGCGGTGTTCTCCGAATACGTCGGCGCTACTTCCGGTTTGGGTATCTACATGAGCACCCAGAAGAACTCCTTCCGCACCGACCTGGTGTTGGCGGCCGTACTGGTGACCGCGTTGATCAGTGTCACGCTGTACTTGCTGACGTTCGCCATCGAGCGCATCGTTGCACCATGGGCGATGAACGAAAGGTCGCGGACATGACTGACCCGATGGTCGAGGATGCAATGGTCGAAATCCAGGACCTGACCAAGAGGTTCGACACGGCCGGAGAATCGCGTCTCGTGCTCGATTCGGTGTCCTTTGGCGCCGACGCGGGCGAATTCGTGTCGGTGATCGGGCCGAGCGGCTGCGGCAAGAGCACGATCTTCAACGTCCTGGCCGGGCTCGAATCCCCGACCGCGGGTTCGGTCCGTGTGGGCACGCGCGCAACGGAATCCGAACCAGCCACCGAGGTGCATACCGCGTACATGCCGCAGAAGGATCTTCTGTTCCCTTGGCGTTCGGTATTGGACAACACGGCCCTCGGTTTGGAAGTGCAGGGAGTCGGCAAGAAGGAAGCACGCGAGCGCGCTCGCGAGTTGTTCCCGGCGTTCGGACTGTCCGGATTCGAGGACGCCCGGCCGTCACAACTGTCCGGCGGCATGCGCCAGCGAGCGGCGATGCTGCGCACCGTTGTTCAGGGCAAACCTGTCCTGCTGCTCGACGAGCCGTTCGGCGCACTGGACTCGTTGACCCGCACCGAGATGCAGGCCTGGCTACAAGACGTGTGGCAGCAGTACCGGTGGACCGTGCTGATGATCACCCACGATATTCGTGAAGCGATCTATCTGTCCGATCGCGTGGTCGTTCTGTCGGCGAGGCCGGCAACGGTCAGGTGCGTCGTCGACGTTCCCTTGCCGAGGCCACGCGAACTGGACATGATCACCTCGCCCGAGTTCGCCGACGTCGAGCGTGAGCTGCTTGCCGTACTCCACGACGAGACTCGCAAGTCGCTACACCCCTAGCGGTTACTGACAATGCGCTGAGAGCGCGCCGATTTCACCTGCCGTTCAAGAGAAAGTGCATCGCAACGGTGCAACTTCGCGTAGGATGTCGCGGCGCGTTCGCCCAAAACGCCTTAATGTCAGCAAGATCCGAACGCTCGACACGCAATCCGTCAACGCTGCACAATTCTCTGTACTCTTCGGTAACGTACACTCGGTCGCCTACGAGACCAACGGCCAGAAGGTAACTGGACGGTAAAGCGGAATCGTGGAGGCACAGTCATCGCAACAGATTTGGAAAGGGACAGCGTGAGCACACTGCAGTCAGGTCAGAGCCTCGGAGTCGGCCAGGAACTCAAGTCCGACAACGGCGCATACACCCTCACCTTGCAGGACGACGGCAACCTGGTTCTGTCCGAGGGCGGACAGGCTGTTTGGGCCGCAGGCACCAACGGATCCGGCGCCAACCGCGCCGAGGTGCAGGCTGACGGAAACTTCGTCATCTACAAGGACTCCGACGCCGTGTGGGCATCGCAGACCGCAGGCAACGACGGTGCCTCCCTCTCGGTTCAAGACGATCGCAACGTCGTTCTGTCCGCCGGCGGAAATGCTCTGTGGTCGTCGGACACTGCAATCGCAGCGCCGGCCGCCGAGGCTGCCCCGGAGCCCGCTCCGGCACCCGAGCCCGAGCCTGCCCCCGCCGCTCCGGCAGCGCAGAGCTACACCGTCGAAAGCGGCGACACCCTGTGGGCGATCGCAGAGCGTTTCTACGGTGACGGCAACCAGTACCAGCGCATCGCGGATGCAAACGGCATCCCGAACCCGGATCTCATCAACGCCGGTCAGGTACTGACGATCCCCGCCTGATTCACTGCTTGACCTGGCCCTGGGTGCCGACGTCCGCGTCGGCACCCAGGGCCTTTTGTGTTCTACGCCACACAGATTCGCGTCCCGCCCAGCAGACCCTGATACTCCATTGCGGCATCTTTTCGCCTACAGTACTTCCGTACTGCTCCCGAAGGACAGGTGTGCATGAAAGACAGAACAGTCATGATCGGCGCTGTCGCAGTGGCCGCTCTTTCTCTGACATCAGGCCTCGTTTTCGGCGGAGCAGCCGGCGCATTCGGTGCCGGCGGCCCTGTGGTGAAGCCTCCCACTCTGGTCTCGTCGGTTTCCGTGGAGTCCGTCGCCGGGATCGAACCGGCCGCGTTCTACAGCTCGGTTGCAGTCCCCACGGTTGTCATCCCGCCGACGCCGACCTGGCGAATCGCCGACGAGACGACCGCTCCTCGCAATCAGCCGCTTGTGGTGACCGCGACAAGCACGAGCTCCGCCACCTCGACTACGACGGCCACCAGTACGACAACACCCGTCTCATCCACCACAACTGCGTCGGCTACCGCGACCTCGTCACCGACCGCGACGGCCACAACCACCAAGACCAGCACCACCCCCGTTGTCACGACCGGGTCCACGCCGCCCGTCGTCGAGGTCTCGCCCGTTCTCGCCGGATAACCCTCGCTCTTTCGCCCGCATACCCCCTGCGGTGACGGCGGTTACAGGCACACTTCAGTCGCCGCTCTCGAATAACCGATCTACCTGCAACTACCTTCCTCGCCGTCACGGTTCGTGGTCCGCTGCAATCCGGTCGACCGGAAAAGGACAGCAGCATTGTCGGAGCCTCGCGATACCGTATAGGTCTGAGCTTTTGCGGAAGGAGGTGGCTGATGAGCGCAATGGGCTTCGATCTCGATGTCAGTGTCGACCGGGCGTGGGCAGAATTTCAACGTCGCCTCGGCGATCACATTTCCATCATGGTCGACGGCGACGTTCTTGCCGTGGAATCGTCCACCGGCGACTTCGATCCAGCTGACGGCGCAGCGCCATGCGTTCAGTTCCTCGTGTGGGACGAGAACACAGTCCGCTGCGAGGTTCCTTCCAACGACTTCCTTCATCCGCGCTATCGACTCGAAGATGCCGACGAACAAAAGTTGATCGCACTCGGCTGGAATCCGCCTTCCGAGAATCTGGAGGATCCGAACAACTCCCCCGCCTTCTGCGTCGACAAGGCGCAGAACTGGGCCGATCAGCTCGCAGCGATGACTGTCGCTGCATTCCGTGATGTGTTCGGTGTGCACCACCCGGCTTTTCTATCCAGCGATCTCACCGGCAACGAGCAGACTCCGGATTTCGATCCGTCGGTCGTCGAGTCGACAGAACTTCCGACACTCGACCCCACCGCGGCCTACATGCCCAACGACATCGACCACCTCAAGGAGTTGGTCACTCTCGCTTTGCTTCCCATGCTCGGCACTCTTCCCGAGCGAGACAGTGACGGCGACATACCCATTCGTGTCGGTTCGACTGTCATGTTCGTCGGTCCACTTTCCGAGTCCATGGACGTGCAGTTGTTCTCGCCGCTCGTTCAGGACATCAGCAACCGCACCCGTGCAGCCGAGGTCATCGCCGATCTCAACCGCAAGTGGTCGCGCATCAAGTTCGTCTTGATCGACGACCGTCTGTCGGTGTTCCTCGAGGTGGCGGGTTCGCCATTCGTTCCCAAGCAACTCACCGATACGTGCGCCGCCCTGACGTCGTTCCTGCGTACCGTGGACGACGAGTTCGCCGCACGCGTCGGCGGAGACCTCTTCTTCGCGAGCAAGAGCGGTGACTCCTCCTCGCTGCAGCCCGATCTGACGGCCGAGGACCTGCCTCCCGAACTCGAGACCCTGCTGCACCTCGATCTGGACGTGGCCGAGGATCTCGACGCGGTAGCCGATGTCTGTGGTCGTGATCGCGATCTGATTCTTCAGCTCCTCCACATCAGCAACGAATGGCAGATTCAGCTGCGTAGTCAGGCTGTGGACGCCCACAGTCGCGGAGACGCCGAAGAGGCTGCGGGATACGAGGATCAGGTCGGCGGGTGGGAACTCATGGTCGACCGTCTTCGCGGGGCTTTGCGATTGGTGGTCCTGCCCAATTCTCGAACCGAGACGCCGGCAAAGCCGCAACCTGAGCAGATGGGCCTGTTTGCCGATCCCTTGCAACAGAGCCTCTTCGACGATCCGTCCTGACAACACGGATCGCCTTTCCCGCTATTCGAAGTGGGATTTGAAGATCTGTCCGTGGACGCCAACGGTTCGATCGACAACCTGCGAGACCGTGAAATCGGCTGCGGCAGAAAGATAGGCGTAGGCCGTCGCTCGATCCATTCCGCGATCATGCTCGAGGAAGTCGAGCGCGTTGACCACCGCGCGCCGCATGGCGCCGTTGAGGTCACTGTTCTGCCCATCGACCGAACCGTTGGGGTCGGACAGGCCGATCGGAATCCAGGCCTCCTCGGTCTCGGCGAACGGGTATCCGAAAGCCACCGATGGAGCGTCACCGGAATCCTTCTTGCACACGCTGAGTCGGAACGTGCCGCGCAGCGATCCTTCCATCGCCGTCAGCGCCGCCTCACCGTCACCCATGGCCATGTGGGGGTCACCGACGTAGAAGAGGGCGCCGTCAGCGAATACCGGCAAATAGAAGGTTGATCCGACACCGAGATGCCTGATGTCGATGTTTCCGCCGCCCAGGGTCGGAGGAATGGAGTTCGACGACGGGGATGTCGGGTCTGCATCCGCAGAATAGGCAACTCCCATCATTCCCATGAAGGGCCGCAGGGGAAACCGCACCTTCGACTGTCCGAAAGGCATCACGCCCTTGCCGTCTTCGATCGCCGTGAAAGTGGAAACACCGCCGTACTTCAACGGGTCCTTTGTTGCGCGCCCGTCTGTGGCGACCGGCGGCATGACTTCGTCCAGAGTGATTCCCGCTGGAGCGGTTCCGTCTGCTGTGACGGCGAGAGCGCCCTTGCCGTGTCTGCTCGACACAACGCCGTACGGCACGCGGGGAATGGCTTCGAGAGTCTCGATCTTGAGTACGTCTCCAGGCTGGGCGCCTTCGACGAAGACCGGGCCGGTGACGACGTGCGGTCCGTCCTTGTCGAAGTTTCGTTCGGTTCGGTTGTATTCGGCCGCAACGGCAATCGCATCCTCGAGCACGTCCTTCTCGGAAACGCCTTTGCTACCGAAGTATTCGAGAGGATTGCGCCCTTGATCCTCGAGAATTCCCTCGTGCGAGAGGGCGTCGATCGTGACGGTCTGGCCCGACTTCATCCGCATCACCTCGCGGGTGTGGATGTTGGGCACATAACCCCACATGACGTCCGACGGATCCGAACTCAGATAGTGATCGCCACTGACGTTTCCGCTGCCCGGTTGCAAAATCGGAATGCCATCGGCGAACGGTAGTGCAGAGGAGGACGATCCAGCCGGCAACGCGTTCGAGTGCGCGCATCCCGAAGCCACACCGGCAACTCCTACGCCCGCACCGAGGGCAGCGACTGCCCTCATGAATCCGCGTCGGCCAAGACCTTTCGTCAGGTCTTCGGCTGCGTTGCGGGCAAGAGTGTATTCCATCGAGATTCCTCCGGAGTGCGTGACGATGTGCGACTGCGAAGAAAGCTAGACCCGATTTGTTACTCGTTCATTACCATTTCATGGCAAGGAAATACCGCTGACTGAGAATGAATTCAGCGACGGCGAAGCCGCCAGAGCGAGGTCGTCTCTCGTGCCCGGGCAGCGTGAAGCGCATCGGTTCGGTCACTGACCTTTGCGTGCGTCGGTTTGACGTCCATGCGATCGACAACAGTGAGCCCACCGGCCGCAATCAGATCGTGCAGTTCGGATCGCGTTCGGAGACCGAGGTGTTCGGCAATGTCCGAGAGGATCAGCCACGCTTCTCCCCCGTCGTCCAGATGCGCTGCGACACCAGTCAGGAAGCCCTTCAGCATCGCTCCAGCGGGGTCGTAGACGGCGTATTCGATGGGCGAGGTGGCCTTGGCCGGAATCCAGGGAGGATTGCAGACCACCAACGGAGCGGTGCCTTCGGGAAAGAGGTCTGCTTCCACGACATTCACCTGATCGCCGTAGCCAAGCCGCGAGAGGTTGCTACGAGCGCATTGCAGTGCCCGGGGGTCCTGGTCGGTGGCCGTCACCGTCTGAACTCCACGCCGCGCCAGGACGGCAGCAAGAACGCCGGTGCCGGTGCCGATGTCGAAAGCCGATTCCGTCGACGGCAGTGGCGCAGACGCGACAAGATCGACATACTCCCCGCGGACGGGTGAGAACACTCCGAAGGCGGGATGCACTCGTGCGTCGAGAGCCTCGATGAAAACACCTTTGCGGTGCCACTCGTGAGCGCCGATCGCGCCGAGGATGTCACGCAACGAGCGAACCGAAGGCTCACCGGTAATCCCGAAAGCTTCGGTCAACGCGACTTGCGCGTCCGGGGCTCGCCGGAGTGGAATCGACAGATCTGCATCCAAGGGAATGAGCAGCATGCCGAGGATCTGCGCGCGGCGTCCTTGGGTCTGCCGGTGGAGATGGAAGGCTTTGGCTGGGTCGTCGGACGCTTGGCGCGGCTTGCGGTCGATGCGCGACGCGACGGCCTTCGACAGTTGGCGAGCGTTCTGAAAATCTCCGCGCCACAACAACGCCGTGCCTTCGCATGCCAAGCGATAGGCGTCGTCGGCCTTCATCGTGTCGTCGGCGACAACGATGCGCTTGGGCACCGGGGCGTTGCTCGTCGAACCCCAACGGGCCGATTGCTCGACGTCGTTCTCGGTCCACACTGCGAATTGTTCAGTCATGTAAGCCCTTCCGGCGTCCGACGCATAGCGGCCGGTCTACCGGCTGATGTGGTCCAGATCTGCAAAATCTGCTCGTCTGGTGTCCACACTAGTCGGGACCGGCCGCGCTACATGACTGCGAGAGGGATGTCAGCCCTTGGCTACGCGAGCTGCCTCGGCGATCCGAGCCTCGGCGACCGCGTCAGCAGCCTCGCCGGCGAGGATTCCGTCGTTCTTCGACTTCGCGAAGATCTCGGTGACCGTGTCGAAGATCTTCTCGACCTTGAGCTTGACCTCTTCGGCCGAGTTGCCCTTCAGCTCGCCGGCAACCTGGATGAGGCCGCCGCCGTTGGCGACGTAATCGGGGGTCCAGGTGATGCCGCGGTCGCGGAGGATGTTCTCGACCTCGGGCACGGTGAGCTGGTTGTTGGCAGCGCCGCAGACAACCTCGGCCTTGATCGAGCGTGCGGTCGTGTCGGTGAGTGTTGCGCCCATCGCACACGGTGCGTAAACGTCGAGATCAGCGTCGATGATGCTGTCGACGATGCTCACCTGCGGGAAGTCCGCCTTGACGCGATCGAGCGCTCCGGCGTTGACGTCAGTCGCCAACACGGTTGCGCCGTCTGCGAGGAGAAGCTTGATCAGCTCGTAGCCGACCTTGCCTGTGCCCTCGACACCAACAGTCTTGCCTGCGAGCGACGGAGTGCCCCAATGCGACTGTGCCGCGGCGCGCATCGACTGGAATACGCCGAGGGCCGTCATCGGAGCGCTGTCGCCGGAACCGCCGACTGTAGCGTTGCGGCCGACGACGAAGTCGGTGTTACGACCGATGATGTCAAGATCGTTGGAGTTGGTTCCGACATCACCAGCGGTGATGTAGCGGCCGCCGAGGGTCTGGACGAATTTTGCGTAGGCGCCGAGCAATTCGTCGGTCTTGGCCGTTGCGGGGTCGCCGATGATGACTGCCTTGCCGCCGCCGAGGTCCACGCCGGCAACCGCAGCCTTGTAGGTCATTCCGCGCGAGAGACGCAAAACGTCTGTGACTGCGGCGGATTCGTCGGAGTACGGGTAGAAGCGCGTTCCGCCGAGCGCGGGGCCGAGCGTCGTGGAGTGGATGGCGACGATGGCCTTGAGGCCGCTCGCGGGATCCTGGAAGAAGCTCACCTGCTCGTGGGGGTAATCGCGCAGGTAGTCGGCGCGATCAAACACGCCCGCAGTGTCGTCATGGGAAACAACGGAGTTCACGGGCTCGGCGGTGAGAGTCATTGTGGGATAGACCTTTCCGAAGGATTAACGGGGCGCAGTCGAAATATTGGGACGAATTGGCCATTGGGTACTATTGGGGACAAATAACCCAAAGAGAATCCCGCTGAGCAATTCGTGGAACCAATGCTCTGCCTGAGTTACGATTTGGTCAATGCAAATCTCTTGAACTAGTCAATTCGATCATCCAGTGACTCAAATCACTGAGGAGAGGTTCACAAAGTGCTCAGCATCGACAAGCTCGACGTCCAGTTGCTCGGACTGCTCAGCAAGGACTCGAGGATGAGTGTGGCCGAGTTGGCCAACTCGTTGGGCGTCGCCCGCAACACCGTCCAGTCGCGAATGAAGCGCATGGAATCCAACGGACTTCTCACCGGGTTTCGGCCGAATCTCAATCTCCCCGAGGTCGGTATCCCGATTCAGGCATTTGTCGGTCTGGAGCTCGAGCAGGGCAAGATCAGCGCAGTGGCCCGCAGTCTGACCGAGTTGCCCGAGGTGATCGAAATTCACGCCACAACCGGTCGCGAGGATTTGCTCGTTCGCGTCGCCACCTCGACGCACGCGGCCCTGCAGAAGTTGGCCGAGCAGATCGTGTCACTTCCAGGCGTCACGCATTCCACCACGACCATCGCTCTGACCAATCCCCTTCCGTATCGAATTCAGCCTCTCCTCGAGCACCTCACCAATGACGCCGGCTGGGGTCGTTCGACTGCCTTCCCCCGCCAGCAGGACTAGGACGGGTGGTCGCGTCGATGCTTCCCGGTGCGCTAGTTTCATGGTTATGAGTGAGATCCAGGGACAGCGCATCGCGTTCATTCAGGCGACGTGGCATCGCAACATCGTCGACCGTGCACGCGACGGATTCACCGACGCGATCGTCGAGCTCGGCTACCCCAAGGACACGGTTGATTTCTTCGAGGTACCGGGAGCTTTCGAGATCCCGCTGCATGCTCGACGGTTGGCCAAGACCGGCCGCTACCAGGCGATCGTCGCCGCAGGTCTGGTCGTCGACGGCGGTATCTACCGTCATGACTTCGTGGCGACGGCTGTCATCGACGGTCTGATGCGCGTGCAGCTCGACACCGACGTTCCGGTCTTCTCGGTGGTTTTGACGCCGCATCACTTCCACGAGCACGCCGAGCACGTCGACTACTTCAGCACGCATTTCGTGAAGAAGGGCGCCGAGGCTGCTCGCGCGGTCGACGCCACCGTCAAGTCGTTGAAGGCCCTGCCCACCAGCTAGTCGTTACCCAAGTCTCGCTGAGTCGAATGCCATCGACTCAGCGAGATTTTTTGTGTCTATCGAGGGGTGTCGACGCTCGCCAGTGCAGAGGCATTCGAGTCGTCGACTTCGCCGTAGCCGTCGACGCATTGCTGGAAGAAGTCCCGCATCTCGGTGACCACCTGGATGTGGCTGGTCAACGACTTCTCCAACGAATCTTCACCATCCTTAGCTTTCTTGGAGAATTTCGCGGCGAGGTCCTGCCCTGACTTGAGGGTTCCCATCCCCTTCACGTCTCCGATTCGCTCACACATGAGTACCATCGCTCGCAGTTCGTCGAGAAACGAATTGCAAGCGCATACAATGGGTTTCGCAACATCGGGCTCGACAATCACAAGCCCCCTCGCCGTGCTCACCGCGGGAGGTTCCCGTCGAGGTGTTCTGCGACGTCTGCAACCAATTCACACGCCGACTCTTGGTGCGTGACCCCGGCCTTTGCTTCGACATTTACCCACACCGAACCCTGCGTTGCCGCAAAAGCCACGTAGCACCCATCGGCTGCTGCATCGCTTCCTCGCTGGAACCGGATACCCGCGCGATCGCCAATAGTCATTTCAACAAACTCCGCATATTCCGGGTTTCGGGTCACTTCAATCTGGGTGTATCGGTTGGAGAGAACTGACACGAAGAACCACGTTCCCGTCCATGAGCAAATTCTCCATCCAGGCTGCTCAACTCCCGCGATATCAACTTCCTCGGTAGCCGGATCAAGCCCCACTTCTTCCAACACCGAGTCCGGAATGTCCTTGCACGGATCGAACAATCCCTCTTGGCCGGATGCAGGCTCAGCCGCCCCCTCCACGACTGAGCTGCATCCTGCCGCAGCCCACACCAACACCCCAGCCATGAGCAGTCGCCCAACCCCCACCGACCCCCGCATGACACCCCCTGTTGATGTGGACCCACTGTATTGGATGCACCGGAGGCTCGATCGGTTCCCGCAATCACGAAATTCCCAGTTCAGGTTCGCCGGTTCACTCAGAGCGCATCTTCAGCGATTGACGCTCAGCTCAGCAGTCGCATACTGGAGAGGTTGACTACGACTTCGGGAAGGCACCGAGTGAGCGCACCGAAAGCCCCGGCCAAACCAGCGATCCTCAGCGTCGACGACGATCCTGGTGTTTCGCGTGCCGTCGTTCGAGACCTTCGCAAACGGTACGGAGAGAAGTACCGAATCATTCGTGCGGAGTCCGGCGACCAGGCTCTCGAAACCTTGCGTGAAATGAAACTTCGCGGCGATGCAGTCGCTGTGATCGTCGCCGATTACCGCATGCCCGGTTTGAGTGGAATCGAGTTCCTCGAACAGGCAATGGACCTGTATCCCGTAGCTCGTCGCGTTCTCCTCACCGCGTACGCCGACACCGATGCTGCGATCGACGCCATCAACGTCGTCGACCTCGACCACTACCTCCTCAAGCCTTGGGATCCGCCGGAAGAGAAGCTGTACCCCGTCATCGATGCGCTGCTCGATGCCTGGGCAAGTTCGAGTCATCACCCCGCCGAGGAAACCAAGGTGATCGGCCATCGTTGGTCCGAGCGATCATCCGACGTCCGAGAGTTCTTGGCACGCAACCAACTTGCCTATCGCTGGTACATGTCAGACGAGCCGGAAGGCCAACGACTGCTCTCGGCTGCCGGTACCGACGAACTGCGGCTTCCCGTCGTCATCGCATCCAATGGGGATGTCCTTGTCGAGCCCACTGACGCCGAACTCGCCGACAAACTCGGGTTGAGTACCACCCTCTCCGAAGACTTTTACGATCTCGTTGTCATCGGCGGCGGCCCTGCGGGTCTGGGCGCTGCTCTGTACGGCGCTTCGGAGGGACTTCGGACGGTCCTCATCGAACGGCGGGCGACTGGCGGTCAGGCCGGCCAGAGTTCACGAATCGAGAACTACCTCGGCTTCCCCGACGGAGTGTCCGGCGCACAGTTGGCCGATCGGGCGAGGCGCCAGGCAACCAAGTTCGGCGCCGAGGTCATCACCGCGCGAGACGTCACCGGTTTGGAAATCAACGGCTCGGCCCGCACAGTGCGTTTCGACGACGGTTCGTCGGTCGACGCCCATTCGGTCATCTTGGCGACCGGTGTTTCCTATCGCCAGCTTTCGGCGCCGGGACTCGATACATACACCGGCCGAGGGGTCTACTACGGATCGGCCGTCACCGAAGCCGCTCGGTGCAGCGAGCAGGATGTGTACATAGTCGGCGGCGCCAATTCGGCAGGGCAAGCTGCGGTCTATCTCTCCCGCGGAGCTAGGTCCGTCACCATTCTCATTCGCGGCAACTCGCTCGAAGCCTCGATGTCCTACTACCTGATTCAGCAGATCGAAAAGAATCCGAAGATCACCGTGCGCACGTGCACGGAGGTAGTCGGCGCTGAGGGTGACGATCACCTCGAACGAATTACACTGCGTAACAGAGCCACCGGAGAAGAAGACACTGTCGATGCTCAGTGGTTGTTCATCTTCATCGGTGCCGCTCCCCTGACCGACTGGCTCGGAGACGTGGTGGTCCGCGACGGAAATGGCTTCGTTCTTGCCGGCCCGGACCTTCCGTCCGAAGGCGTCACACCGGACGGGTGGCCGCTCGACCGCGCACCACATCATCTCGAAACCAGTGTCCCCGGAGTGTTTGTCGCCGGGGACGTACACGCCGAATCGGCCAAGCGCGTCGCGTCGGCCGTCGGAGAGGGCGCGATGGCCGTGATGTTCGTCCACCGCTATCTCGCTCAACAATAGGGAGATTCGATGTCCATTCCTGAATGCAGCCCAGACTTGCTCCGCACCCTGTTCCTGTTCGAGAAGCTCACCGACGATCAGCTCGAATCACTCTGCCAGGCAGGCCATATCACCGAAATCGATCGAGGTCAGGTCTACCTCGAAGGTGAGCCTGCCACCTGCTTCTACGTCCTCATCGAGGGCGAGGTGGTGCTGTCCAAGCTGTCGGGCGGCGAAGACATCGAGATCAACAGGACCACCCAGCGCGGCGTCTACTCGGGAGGATGGACGGCGTATCTCGGCGATCGGGTACCGCAGGTGTACGCCGGTTCGATGCGGGTGACGACGCCCTCGACGTTTTTCGTCCTGGACGCCGACAAATTCGGCAATGCGATGCGCGAGTGGTTTCCGATGGCGGTACATCTACTCGAGGGTGTCTTCTTCGGCAAGAAGAACACCCAGCAGATCATCGACCAACGAGAACGACTGCTGGCGCTTGGATCACTGTCGGCGGGATTGACTCACGAGCTCAATAATCCCGCAGCCGCAGCAGTTCGAGCGACCGCGTCTTTGCGCGAGCGTGTCGCAGGCATGCGTCACAAACTGGGAATGGTTGCATCGGGCACCTACGACCGCGATGCCCTCGTCACTCTCATGCGACTTCAAGAGGAAGTTGCAGAGGTTGTCGCCAAGGCGCCGACGCTCACCCCCCTCGAAGCCTCCGATCGGGAGGATTCGTTGGGTGAATGGTTCGAGGATCATTCGATTCGAGAAGGTTGGGACCTGGCTCCGACCTTCGTGCAGGCTGGACTCGACACCGCTTGGCTCGAGAACGTTGCTGCAGCCGTTGACGAGTCCGTACTCGAAGGCGCAATTCGCTGGCTGAATTACACCATCGAATCCGAACTCCTGATGAACGAGATCGCCGACTCCACAACGAGGATTTCGACTCTCGTCGGTGCAGCCAAACAGTATTCTCAGATGGACCGCGCACCCTTCCAGACCATCGATGTCCACGAATTGCTTGACAGCACGTTGATCATGTTGGGGCAAAAGATCGGAAGCGGAATCGAAGTCGTCAAGGAGTACGACCTTGCGTTGCCTCCGATCGACGCCTACGCCGCCGAACTCAATCAGGTGTGGACCAACCTGATCGACAATGCGGTGTCTGCCATGGACGGATCGGGAACACTCACCGTTCGGACAAGCCGCGATGGCGACCGCGTGTGCATCGAGATCTGCGACACCGGCGCCGGGATTCCCGATGACGTCATCGACAGGATCTTCGAACCCTTCTTCACGACTAAGCCTGTCGGTGAGGGAACCGGTCTCGGCCTTGATATTTCATGGCGAATTGTGGTCGGCAAGCATCGTGGTGAGCTGCGGGTCACGTCGGAGCCCGGTAACACCCGGTTCAGAGTTTTGTTGCCAATCGCGGGCCCACCGCGGGATACGCGCGACGACTAGTCGCCCTTGCACGGCCGGTAGGCAAAGCGCACGATGAAATGACCGACTTCAGTCAGCGAGAGGGTGGACCATGACCGACGGACTTCCAGCGGGGATCGATCCGAGCGTGCCGCCTAGTGGCGCGGGATGCGTTGAATGCGATGCGAGCGGCGGTTGGTGGGTGCACCTGCGTCGATGCGCGCAATGCGGTCACGTGGGGTGTTGCGACTCCTCACCGTCACAGCACGCAAGCAAGCATGCGGCCTCGACAAAGCATCCGTTCATGCAGAGCTACGAACCCGGTGAGGATTGGTTCTGGAGCTTCGAAACCAACGAGGCGTACGACGGACCTGAATTGGCGGCGCCCACTTCACATCCCGTAGATCAGCCGACGCCGGGACCTAAGGGTCGTGTCCCAGCCGATTGGCAGCAACACATCCACTGACTCAGTTCGGTTGGTCGATCGACCTCAAAGTCGAGACGTTCGACGACTCCTGATCCAATGCGTTGTCGATGCAGGCTTGAAACTGAGCCTGCATTGCCTCCACGACCGCGATATGACTCGCCAACACATCGACGAGCGCATCCGGGCCGCCAACCGCCTTTTCCTCGAACTTAACCTGCAGTGCCCGGGCGGATCCGAGAGTGCCGAAGCCTCCCACTTGCCCGAGATAGTTCGCATCGTCCGACAGTGACCTGAACAGCGAAATTAGATCATCACACGCCTTCGCCAGATCCTCTGCGACCCTCTTCTCCAGATACAAACCGGACATCACATACTCCAATTCACTACGAGTCGAATCTCTTCCGAGCGTTATTCGGGAAGCAGCGGTAACACGGTCAGACCTACCCGCTCAACCAGTTCACACGAAGTTTCGGGGCGCTGGTCACCGACTTTCGCACCCACTCGAATCATCGCCGTGGACTGAGCAGTCGCGAAGGCGATATTGCACGCGGTGTCCGCCTTGTCATTGTGTTCCTGGAACATCAGGACCTCTCGGCCGGCAAGTTGAATTCGATGTAGATCGCGCATCACCGGATTTGCTTCGACGTCCGCAAGCGAGTGTGTTGTGGAAGTCAGACGGAGGAAGAACCAAGATCCTTCCCATTTGCATATATTGAACCCATCGATATGGGTGTTGACTATGTCAACCTCTTTTGTTGCCGGGTCAACTCCGACTCTCTCCAATTCCTCATTGCCGAGAACCTCACACGGATCAAACATCCCAATCACATCGACAGGGAAAGCCTCGCCCTCGACCGTCGAGGAACAACCCCCAACCAACAGCGCGGCCGCGACCAGGACCACTGCAACCCTCACTCCCACAGCACTCCCCCTCGTTCGCGACCCGCTCACAGTATTGGACGCTCCCCAGCACCGATCGGTTCCACCCCATTGCATTCCGTTGCAACCCTTCACCCACGCCGATAATCGGCCTAACGTCGATCTACCAGGGGATTCACAACGAAGTGAGGTGCGGATCAATGAAGGCAGCACGGTTCCACGGGCAGAAAGACATCCGGATCGAAGAGATCCCTGAGCCCGAATTGCGGCCAGGAACAGTCAAGCTGAAGGTCGCATGGTGCGGAATCTGCGGCACCGATCTCCACGAGTACCTCGAGGGACCGATCTTCATCTCCGCACCGGGCCACCCGCATCCACTCTCACACGAGAATGCGCCGGTCACGATGGGCCACGAGTTCTCCGGCACCGTCGAAGAGGTCGGCGAAGGTGTCACGGACGTCGAGGTCGGTGAAAATGTTGTCGTCGAGCCGTACTTCGTCTGCAACGAGTGCGCCCCGTGCAAGGCGGGCAACTACCACCTGTGTACGAAGATGGGGTTCATCGGCTTGGCCGGCGGCGGTGGCGGACTCAGCGAGAAGGTCGTCGTCGACCGTCGCTGGATCCACAAGATCGGCAACATCCCGCTCGACGAGGCAGCTCTCATCGAACCGTTGAGCGTCGCCCATCACGCCGTCGTACGCAGTGGAGCCGAAAGCGGCAACGTCGCCATCGTGGGCGGAGCCGGACCGATCGGACTCCTCGTTGCGGCAGTCCTCAAGGGTCTGGGTGTCACGACGATCGTCACCGAACTCAGCGAGGCCCGCAAAGCCAAGGCCCTCTCCAGTGGAGTCGCCGACTACGTCATCGATCCCACCACCGAAGACGTCAAAGCGCGCGTCCTCGAACTCAGCGGAGGCATCGGCGCAGACATCGGTTTCGAGTGCGC
Organism: Rhodococcus sp. MEB032; assembly: GCF_030208925.1. Taxonomy (NCBI): domain Bacteria; kingdom Bacillati; phylum Actinomycetota; class Actinomycetes; order Mycobacteriales; family Nocardiaceae; genus Rhodococcus; species Rhodococcus sp. MEB032. The sequence continues at coordinate 126,156 of NZ_JARVSY010000055.1, forward strand.
AGGCGTCAACGCAGTACTCGACACCATGCTCGACACGGTCAGGCCTGCTGGAGTTGTTGTCAACGTGTCGATTTGGGGCAAGCCCGCGACCATTGACATGCAGAAGCTGGTCCTCAAGGAAATCGACCTACGCGGAACCATCGCGTACGTACGCGACCATGAAGCGGTCATCAAGATGGTCCAGGACGGTGTCGTCGATCTGGCGCCATTCATCACCGGTCGTATTCAGCTCGAAGAATTGATCTCCGAAGGATTCACCACTCTGATCGAGCACAACGACACTGCAGTCAAGATTCTCGTCAGGTCGTAACCGGACGGGGCACCTCCGGGCCCACCGCAGTCAGGGACCCAGGTGCCCGCCCTTTGCCCCATCCGATCTTCTCTCGGTAGCGGCCGATGTGATCGTCCTCGATCACATCGGCCGTTTCCAACGGCGTGGATTGCGGATGCACATACAGCGCATCCGTCGGGCAATATGCCTCACACATGAAGCAGGTCTGGCAATCCGATTGGCGCGCAATCACCGGGACGCCCGACGGCGTCCGATCGAAAACATCTGTAGGACAAACGTCTACGCACTTGTCGCAACCGATGCAGTCAGGCGCGGACACCAGCTCGATCATGACGCCACCAATGCAGACCCGACAGGTTCCGACGTTCGGGTCCACACCGAATCCAAACCTCCGGTGAGAACGTGATGATGCTGCGTTCCATCGAGTTCGGGATAATCGTCACGCTTGCTCATTCCCCGAGTCTCGGTCCGCGCCAACGTCGAGTGGTACATCCAGCGACCGACGGCCGTGATCGCGGCAGCCTGCCGCGCCGCCATCCGACCTGCTGGATCCGCGCCCAGATCCGCACTCACTGCACCCCACAGCGATTCGAGCTCACCGAGCGCTGCGGATACTCGATCACCGCTGCGGAGGTAGTTCTTGTCGAAGGGAATCAGCTGCGCCTGAGCAGCTTTCACCACATCGTCGGCAGCAAACCCGGTTCGTACCGGATTACGCAATCCGACGGTTCCGGCTCCGCGAAGACCACTGGTAGACCCACGTCCGACCGACAGCGCATAGCGCGCAGCACCGCTTCCCGCCCACGAACCAGAAGACATCGCCCACGCGGCGTTGTGACTTCCCCCGCCGGTAAACCCTCCGCAGATTCGCTCGCGGGTCGCAGCGTCCCCGGCGGCAAACAGTCCTGGAACGGATGACGCGCAATCGTCATCGACGACGTTGATTCCCCCAGTGCCGCGCACCGTGCCTTCAGCGAGCATGCCGACCTCGAATTTGTCGGTGAAGGGATCGATTCCGCGGCGATCGAATTGCAGGAAGAAGTTGGGTTGCCCCAGCCTCATTCGACGCTGCACCTCAGCGTCGGCCCGATCGATCTGCGCGAAGACCGGCTCGTTCCGCAACGTGCTGGCGATGACGGACCTCCCCTTCGCCGAACCGGCACCTTCGAGCACGCTTCCGTCTGCGTGAAAGAACGTCGCGTACGCGTAGTAAGCCGTCTTGGTGATCGTCGATCCGGCCGCTGCGATTCCGTACGCGTTGGAGAACTCCATCCCAGAGAACTCCGCTCCGACTTCGGCCGCCATCAATGCACCGTCACCGGTATCGACGTTGGTACCCAACGCACCGGACAGAAACGCACAACCTCCACTGGCGACCACTACCGCGCCTGCCGAGACTCGGTAATCCTGTTGCTCGTGGCGTTGGTAGCCCGCCGCTCCGCGAACTCGCCCGGCGTCGTCCACCAACAACTCCAGCGCCGGCGAATGATCGAGGATCCGCACACCGGTTCGACGAATCCAGGTGCGCATCCGTCGCATGTACTCAGGCCCCTGCAAGCCGGTGCGGATCTGCTTGCCCGTGCTGGAGTCGACGGGGAACGGATATCTGCCCTCCACCGCGAGGAGATCCATGTTGGAGTATGTCTGCTCGAGGACGCGGTCCATCCAATGGTGGTCGGCAAGATATCCGCCGAGCGCCTCACGACCGGCCTTTGCCCGCTCACGGGCAGTCGTATCCGGTTCGACGTACCAAACACCCGTTCCGGAGGGGGCCGTTGCGCCGCTCGTTCCGCAGTAGCCCTTGTCGACCAGGACGACGTCTGCACCGGCCTTGGCCGCGCGCAACGCTGCCCACGCGCCGGCGGGGCCACCACCGATCACCAATACATCGGTGGAGAGTTCGAGGACGTCCGTCACTGGCCAGCTCCTGTCAGAGGTCTACGCAACACTTCTGTTGCCGCAATATTCCTCGAACGAACTACCCAGCGCCACAGTCAGAATCACTGTGAACTCAACCGGTCGCTACGACGCTTCCCGCTCCTCGTCGGTGCACAACGCGGAGTACTTGGCGAAGGCTTCCTGCAAGGTCAGCGATTTGCGTCGCTCGGCGATGTCGCGGGGCTTTCCCTGTGCAACACATCGACGAGCATGCTCGATCACAGCTTCACGAATGACGCTGGAAATGTCCGCGCCCGTGAGCTCTTGGAGGGTCTCTAGGGCCCTCAGTTCCTCTACGTCGAATCTCACCGTTACCGATCGTCTAGCCACGCTCAGGATGTTACTTGCGGGTACACCAAATTTGGTGAGTTACATATGCGTCGAGTCGAATATCTTTGGGCGCCAAAACCTTCGAATTCCGATCTACGTGGGTAAATAGTTTTCCACTCACGGCACTCATGTAATGCAACGCACACGGCCCTAGCCAGCGTGCCGACGGACACTGTCGCTGTCTATGCTTGCGAAACACTGCCTTCGATCGGAGATATACCGCGTGAGCATCGACCACATCGTTTCCGCAGTCGACGGCGATGCTGCCGAGCGAATCAAAACGGCCCTGGCCGAGAGAGCCGCAACCTCGACGGACACGACCACGCTGGTGTTCGACGGCGTGAGCATCGAGATTCCGCCATCGGTCGGCGACGCCGTCGTGCAGCTCCTGACCTACCTCGCTGCCGGCGACAGCGTCGCCCTCGGGCCCGTCGCAGAACTCCTCACCACCTCGCAGGCAGCAGAGATCCTCGGCGTTTCGGACACGTATGTACGTAAGCTCGCCGACGCCGGGAAACTCCCGATCGAACTACGCGGCACCCACCGCAGGTTCCGCCTCGATGACGTGATGGCTTACCGCGAGCAGTTCCCCAAACGCGCCTAGCTCTTCGCGTACATTCCTTCGATCTCTTTCGAGAACCGATCGACGACGACATTGCGCTTGATCTTGAGCGTCGCTGTCATCTCACCGTCTTCCTCGGTCAGATCGCGATCGAGAATGACGAACTTCTTGATCGACTCTGCATGTGAGACAGCGGCATTGGCGTCGTCGACGGCCTTCTGCAGCTCCGCTCGAAGGTCCCTGTCGTCACGTAGTTCGGCGACGGTGGCACCAGAAGGCTTGCCGTTCTCCACCTTCCACTTCTCGAACACCTCGGGGTCGACGGTCAGCAACGCCGTGATGTAGGTCTTCCCGTCGCCGACGACGACTGCCTGCGAGACGATGGAATGCGAACGGATACGGTCTTCCATCGGACCGGGCGAGACGTTCTTGCCACCCGCCGTCACCAGAAGATCCTTCTTGCGACCGGCGATGGAAAGGTAACCGTCGCTGTCGAGTTCACCGAGATCCCCGGTGCGCATCCAGCCGTTGACGAACGTCTCTTCGGTGGCCTTGTCGTTCTTCCAGTAGCCCTTGAAGACAACCCCGCCGTTGAGTTCGATCTCGCCGTCCTCGGCGATGCGAACCCCGTTGCCGCCCATGGGCTGTCCGACGGTTCCGATCCTCTGAGCACCTGGGACGTTGACGCAGTGCGCCGCAGTAGTTTCGGTGAGACCGTAGCCCTCGTAGATCGGAACTCCGAGCCCACGGAAGAAGTGCCCCAGTTCAGGAGTGAGCGCGCCGCCGCCGGAGATCGCGAACCAGCATTCGCCGCCGAGAGCCTCACGAAGCTTCGAGTACACGAGCTTGTCCGCCACTGCGTGCTTCGCCTTCAAGATCAGCGAGGGACCGCCCTTGTTGAGGGCTTGGCTGTACTCCTTGGCAGTGGCTTCTGCGAAGGCGAAGATCGCGCCGGGAATCTTTCCACCGGACTCCGCCTTGCGTGCTGCGCCGTCACGAACTTTTTCGAATACACGCGGAACACCGAGGATGGTGTTGGGCTTGTACCGCTCGAATTGAGTTGTAATGGTGGCAAAGTCGGACCAGTGTGCCTGCGAAGCACCAGCTTCGAACGTCGCGAGGGACACCGCGCGAGCCAGTACGTGAGCGAGCGGCAGGAAGGTCAGGACTCGGTTTCCCGGAACCGCCACCTCGCCGATCGATGCAGTGAGAATCCCGCGCACCTCGGACAGGAAGTTGCGGTGCGTGAGGATGCATCCCTTGGGACGGCCTGTCGTGCCGGAGGTGTAGACGAGTGACGCAAGATCGTCGGCCTTGATGCCCGCGAGCCGCTTCTTCAGCTCGGTGTCGTCAACGTCGGCACCCTGTGCGGTCAACTTCTCCACAGCGCCGTCGTCGATCTGCATGACGGCTTTGAGTGTGCTTGGCGCGTCCTGAAACAGCTGCTCGTGCGCGCCGGTTTCGACGATCGCGATGACGGCCTCGGAGTCTTCGAGGATCCAGCTGACCTGCCCCTGAGACGACGAGTCGTAGATCGGAACGGTAGCCGCGCCGGCGGCCCAGATGGCGAAGTCGAACAGCGTCCACTCGTATCGGGTCGCAGAGAGGAGTGCGACGCGGTCGCCTGCCTGCACGCCAGCGGCGATGAGCCCGTTTGCGACGCCGGTGACCTGCTCGGCGAACTCTTTAGCCGTTACATCTACCCAACCCTCGCCCTTGGGTCGGGAGAACACCGTCAGATCTGGCGTGCGCTCGGCGTGAGTGAAGACGGTGTGCACCACAGACTCATTGTCGGAGATGGTGAACTGGGCTTTGGCGCTGTACTCACTCACAGGGTGTCATCTCCGTTGGTCTGCGATTCGATGCTGATTCTGAAGCGGTGGAGTGCGCGGGCGAAGTCTGCGACCTCGGACTCGGTCCAATCGTGCAGCCTGCCGGCGACTTGGTCGAGCCGACGCGCGTCGGCGGCGTCGAGGTATTTGCGGCCAGCCTCCGTGAGGTGCAGCGGATTGCCCTGACGAACGGATCCCGGATCGGCATACACCCAGCCAGCCTCGATGCACCCGCGCACTTGGCGCGAGATGGTCGAGCGGTTGACGCCGAAGACTTCGGAGATCTCCGTGGCCTTGCATCCGTCATTGCGGCCGATGAAGGAGAGGAACGAATGCTGGGCGATCGACGGGTGGTCATCGGAATGCCGATCCCCCGTCATCAACTGCCGCGTCAGGTGCACCAGCTCGTCATGAACGGCTGGTGGACCGGTGAGCGCCATTGCTCCGTCGTGTTGCACTGGGCAACTATAACGCTGCCCCCAGTCCCGATTGCAATATGACCGCCGCCACCGACAAGAAGTCCGTCGGTGGCGGCGTGAAAAGTTAGACCAGATCCTCACCGTTGCGGCGAGCAGTTGCCCAATCCTTGAAGAATCCCTTGCTGATGACTCCCAGCACGACCAAGACCAACGCCGGCCAGATCAGAACATAAATGGTCAGTAGAGCTGTACTCATTCGTATTCCTTCCACTTGTCTCGACGGTTACTTTCCGGACGCTCCCACGGCAGGAAGCTCGTCATCGTCGAAGTCTCCCGTCCGCTGCTTGATCAGTTCGAAATCGAACGTCTCACGCTGATTGACGGACATCGCAAAGCACACGACGGTACTGACGGCATAGGCCACCAAAGATCCGCTGAGCGTTGGGTAGTCGTGGAGGAAGCCGATTGCGAACGGCGCGGACAGCACGATCGCCAGGCCACCGACGATCTGCGCAACCTTCAGGCCGAAGAATCCAAATGCCATGAGCCCCAGCACCACTCCGATACCGACAACGGCAACGATGTCGGAGAAGATCCCGAACATCCCATCCATCGGCACCCAACTGAATCGGACGGGCAAGAAGGCTGCAAGCGCCACCAGCACCGACACAGTGAAGGCCTTGTTGGTGACCTTTCCCCAATAGAAGCTCGCGATAACCGGGAACACCAGCGCGCCCCACAGCGCGCCGACGAACACCAACAGATCAAGAATGCTCAGTTGCAGACTTGCCAAGGAGATAGCCGCCGCCGTGGCAACTATCATCGTTACTCGGCCGATGAGCAGCATCCGTCGAGGGTTCGCATTAGCCTTGCCTGCGACGGCTTGGCCGTAAACGTCGGTCATCACGATGGACGAGAGCGCAGCAAGGTCCGAGTCTGCCGTCGATGACAGCGCGCCTATGATCATGACAAAGAAGACAGCCAGCAAAATTCCGGGCAGGTACGACGCGGCCATCTGCGGAATCAGATTGTTGACGTCACCATCCATCGGCTCGATTCCGAGGTATAGAGCGAGAACACCCAGCATTCCGACACCAATGACCGTTGCGCCGTATCCCACGGTTGCGGTGATGAAGGTGGGCTTGATCAGGTCTTCGCGGACCGCGAACAGACGTTGGGCAATGGTCTGGTTGCCGATTGCGTAGGCAAGAACTGCCGCGATGTACGGCGCCCCCTGTTCGAAGAAGGCAACGCTCGAGAAGAAGTTGCCCTGCTCAGCGGTGAGGTTGCCTGCGCCGGATTCGAAGGCTGCCGGGAACCCCGCCGCAAAGAAGATAAACGGCACCAAAACCGCTACCGCACCGAGCATTCCGATCAGCTGAACGAAGTCGGTCAACACCGAAGCGCGGAAGCCCGACCACAGCGTGTACAGCAAAACGCCCAACGCGACGATGAACACACCCTGAATGAAGTTGAACGGCGAAAGCAACGCGATCAGCAGACCACCAGCGAGGAAGTTCGACATCAAACTGATGAGACTGCCGACGATATTGGAACCCGCGAGCATCAGCTGACTCGAGCGTCCGTGCCGCGCGTACATGACCTCGGCCAGCGTGTGGGCTTTCGGCGCTACTTTGCGAATTCGCTGGCCAAACGGATAAATGAAGAGAATCATCAACGCGCCCCATAAACCGTAGTGAATGGGGCCGGAGATTCCGTAGGTGTAGCCAGAAGTGGCGGATGCATACATCGACGACGCCCAAATCCAGGTGGCCGTCATACTCGCGGCCGAAACACCAAATCCTAACTTGTTTCCGGCGGTCATAAAACCGTCGGCACTTTCCTGCTTCTTACCAATACGAAGAGAAATCAGAAAAGTTCCACCATAAAAAGCAACAAGCAGTGAAACAATTACCAATGTACTGAACTGGACCATGTCGGACCCCGTCACATGCCACATCCTTCGCACATAATCGGCAGAACAAAGCACAAAACCCCTGTTCAGGATCTTTGCGCTTCGTTTCTGCACGCCCTAGGAGCGACCGTCATACCAACACCGGTCACATATTCAATTGACTAGCAACACGCACTTCGTCTTTTCGGAAACCCAACCTCCACAAAATAATTCTTCTGCGCAAGCTTTTGGCTCGACCACGCAATTCAACAACTGAGAATCGACCATAGCATGATGGCAATTTCGAACAAAAACTCCGATATTTTCCCACCCGAAAATATTCACGTTTCCGCCGCGGTAAAATCGTGCGCTTCCAGCGCATATAACAACTCCGCATCGATTGAAATCGATGCTCGATTCGATCGCATACCTACATCGACAGGACCATCCTGGCAAACCGTCGGCCCCACTCTGGATCGGCGGAAACATGCTGGTCCAGCGGATTGGAGACAATCGCCCCGATCATTCGCAGGTACACGAGAGTGTCTCGCACCATCCACGTCCAATCGTCGTCCCCGAGTCGTGTTCCGTCTGTTGTCGACCAACCCAATGCCGTGAGGCCTTCGATCATCACTTCACTACGTTCGGACTCCGACAAGCCGGCAGCCAACGTAAGGAACAGAATTCGGCCGGCTTCCTGCGCCAACTCACCCTTTCCCAACGGCATGGCCGTCACGATGTGACGCCACAGCTCGCCTTCATATGCAAGCACTGACGCTCCGAGTCGAGTCAGAATCAAAGTGCCTCGGAGTTTCCGGACAAATCCCAGTGTCTTGGCGGCTTCCACGAGTACTGCCAATTGCGAGTCACTCCCTGCCGTGACATCGATCCAGTCACTGCCCCAATCGAGTTCGTCTCGGGCGTCCGCAACATGGTCCGAAGGAAGTGCCCCGGACGCCGTCAACGCAATCCCACCGACTCGCGCGGAGTTCAGCAGCCACAGCAGTTGGCAGGTTGCTCCCTCACGCATCACCTCGAAATAGTTGTCATATCCGCCACGAAGCTCCGATTTGGCAACTGCGGCAAACAGTTTCGGCGCGGAATGAACCGACAGTCGGCGCAAGAAGTTCTCGAACAGCGAGCTTTCCACGGGCGGTGATTTATGCAATGCCACTGCAATGGTGACTGCTGCATTGGACTCTGCGGAAACAAAACGTTCGGGATCGAACAGTCCGGTACTCGCCTGCACGTTCAGGAACTCGCGATACCCGATCGGACCGCCAGAATCCTCCGGCGGGCACGCTCTCTCGCCGTCGAGACAGGATGGCTCAGAAATCGGCTGGTCTTCGACAATCTGCTCGAGAACCAACGTGTGACTCCACCTTGCGCGGGCGTTGTACTCATAACGGACGTACTCCCCGACCGCGGTTACTGCCTCGTCGATCCGGACTTCGTCCTCACCAAACTCGTCTTCCTGGTATCCGTCGCGCTCGATCACCTCTGGCGCGATATATCGATCTGGGCCATTGCCCGTTGAATGATGGACACTCACCCACTGATGAGCGTGTTGATCTCCCCACCCATCACCGCCTGCACAATCGAATGAAGTTGGTCCAGTTCGATATTCGACGGAACCGAAAACCGTCTCCAAATAGGCGGCGTGATGCAATCGAGTTCGATCCGCATGACAAAGTTCGCCACCTCCGGCCGTCGACGCTGATTCCGCATCTGCCTCGGCGTAAGGACCTTCATCTGGCTTTGCGCCGCTTGATATGCAGCTACCAAACGCAGATGTGAAGCTCGCCGAACTCTCTGACCCGTCATGCATGGAGGCTAGATCCGAGATACTCACTGCCACAAGGTTGCCCGATTTGTCGGGGCTCGCATCTCGTCGCTGGTCGGCTGTCAAGTCCAGATCAACACGGACCTACCCAGGCATCTTTGATCATCCACTGCGCGGACAATAGTGTGCGCCGATTACCGTAGACCTGACAGCTACCGCACGAAAACAGTGCCCAGCGCCTGCTCGGACTGGCACAGAACATGAGGATCCATGAGCGACCAAGACACGACCGCCGACCAGCCCCTCCACATCAACGGCGCAATTGCCTTGGTGACGGACGAGCGCGACGAGTTGGTTCGCCTGTGCGTCCAGACCCTCGCCGAACTGCTGGGCAGTGAGCCTGCCACCGATGACGACGGCGACATTGTCGTGCCGGTTCACGGATTTGTCGTCTACGTGACCGTCGCCGACGACGGACCCCAGATCAACGTTTGGTCTTCGGTTCTGACCGGCCTCGGCAATCCCTCGCATGCTGCGACTCGACTCATCGAACTCGCGCAGGAATGGCCGCGCCTCCGCTTCGCCTTCAGCGGCGACCACCTACTGGTCTCCACGATGCTCGACGCCGATCCCTTCGCTCCGCAGCATCTGCTGAACCTGATCGACGAGGTTCACGACTTCACTCACGAACTCGACGACGATTTTGCTGAATCCTTCGGCGGAGACCTCGACTGCGACGCCGATGACGACAGCTACGCCGGAGACTGCAATCCCGGCGGTTGCGGCGGTGACTGTGACTGTGCGTGCGGCGATGAAGCAGACGGCGAGCTCAGCATCAGGGCGGTCACCTCGACGCCCAGCAAGTAAGCAATACCTCACGGCTAGTTTTGCGTGCGTGCATCTCTGCGATTGCAGAGATTCGCGCACGCTTACGTTTGTCGTCGCTCCACGGGACGACCGAAAGCGACCGAATGAAAATCGACTGCGCGGCAGGAACGACGACGGAAAGATCGTCACTGCCGGTTTCGCGACTGTGCAGCGCAATGACCTTCGGCCTGGCAGCGAACTCATCCAACAGACCACGACGGGTTGGCCTGCTATTCCTTTGTGCGGCTTGGCCGATCGCTCATATCAGTCGCCGATTTAGACGCCGAACGCGCCTGAATCGCGAAAAACATTCGCCTACAGCTACTTTCGTCGGCGTAATTTCAACGACGCAACGCCCCCTAGATGTCGCAGTACCAACCAGACGACTGGGATTGCGGGCGAGGCCGCCCCAAGATCAGCCTGAGTACGGCTCGCACGCAGGTCCGGTGATGTAGCCCTGCTCGCAGCCGTGCTGCGTTTGGATATCACCGCTGGTCGGCTCTTTGCCACACTTAACACCGCAGCGTTCGTATCCGTTTACGACACCATCACCGTTCCGGTCTTCGTCAGGGTCATATGGGTAACCACCTCCGGGATTCGTGTTCGCCTCCGCACGCATCTCCGCACAGGCCGGATCGGTCGTGGAGTACGAGCCATCGGTGTACACCGCAGTTCCCGGGTAATCGCAGTACCGTAGAACCCTTTCCGAAGCTTGTGTAGTTGCCGGAGGCACATAGGTGTCGCAGGATGCCTCGTAGCCAGTGGTGTTATCGGAGTACAACGCGGTACCTGACTGGTAGAGGGAGAGATCGCCGCATACGAAGGTGATCGGCGCGACCTCGGGTGTGCTACTTGGGGGAGGTACTACGGACTCAGTTGCCGGGACGGCTGTTGACGATGAGCTTGATGGGGTTGTCGACGGCAAGTCTGTGCCTGGGCCGCCGCAAGCAGAAAGACTGAACGACGAGAGCAATGCGCCAACAGCGAGGATAAGCGCTCTCTTCATGTCAGTCTCCTGTGCGTTCCCGCACGCTGTTGTGTCGAACGAGCAACTCCGGCGATCATCGCCGTTAGCATTCTCCGCATCGTGCCGCCTTCACGCGGTAGCGATTCGGCTCACATTGATAATCGGCAGACGAGAAAACTCGTTACGGAGTTGCGAGTTCTCTCGCCTGTGATCGACAACATCGCGCCAGCACCGAGCCCCCGAACGACCGCCCGAACGAGAAGTTGAGCGCAGCCAGCTTTCCCGCTTCGGATTCGGCGTTCACCAGTTTTCGGTAGCACTCCTTTGTGTTGGCGGCACTCGTGACAGTGGTCGGCGTATCGACTAGTTCCGACGCTGATTGACCGATCGAGAGCCTTGACAGGAGGAAGCGAGTTGCGCGTTACTGCGTATCCGTACTGACCAATGGCCCAGTGCGCTTCATTGATCTTTGCGCAGACCGACACTGGCTCCGCAACCTGTCCGCCGGTAATCGAAGCAAGAGTGTGGTCAATTCCGTATCACTAGTAAGTGAGGCAAGTACCTTCGCGACTTAAATGACGTTCACCAGCCACTGAAACGCGTTACGTCAGCGCTGTGAAGTCGACGAGTTCCTTTTCAATGTCAGCTAAGGGCTTCTCTCCAGTTGCTGCTTCGATGGCTCGCGGCGCCAATCCTCGATCGAGCATGAATGCCATCAGTTTCGTGATTGTCGACTTGGCTGCCTGCAGCTGAGTCAACTGCCCCGACTTCGGATCGCTGAACGCCGTCAGGCGGTTGATTCGGGCGGAGAGTTTCGTCTCCACATCCGCCAACTGGTACCAGAGCGCTTCGTCATGAGGAAGGCCGAGCATCTTGCGTGCATGCTCGGTCGATACCCGCAGGATCAACGTTGTCGAATCCGTGATCGGCTGATCGGGGGCACCGCCGCCTACCGCCGCGCCCGCGGCCACCGCCGCGCCCGCTCCGGCCAAACCACCAAGCATTCCGAGACCACCGATCATCCCTCCCGGCCCGAATGCTGCAAGCCCGCCGACGATAGCGGCGCCACCTGCCGCGGCAGCCGGCGCTGCGAGCATAAGCCCGACAGGTCCGGCCGCGACCAAGGCGAGACCGACTGCGGCTGTAATTACCCTGCCCCAGGGGACGCCACCGCGACTGTCCAAGCATTTCTGGACGTCTTCGAGGGCGGTGCTCACTGTCTTTCCGAGCTGACGCACGAACCCCAATTCGACGGCGATGTCGGCGAGTGCGTCGCGGGGGGCGTTGCCAATTTCGAGTTCATACGGATCGATGATGTTCGTCAGCGCGAGCACCACCAACTCGCCGACCACTTCGTGGATCTCCCATCGATGCGGAATCATCGGCAATTGACCATTGCTCAGTTGCTGTAGTTCGACTGCGACGGGCTGTCCACTCACTGACGCGGCCTGCTCTATTTGAGCGACGATGTTGTCCTGGACGATGTCGAGTGCATGTCGGTAGCGTTCGGCCAGCGCTTTGTCTTTGAGGTTGCGGTGGACCGCATGCGCGTAGTGCAGCATCAACAACACCGAGGCCTCGTTGTCATTGAGACGAACCGCGATATCCGATGTGCGGATGGCGATTTCCTTCGAGGGGTACAGAAGATCTGCAACCAGCATGGCGAGGGCGCGATGTCCGAGATACGCCCCAGAGGCATGGGATGCGCCGTTGTCGATGACGAAATCCTGGGCGCCGGGAAAGGTGGTCGCCAGCCCCCTGCCGCCGGTGACGACGTCGCCGACATCGAGGAAGTTCGACCAGTCATCGACCCGGCCGTACGGAAACTTCTTGAGCAATCGCTCGCTGCTGTCGTGAACGGCCTGCACATTCGCCGGGCTACCGATGGTGATGAACCTGCGGACATGGACATTTTCAGGAAGGTGGTCGAGAAGATCGATCGCGATGACGCTGCCCAGGCTGTGGCCGATCAGAATGATCTCGCCAGAGGTGGGCAGATGGTCAAGGATGTGCCGCAGGATCGCTCCGCGGACCGGTTCCTCCCGAACGTACTTGCGTACTTGCTGCAGATCCAAGAGTGATAGCGATCCGATCGCGGCCTGCTGCAGTGGAGCGAGAACCTGCCCGGGCACACGATGGAAACCGAAGGTACGGACCCCGCCCTCGAGACCCAGAATCCGCTGGACTCTCGCCTGGCGCCGCTCAAAGCCGCGGCGACTGGCCGAGTCGTCGCGCGGTTTGTACGTCACCGGGGGCAGCTTCGCACCAATACCGTTTGTTGTGAGGAACGAACTGTAGTGAGGTGCGATGACCATATCCCGATTGACCGCGCCGAAACCGGCCTGTTCGAGACCGCGGTCGAGACCTTCGAGCCAACTCGATTTCGGATCGCCGTCACCGATTCCGTGCAGAAATACAATCTTCACAACCATGTCCCTCTCGAAGGTCGAACCCTGGTATCACCTAAACCACTACTGTTGTTCGCTACAAAGATTCGAAAAAGATGAGCACCGCCGAAAATCTCGAACGGATTCTCTGCGCTAACTTCGCAATACCGTACAGAGGAGGACCGACACCTCCGCGACCAGCTTGCCAAATCTCGTTCGCGACCACAGCATTAGGTCAGCCAATTATCGAGATCGGCTTCGCTCGAATGGGGTCCTCGCGATTATTTGCGGGTATGTCGCGGTATTCGTCATGCGGCTACGTCAACGATCAAGTAATCGGGGATCGCAAACCATCCACAAGCATAAACTGTGACAATGGGTCGGATCGTGCGATCCGAACCTGAACATTCCCGAACGTATATGTGACAGCGCCCGATGCGGCGGATCTGAAGGCCGATGCAGAAAATCCGTACTGAATCTCGGGCACCCCTTGAGATCTGCGACGGCGAATTCCATACCGGCTGGTTATATCCGGCTCGCGCTGCCACTGGAAGTAACCGGGTAATCAACTCGATGCAACGTGACCGCTCCGGAACTGCTCTCAGCTTGCTCACCAAGACCCACCGGCACCTGCCTGGTTGTCGCTTTGAGAGCCGAGGTTTCGGTGTACTTGAAGGCTCCGCAGTTGTCATCGTTGTCGTAACTTCAGTCGACGCGTTGTCAGTGTATGAGCCACGCTGTCAACGCCAGGGCCTCGACGCTGAGCGTCGCAGCCGGCTATTTTCGCATGGCGGTATATCGGCGAGCTCCGAGTCGTTTCGGCTGGCCCGCACTCGCCGCAATGCGGCTGGATCTCACTTCACTTTTCAGAGAACGAAATCGAGGTCAGTCGCCCACCTCGACACCGTAACCGGGACAGCAATAGCGCCAAGTCCGTGGTTATGCCCCTGACCTGCCGCCCGACGGCGCCAAACATCTGCGCGGCGGATAGATCGGCAAGAACCATCGTTCGTTCGACAGTCCAAGGCCGAGTACAGAAATGGCAAGTTTTCCGTCGGGACCCTAAACCGACTGAGACTGCTCCTAAGTCGCCGAAAGAATTGTCGCCGTCGACTGCTGCTGCGGGGACAGCAAGTTGGCGACCCGCAGGTAGAGCATCGAAATCTACGCGGACACTCGGCCCACTATCACTCGCACTGCCGACGGAGAGCTTGACTGCGCCGTCCTCATCCACGGTGTTGCTGTAGAAGACAGAATCCTGATCCGAAGCGGCTTTACTGCCTCCGCCCGGGAGGAAGACGACCATATGCCGCGCAAACTGAAGCACAAATGGCACAACCGAAATCTGACGGCTCAGGCGACGGCGGTAAAACCCTTCGCCCGATCTTTGTCGGCCGAGGTCCACAGCGTCGTCGACAGTTCGGCCTTCACCAGCGGGATAACCTCCTCCGCAAATCGGCGCAGCGTGTCCTTCTGCTGCTCGAAGTCGAGCACGTGATTGACCGACACCGATTGGAAATCGTGGCCGTAGCTCTGGTGGTAATCGATGATCTTCTCGGCGACCCGCTCCGAAGACCCGACCAACGCCGGCCCGCGGTCGACGGCTTCCTCGATCGTCCGGAAGCTCGTCGACTTTCCGACCGCTTTGGGGTCGTGCTTGCGTTTGTCAGCTTGCGCAACGGCGCCCTCGTAGATCGGACGGAACTCTTCGATGGCCTGCTCGGTGGTATCGGCGAGGAACAATCCACCCGAACCCGAGCCGACGTACGCCTTGGACGGGTCGTGCCCGTACGCCAGGTACTGCTCGCGGTAGTGGTCGATCAGCACTTTGTAGTTCTCACGAGGCTGGAAGGCGTTGGCGGTGACGATGGGGTCGCCCCACTTCGCCGCGAGTTCGACGGCCTCGA
The DNA here is from genome assembly GCF_030208925.1 of Rhodococcus sp. MEB032. Classification (NCBI taxonomy): domain Bacteria; kingdom Bacillati; phylum Actinomycetota; class Actinomycetes; order Mycobacteriales; family Nocardiaceae; genus Rhodococcus; species Rhodococcus sp. MEB032. Next base: position 141,334 of record NZ_JARVSY010000055.1, read on the forward strand.
ACGAGGTAGCCGATCCATGCCAGATACGGAACGGGCCGTCATACGGACGCGGTAGCGTCGTCGCGTCCTCGAGCGATGGTCTGTGAGTCCCCACCCACTTGACGTTTTCCTCGCTGATCAGCAGTTTGAGGAGTTCGTAGTTCTCGGTGAGGTATTCGTACTGCTTGGCGATGTCCAGACCGAGGAGCGGGTATTGAAGAACCTCGTTGCCCTTGCCGATCACGATCTCGAGGCGTCCCCGGCTGAGTTGATCGATGGTTCCGAAATCTTCGGCGACTCGGATCGGGTCGAGTAGCGAAAGGACCGTGACACCCGTCGAGAGCAGGATTCTGTCCGTGGCCTGCGCAATCGCCCCCAAAACGACGGTTGGCGCCGACGAAAGAACCGGCCCGGCATGGCGCTCACCCACCGAGAACGAATCGATACCCAGTTCTTCGGCGAGAACCGCCAGTTCGACGACGCGGTTGAGCCGATCGGACGGGGCAACTTCCTCGCCGGTCACTGGATGGGGTGGGTTGAAAATGATGTCCAGAACCTGAAAACGCATGACCCGTCTTTCTCGATAACCGCACAGCGCGCCTGTCCCTCGGAGGCTAGTGCGCGACTCGTCGACGGATCCGCCATCCGAGGACGCCCCTGACACGGCGAAATCACGAAAAACCCTATTCAACAACTACTTTCGACTCAATGGCATCATTCGGTCGATAAAACTCTCCCCGATCCGAAGTCGACCGAAAACATGCCGCACTCCCGCCAGGCAGGACCTGTGTCACCAACCAAACGAGCGCACGGTAAACATGAAGTACTAAGAGTGCGTTCCCTTATCGTTAAGAGGTACTTGATATGAACGGTGCGGCAGCCATCGGTGATGGCATATTTCAGATTCCTGTCCCGATCACGGACAACCCGCTCGGGCACACGCTCGTCTACGCCATGGAATCCCCCGGCGGACTGATCTTGGTCGACGCTGGTTGGGGCGACGACAACGGCTGGCAGGGCCTCAACGCCGGGCTCGCCGAGATCGGGCATTCGGTGACCGACATCGAGGGCGTTGTGGTCACGCACTTCCATCCGGACCACACCGGACTGTGCGGACGGGTCCGCGAGGCATCCGGCGCCTGGATCGCCATGCACGAGGACGACCACTACCTGTTCGATCAGATGGCCACTGCGCGTAACGAGGAGTGGATGGCGTACCAGCTCGACAACATGGAACGTGCCGGAGCGCCCGCAGCTGACCGTGATGCCTTCCGACTGGCTGCCGCGGGTGAGTCTCCGGTGGGCCCCGAGTCGGCTCCCGACCGCCTTCTCGCGGACGACGAGATCATCGCACTCACCGGCCGAGGCCTCCGCGTTGTCTACACCCCCGGCCACACGCCTGGTCACGTCTGCTTCTACCTCGACGACGCCGACGTCATGTTCACCGGCGACCACGTCCTGCAGAAGACCACACCACACGTCGGCAATTTCGTGTACCCACTCGACGAGCGAGACGCCCTCGCCGACTTCCTCCACTCGCTCGCACGCGTGCAGAACATGAACATCACCCGCGGTCTCGGCGCTCACGGCATTCCGATCGACGACGTCGGTGGCCGCGCCGGCGAGCTGATCGAGCATCACCAGGAGCGACTCGATCACCTGCTGCAAGAGTTCGCCGACGACAAGCTCACCGTGTGGGACGTCGCGGCAAAGATGAAGTGGTACAAGCCGTGGGCCGAGATCTCCCCGATGGGAAAGACGATGGCGTTGTCCGAAGGTGCAGCTCACCTTCGCCATCTGGTTGCCCGAGAGCAGGTCTCTCAGGTTCCCGGCTCCGAGCCCGCGCTCTTCGCTCGCTCCGTCTGAAAGATCAGGGCCGACAAGCACTCCGCTCGTCGGCCCTGATCTCTATTCCGCTTCGGCCTGATCGACTATTCGGGTCGACGCCGATCGCGGCACCACTACCACCGGAACCGGTGAGTACCGCACGATCTTCGCCGCCCGACTGCCGAGGAACACCCGCGCCAGTGGACCTGCCTTGCTCGAGCCGACAGTCAGAACGTCACCTCGGTCCCACTCGACGCCCTCGAGCGCCTCGGCCCAGTTACGACCATGGCTGATAACCGATTCCATGACGTCGGGTGTTTCGGGCAGTGCACGCACGCGCTCGAAGGCAGCGTTGGTCTCACGCTCGACCACCTCGGCCCACTCAGAGATGATCGGTGAATCCCCCTCGGTCCCGAGCGTGGTCGTGTACTGCGCGTTCGCACGAACTGCAAACGCCGCCAATCTGAGTCCGGCATCGACACGCGCAGCCACAGTCGCGGCGGCGAGCACCAGATCGTCCTGATCTGGTGTGCCCGAGTATGCGGCGGTGACGCGGCGAACCACCTCACCGGGCTTGGTTCGAAATCCCCTCGGCGCCAGGGCGACCGGAACGTCGGAGCTGTGCAGCAAGCGTGAGGTGACACTGCCAAGAGCCACGTGACCGAACACCCCGGCCGTAGACGAATCCAGGACGATCATCTTGGCTTCGTGCTCGTGAACGAGATCGAGCAGGCCACTCGACGTCGACTGAGCCTCATGCACGACATAGGTTACGTCGACGTCGGAGGGCATGTCTGCCCGCGCTTTCGCCAGTGCCGCTTCGGCTTCGGCTCGCAACTGCTGGTGGTATTCGGCGTCGACACGCGCCATCCCGGGCGGTGGCGGCGAGGGAATCACCGCGCAGATCACCAGCGGTTCACCGGACGAACGCGCCAACAGCGTTGCCAGATGGACGGTTCCGGAGCTGTCACCGTCGGGTGCGTATCCCGCGAGCAACGTCATGACTCGGACTCCGATCCCAGTTCGGCGCGGTTCTTCGCCCCGAGGCGCGAGTGCTTCATTCCGTAGGCGAAGTACCAGATGATCGCGACGGTCACCCAGATGAGGAACACGTAGATCGTGACGGTTCGGAGGTCCTTGATGATCCACAGGCAGCCCAGGATCGAGAGGATCGGTGTGACCGGATAGCCGGGAACTTTGAAGCTGCGCGGCAGGTCCGGGTCACTGCGCCGCAGGATGATGACCCCGATCGAGACCACAAGGAAGGCCACCAGGGTTCCGATACTGGTCATTTCGGCGAGGAAGTTGATGGGAATGAAACCGGCCAGAATGCTGATGACGACGCAGACGATAATGGTGTTGGGCACCGGCGTCAGAGTCCGCGGGTTCACCTTGTGGAAGATCGACGGAATCATGCCGTCGCGTGACATCGCGAACAGGATGCGGGTCTGACCGTAGATGACCACGAGCGTGACGCTGCAGATCGAGATCACCGCACCGGCGGCCAGAAGTGTTCCCGGCCAGGTAGATCCGGTCACCTGTTCGAGAATGGCGGACAGTCCGGCTTCCTGACCTTCGAACGATGCGGAATCCTGTGCACCGATCGCGACGGCGACAACAGCGATGTAGATCGCGGTGACGGACACGAGCGCAATGAGGATCGCGAGAGGGAGATTGCGACGAGGGTTCTTCACTTCTTCGCCGGCGGTGGACACAGCGTCGAGGCCGATGTACGAGAAGAAGATGATTCCGGCGGCGGACATGACGCCACTGAATCCGAACGGTGCGAAGTCGGCGAAGTGATTGCTGTTCCATCCGGCGATGCCGACCACGATGAAGAGCAGCAGAATTGCGAGTTTGATCGAGACCATGATGGCGTTGGCCTTGGCCGATTCACTGGCGCCGCGAATGAGCAGAACACCGCACAGGCACACCAGGATCACTGCGGGCAGATTGATGATGCCGCCCTGCTCCGGCGCTTGTGACAGCGCGTCGGGGATCTGGAACCCGAAGAGGTTGCCAAGTAGCTGGTTCAAGTACTGCGACCATCCGACGGACACCGCCGCGGCCGAGACTCCGTACTCGAGAAGCAGACACGCGCCGACGGCCATGGCCGGAAGCTCTCCGAGCGTCGCGTAAGCGTAGGAATACGACGAGCCCGACGCCGGGACAGCTCCGGCCAACTCCGCGTAACAAATCGCCGTGAGTCCCGCGACGACACCGGCAACAACGAAGGAGATGATCACTGCCGGACCCGCAACCGGGACTGCCTGCGAGAGGACGAAGAAGATGCCGGTGCCGATCGTGGCGCCGATGCCGAACATGGACAACTGCGCCAAACCGATACTGCGGGTCAGCTCGCCGCCGTTGGTATCTGCGCCGGTCTCCTGGTCTATCTGCAAAGCCGGCTTGCGCCGAAGTACGTGTTTGACGAGAGTAGCCATCGACGCTCCTCTAGAGTGCCTGGTAGGAAACTGTTGTATCCTCATACTGCACGTAAGTGTCCTGCGACACAACAGTTGGAGCAAAGTTGCCCAGCTCACGCCAACCGTCCGGTCTGGAATGCCCGGATCGTGAACCGCCTTCGGAGAAAACAGGGAGATCATGACCGGACCGACCATCACCGTCGACCTGCGTCGTATCGAACAGAATGCGCGCGTCCTCGTCGAAGCGTCCAATGCCAAGGGTATTGAGGTGGCGGGCGTCAGCAAATCTACATGTGGCTCCCCCAAGGTGGCGCGAGCAATGGTCCGCGGCGGCGTCGCACAGATCGCCGACTCCCGCCTGGACAACCTGGCCCGCATTCGCCGCGACGGCATCACCGTTCCCCTGATGCTGATCCGCGCGCCGTCGCTGAACGAGATCGACGACACGATCCGCTACGCGGACATCAGCCTCAACTCCGAGTTGACGACGATTGCTGCTCTGGGCAGAGCAGCACAAACGCGAGGAGTCTTCCACGACATCGTGCTGATGATCGACCTCGGAGATCTCCGCGAAGGGATCCTGCCGGCGGAGGCGTTGGACGTAGTCGCTGAAATCCTTCCCATCGAGGGCATCAGACTGATCGGAATCGGCGCGAACCTCGCCTGCGTCGGCGGCATCCAACCGACCGTCGACAACCTGTCGAATCTGGTCTACCTAGCCGACGAAATCACGAAGCGGTTCTCGATCGAACTGCCGATCGTTTCCGGCGGCAATACGTTCTCGCTGCCACTACTCGAGACGGGCACGATGCCCGAGGGGATCAACCATCTGCGTTTGGGCGCCAGCATCGTACTGGCCGAATCACCTACTCCCCCAGGACTGTACGAACTGCTGAACAACGATGCCTTCACTCTCACCGCGGACATCATCGAGGCCAAGGTCAAGCCGTCGCGGCCGTATGGAGTCTCAGGCGAAGACGCATTCGGCCGACGCCCCGTCTTCGACAATGAGGACAAGCCGAGCCGACGCCTGATCTTGTCCATCGGCCGCGAGGACATCTCGCCGGAAGGCTTGACCCCGATCGATCCGCGCCTGAAGGTGATCAGCGCCAGTAGCGATCACCTTCTCGTCGACGCCGGAGAAACAGGTGACGAATACCGACTGGGTGGCACCGTCGACTTCACGATCGATTACGGCGCGCTCTTGATGGCGATGACATCGCCCTACGTCGAAAAGCGCTACGTTCTGGGCACCGAACCGATCGATGCCAATGCGACCGTCGAATTGATCGACCTCGAAACTACCGGCCTGGCAAGCCATCTCCTCGATCACGGTCTACGTGAGGACATGTCCGGAATCGGTTTCGACTGCATTCAAGCAGAGAATGCCGCTGCGGATCTCACAACGCTGCCGCTGTGGCTCACTGCCGAAGCCTGGCAGAACACCAGAATTCCGATCGCCACCGAACCTGGAACCGATTTGGGTGCAATCATTTTCGCTTCACACGGTGACATCGAACAATTGCTGTCGTCGGCGGCGGATCTGCACGGCCCCAGTTTGGAGAACACCGTCTTGGTGGGCGTCAAGAACGCCACGGTCGATCACAAGCGCGCACTCGACGAGTACGGGGTATTGCTGGTGACGATCGACGAGATCGATCGCCATGGCATGGCGGCCTTGATGCCTCGCGTCCTCGCCGCGGCGGGCCAGGGTGTGAACGGCGTCCACGTCCATTTCGACATGGACATCATCGACGGACGTGTTCTCGGAGTCGACGACACGACACATCTGGGCGGCCTCACATTCCGAGAAGCGCACCTCGCCGCCGAATTCATCAGCGAGACCGGCCTGACGAGATCGATTTCGATCGGCAGCGTCGCGGCAGCGGATTCCGATCCCCTCGGACGGCAAGCGACCTTCGTCGACGGACTGGTTGCATCGCTGCTCGGGCGCAAGGTGGTCAAAGCCTGACGCTGTCGGCAGCCCTTGCGAGAATCGTCCGATGATCACGCGGAGCTCCGGTCAGCACGTATTCATCGCACTCGGCACGCCATGGATCGATGCCGTGGTCGCGTTTCTCGAACCCCGAGCCCGTGTCGATCCCTGGATCATGCACGGAAAGATGGCCATCGGTGACCTGCTGGTCACGGTTCTCGACACCACTCCTCGCACGCTGCTCTGCATCGAGACCGTGGCTGCGCCCTTCGACGGCACGTCGCCGATGGAAGTCGATGAACGCCCGTACGAACTCCACGGTTTGCCCACCGTTCCAGAACTCGAACAACGATGGTCCATCACGTTTCCCACGGATCCTGGGCCGGTCGACGACGCACTGGCCGACCGGATTCTCACGGCCGGCCAGTCACACTATGCGCACTACTTCGGCGACATCGACACGCTGGATCCGACGTCCACAGCTGCCCACGCCCGAACGTTGATGAGCGAGCGGGGCAACTGCACAGGTTGCAGCTCACCGATGCCGTTGCGAAAGTTCAACAGCAGCGATCGCCTTCACTTTCATTCCGCATCACGGATCTTCAGGCAGGCTGAACCTGGTGACGACTACCCAGCCGTCCTGTGCCGCAAGTGCACCGGAAGGATGGCCACGTCTGGGCACACCAACTTCATCGACTACATGCTGGCGAAGAATCCGTCGTGCCCACTCTGCGGTGCACACAGAACCGCTCAGTGTGCACCGGGGATGCCGGTCCATCCGTTCGATCACCTACCGTGGCTCGCCGTAACTGGCTGCGTCGTGGGACCGGACACCCCGGAATGGACGTGCCGAGCGTGCAGTCACTCATGGGGACAGATGTTCCCGCCGGATCACCCGCAGCACGACTGATCAGTTCGCGGCGAAGCCGGGAAGCCGATCGATGTCCGCGATGATCGAATACTCCGCGGCGTCACCCTGGAGGATTCGACTCTGCTCGCCGTGGACGTCGACGGGGACGTCGCCGGCCAATGTCACTCGGTGCACACTGCGCGCCTGAGTCCCGTAGTCGGCGATACCGTAATGCTGAGTCGCCTGGTTGTCCCAGATCGCCAGGTCGCCGGCCGACCAGTTCCATCGAACAGTGTTTTCCAACTTGATGATTCGTGCCTGCAGGATCTGGTAAAGAGCTACCGACTCCGACGGCTTGAGCCCGACGAACTCCTTGAAGAAGTGACCGAGCAGGAGGGTCTTCTCCCCCGTCGCCGGATGGATACGCACCACCGGATGTTCGGTCTCGTAGATCTCACGGGTGAATTCGGCGTAGTAGGCCTGGCGCTGCGCGTCTACCGGGTTCGCCTGATCGACAACCTCGGCATAGTCGTAGGCATTGGTGTGAACGGCCCGCAAATTCTCGACCAAGACCTTGAGTGAAGACGGCAGTTGGTCGTACGCGGCGGTGGTCGACGCCCACGTGGTCGCTCCGCCGTACTCGGGAATGGTCGTCGCTCGCAGAATCGAGGCTTTCGGGATGCGGTCGACGAACGTCACGTCCGTGTGCCAACTGTTGGCGGCACGGTCGAGCACCAACAGCTTGTCGCCCCTGGACTTCACCGTCGGATGCGGGGTGGTCTGGGTGCCGAGGGTTCCGGCGAATTCGTACTGCGACGTGTCGTCGAGATGCTGCTGCCCACGGAAGAACACAACCTTGTGCGCTGCCAGCGCATAGTTGATCGCGTAAGCGGTCTCTTCGGACAAGTCGCCGGAGAGATGGACGCCGTCGATGCGGGCGCCGATCAGCTCGCCTACTTTGTGGACGGTGATTCCGCCGGCAGCGTAGATCTGCTCCGGGGTCTGGGTGACACGTTCGAGTTCGGTGACGGACATGGCGATCTCCTGTGAGTCGGTCAAGCCTACGGGCGCGGCAGTCGTCATGGCGCTGCCTACTGTGAACACTCAATCATTTACGCTGCGCGCCCGAATACGGTTGAACTCGAGGTGATCTCAAAGTTCACCGCTCCCTCGCCGGAGAATACTGCCGCTCACTGGGACGAGGCCGTCGTCGTTGTCGTCATGAGCTGTAGCGTGCGATCTGCCGCACCCACGTCTACGGAGGACAGCATGCAACCCGAGGGCCCTGCCGAACAGATTCGTTCAACGCTCGCTCGCATCGCGCATCTTGCCGATACCGGCTCGGTCGAGGATTACGTGGAGCAGTTCACCCTCGAGGCCGAATGGAACATGCCGGCCAACCCCGATCGCGGTATCCCCGCACAGGTACGACGTGGCCGCGAAGAAATTGCTGCTGGAGTAGTCGAGCGTCGAGCCGCCGGCATACAAGGCCCGGGCACATTCACACGCCACGTCACCACGGCGATCGCCGTGGACGTGACCTCGGAAACGACAGCCCGCGCGGATGCGGTGTGGACGTTCTACGTCGACACAGCCACGTCGCCCGAACTCAGCGGCGTCGGGAGCTACGCGGACGAGTTCGAACTCGAAGACGGGCGGTGGCGACTGTCGCGACGAGTGATCTCGCGCGGCTGACGGTCAGTCTTCTTCGCCGGTGATCGCCTCACACCAGTCTTCGACCTGATCGATCCCCTCTTCCGTCCATTCCGGGCTCATGTCTTCGAGTGCATCGAAGACCACCTCGCAGGTCAGCATCTCTGGTGAACCCTCCGACCCCGCTGCCTCGGTTCGCTCCGCAGACGCTGTCGCAACTGGGCCGGCGGCCAGCGCAACCGCCACCGCGCCTGTTCCGACCATCGCTTTCACACGCATCGGTTCTCCTCCTTCACTCTCGCTTCGGTCCTCGGGGTACCCGACTCGCCCCGCGCTACCCATCCCCGTCACTCATGTCCGACTTTCGGCGCCGACGGCATAGACTGAGCTCGTCGCCACCACGCTCTCGCAGCGTCGGGGGCGACAGATACACAGCTGGATCAGAATCGGAAGGCATCCCATTACAGAATCTCCCGCTCCGCACGACATCTACTTCGTACCCCCGGAGCAGGACAGCCCCAATCCTGTGGAGCCGGCGTCGGCCGCGTCACGCGCACGGATGGGCGAGCTACCCGAGACCGTCCGATTCAAGAATCGTTTTGCCCTCGCGATCACGACCACCACGCCGCTCGAAGCGATGGTCGAAGATCTCCTCTTCATCCGCGACATCCTCGACGCCGCAGGAATCGAGTATCTACTCGTCCGCGGAAACGACGAGCGCCCCGTGATCGCGGTGAGCTGGACCGAGCGCAAAAACCTGCGGCAGGCACTTGTCGAGGGATGCGCCAACGCACCCTTCTATTCCAAAACCGTCGACGCGAAGAAGAGTCCAGCGCTCCTTGTCGCGGACGGTGCCCTGTCGAAAACCAACAAGTCACGGATCTTCCGCTTGTTCCGTCCGAGGGTTCACGTCGCAAGCGGTATGAACTACGGCGCGAACATCGGCGTTCAGATCGAATTGTGGTCGATTTCCGACGAAGAAATCGTCCTACCCGTCGAGAACTCACTGACACGACGAACCGTCCTCCCCGAAGAAGCTGTCCGAGGAACCGTCGAGCGATTCGGCCGGATCTGGCCGACCATCGAGAACATGTTCGCCGATCATGCCTCCGATATCAGCTTCGATATCGATCTTGTCTTTTCCTGGGTCGACGGTTCTTCCAAAGAGTTTCAGGCTCAGCGCGCCAAGCGCATGCAGAACTACATCGTCGGCGAGGGCGACGAATCAGAAGCGCGCTTCCGTCAGATCGACGAGCTCAAATACGCACTTAGATCTATCCACATGTACGCGCCGTGGATCCGGCGGATCTTCGTCGCAACCGATTCCGATCGTCCGGACTGGCTTGCCGACGATCCGCGAGTCACGTTCATGCCCAGCGAAAAGTTCTTCGCCGATCCAAGTGTGTTGCCCACCCACAATTCTCAAGCTGTCGAGTGCCAGCTGCACCATATTCCGGGTCTGGCAGAGCATTTCCTCTACTCCAATGACGACATGTTCTTCGGTCGCCCCGTCGGCCCTGACATGTTCTTCTCCCCCGGTGGGATCAGCATGTTCATCGAGGCCGACACCAGAATCGGATTGGGACACAACGACAACGACCGCAGCGGGTTCGAGAATGCGGCCCGCGTCAACCGCCGTCTGCTGCAGGACCGCTTCGGTCTGATGACCACCAGACATCTGGAGCACGCAGCGACGCCACTACGCAAGAGCGTGATGGCCGAGATGGAACGCGAGTTCGCCGAAGACTTCGCGGCCACTGCAGCAAGCACCTTTCGCGCGAGTTCCAATATCTCGGTGACCAATTCGCTGTACCACTACTACACGCTCATGAGTGGACGGTCGGTGGTGCAGAAGTCCGCAGCCGTCAAATACGTCGATACGACGGTCAAGGCCGGTTTGCGCGACATGGACTCACTGCTCGCCAAGCGCTCCATGGACTTCTTCTGCCTCAACGACGGCAGCGCTCCGGAGATCGATCTGGAACTTCGCACACGCAAGATCACGGAGTTCCTGGAGAGCTACTACCCCATCCCGGCGCCCTGGGAAGCCTAGACGAAACGAGGGCCCAGCCGATTTCGGCTGGGCCCTTGCTACTTCGGTCGATCAGCGTGCTGTCACATGCTCCCGTTGCACCGGAATGGGCAGTCCGAGATTGTCACGCAACGTCGTTCCTTCGTAGTCACTGCGGAGGACACCTCGATCCTGCAACAGCGGCACCACGTCGTCGACGAACTCGTCGAGGCCGGTCGGCACGAGGTGCGACCCGAGGATGAATCCGTCCGAACCGTCGTTGCTGACAAACGAATCTATTTTCTCGGCAACCTGCTGCGGTGTACCCACGATCGGTCCACGCTCGAACTGATCGATCACCACTTCGCGCAGATTCAACTTCTTGCTCTCGGCGACCGCGCGCAGTTTTGCGACGGTCGCGAAACGATCTTGGTGAATGAAGGCGCGGCCCTGGATGATCGGCGGAGCCTCGGGATCCGGAGCGATATCGGGTAGTGGTCCTTCGGGGTCGTACTTCGACAGATCGAGATTCCAGATCTGTTCGAGCAGAACCAAAGCGGTCTGGCCGGTGACCTGCTGGTCGCGAATCTCTCGGTACTTCTCGATCGCATCTGCCTCCGAGGTGCCGAGAACAAAACTCGCCGACGGCAGGATCTTGATGTCGCCCGGGTCACGTCCGGCCGCAACGGCACGTGCTTTGATATCGCGATAGAAATCGGCCGCCTCGGGCAACTGACCGTACGGTGAGAAGATCGCGTCGGCATTGCCGGCAGCAAAATCGCGCCCCTGCGGCGACACCCCGGCCTGCAGAATAACCGGGCGCCCTTGCGGGCTACGCGGCACTGTGAATCGGCCGTTCACGTCGAAATGCGATCCATGAAAGACGAATTCACCGGCATCCGGTCGCGCGAGAAAGCGCCCTGATGCCTTGTCGGCCACGATGTCGTCGCTTCGCCACGAATCCCACAGTTCACGCACCAGCGCTACGGTCTCCTCCGCACGCTCGTATCGTTGCGCGCGGTCGAGGTATCCACCGCGGCGAAAGTTCTGGCCGGTGAATGCGTCGAACGAGGTGACGACGTTCCAGGCGGCACGCCCTCCGGACAACTGATCGAGCGTCGCGAATTGGCGGGCCAGTTCGTACGGCTCGTTGAACGTGGCATTGATAGTGCCGGCCAATCCGAGGTGTTCGGTTACCGCCGCCAACGATGCAAGGACCGTGAAGGTGTCCGGCCTACCGATGATGTCTTGGTCGAAAATCTGTCCCGCACGCTCACGAAGGGCGAGGCCTTCGGCGAGGAAGAAGAAGTCGAACTTCCCACGCTCGGCGGTTCGAGCGGTGTGCTCGAAAGAATCGAACTCTATCTGGCTGCCCGCCTGCGGATCCCACCACGCAGTGTGATGGTTGACGCCGCCGAGGTAGGCACCCAGGATGACCTGCTTACGCTTCTGAGAACTCATGAGAATCTATTCCTCGTCTGTCAGGCGGCCGGAGTACCGGCGGCGTAGCGGTTGGGAACGTCGATGGGTAGACCAAGGAGTCCGCGAAGATTCGCCTGCGGATATTCGGTGCGGAATACGTTGCGTCGCTGCAATTCAGGCACCAGCTCACCTGCGATGGCGTCGACGTCGTCCACGACAACGCCCGGCCGCAAACGGAAGCCGTCGATTCCCAACTGCTGCCACCGGAGAACAAGATCCGCCAACTCCGCAGCAGAGCCGGTGAAGGTCAGTGCGTCCGAACGGTATTCGGCGCCGGCCTGCGCGTCGAGGCGAGCGAGCCGTTCCTTTCCGGTTTCTTCCGGCGTATCGAAGAAGACGACGATGTCGGTGAAGACCCGAAGCGGTTCGCCGGTGCGCTGCACGTGTTCTTCGGCTGCTCGCACTTCACCCAGGATTGCCGTGACCTGCTCGTCGTCGAACGGCGTCACGAACACCAGATCGGCCGTCCGCGCCGCCAGCTCGTACGCGACCCGCTGATGAGCCAATGCGGTGACGACGGGATGCCCCTGCGGCGGGCGCGGAGTCACCGACGGTCCACGGACCGAGAGGTACTTTCCCTCGAAGTCGATGTAGTGCAGCTTGTCCCGGTCGATGAATCGGCGCTGCTCCACATCACGGATCTCGGCGTCGTCCTCCCAACTGTCCCAGAGTCTCCGGACGACGTCGGCTGCCTCCGCAGCTTCGTCGAACAGCGCGCGCACGAAGTCCGGGAGGACGCCTGAAACGATCAACTGACGGTCGGCATCGGTGAGCGCTGGGATGTCGCGACGCCCGAACTGTGCTGCCTCGGATTCCGACGCCGACACCTTCACCTGCCATCCGGCGCGACCGCGCGAGGTGTAGTCCAGCGTGGCAACGGCTTTAGACACGTGGAACGGTTCGGTGTGAATGGTGGTGATGGTCGGGATCAAGCCGATGTTGCTCGTGATCGGTGCCAGTCGGGCGGCCACGAGATGTGCGTCGAGCCGAGCGCGCACCCGGTCAACCGCGTCGTCGACAGGCTCGAGTGGGTTGGCCGGCACCGAGAGACTGTCCTCGATGGTGACGAAATCGAGCAGACCACGCTCGGCGGTCGACACCACGTCAGTCCAGTACGACGCGCTGAACAGCTCACTCGGGCGCGAGTGCGGCTCTCGCCAGGCCGCTGGGTGCCAACCGGCACCGTCCAGCGCTACGGCGAGATGCAGCGGAGCAAGATGAGAAGAAGGGGTCGAGGTCATCGGCGCATACTCCTGTTCGAGAACTACTCGGGAGCGCACAGTGCCGACCGCAGAAACCGTCAGCACCCGACTGACGGTTCTCGTGGCGACTGCCGCTTGCGACACGCACCGCGCGTATCGCCAGGTGTGATTCCGGGGCACCCCATCGGCATGAAGGGTTGCCGTCCAGCTAGCCGGTCCTTGTTGCTGGAGCTCTGCACCTACCTCGACGGTAGTGAGTACGCGACCGCCCGGCAATCACCCGGAACTGCGCGTGGGTGCCGGAAACCGCCTGCCACCTCAGATGATCGAGCGTGCCGCCTTTTCGCTCTCGAGGATTCGAATGCCGGCAGCACTGAGTCTCCGGGCACCCTCGGCCGCATCGACGGGCTCACCGACCGTCACGTGCGCACCGAGTGGAACGACCGAATGAACAATTGTCTCGTCGTACACGTGCACCAGATTGCACCCCTGAGCACCGTCACGACCACGCTGACCACCGACTTCCACGTTCAAGTCCTGGGTGTAACACGTCGACGACGCCACGGAAACCGGAATGCCGGCGAACGTCGCCGTCGTCGAATAGTGCAGATGCCCAGCAAGAATCGCTCGGACGTCGCTGCCACGCAAGACGTCCGCCAACCGGGACTGATCGCGCAACTCCACCAGAACCGCGAGATCCTGAATGCACGGAACCGGCGGATGATGCAGCGCCAGAATTGTTCCGTCGGGCGCCGGCACCGCCAATTCTGCTCGTAGCCAATCCAATTGACGATCCGAGATCTCACCGTAGTGGTGACCGGGAACCGACGAATCCAGGGTGATCACCCGCAGTCCGTCAAGGTCGTAGACGTTGTCGACGGGATCATCGGTGGCGTCCTCGCCCAACAGCAGAGATCTGAACGTAGGGCGGTCGTCGTGGTTGCCCATCGCCCAGACGACCTGCGCATCGATCTCGGCCGCCACGGGTTCCACGATGGCTTTCAATTCCGCGTATGCGTCGGGGTGTCCCTGGTCGGTCAGGTCGCCGGTGAATATCAGTGCATCCGGGCGTGCGCCCGAGGCCACGATCCCGCTGAGCACTTCCCGCAATCTCGTCGACGCATCCACGGCGTCGTACAACTCCCCCTGAGCCACCAGATGCGTGTCACTGAGGTGCACCAGGAAATGCTTCGGACGCGGGTACTCGGCATTCCGAACGCTCATCGGTCTCTCGCTTCCGCTTGCCGACGCGTAGGCGCCGGTGCGGCACCTACTGATCGTCGAGACTAGTCAACCGACCAACAGTGACTGATCGGGGCACACCCGACGAACACGAAGCGAACTCCCGCGGCGACCCTCGGGATCGAGTAGTTGAAGCTGCGAGTAGTGTGTGGACAGTGTTGTTCCTGACCAGTCGGCGTTACGTCGACCTTCGCCTGCAGGCGAGCGCAATGTGTACGCGCTCGCTCTGACCTGACGCGTACCAGGAAACATTTCTTCGAATCTGCCCGGCCTCTGGTGCCGCGCTGCGTTTCGCTCCCTTGATTTTCGAAAGGCATAGTCATGCCCAGCTCCACCTCCACCGGCGTGCCGGAAAAGTCCACGTCCCGTTTTCCGTCCTGGGCGACGGCATTCGGACCGCAGATCGTCGCCGGTCTCGTACTCGGTGTCATCATCGGTCTCGTCGCCCGGGCAATGCCTGATGCGGCCGACGGCAATGTCAACTGGTTGGTCGGCACCGTGCAGACCATCGGTTCGAGTTACGTCAAGCTGCTCACCGTTGCGGTGATCCCGCTGGTGTTCACCGCCATTGTCAGCTCCATCGCCAATCTGCGCCAGGTCGCCAACGCCGCTCGTCTGGCTGTGCAGACCTTGCTCTGGTTCGCGATCACCGCTTTCATCGCTGTGATCATCGGCATCATCGTCGGCCTGATCACCGATCCCGGTTCACGGACCGACGTCGCCGCCGAAGCCGCGAAGGAACCCAAGAGTTCCGGCTCGTGGTGGGCGTTCATCACCGGACTGGTTCCGAACAACTTCCTGGGGTTGGGTGCAAAGACTTCCGTCGCCGAAGGCGTGGCGACTACATCGCTGAGCTTCAACGTCCTGCAACTGCTCGTCATCGCCGGCGCAATCGGCATTGCTGCACTCAAGATCGGTCCCAAGGCTGCTCCGTTCCTCGAGTTCAACGCATCGCTTCTCGCGATCGTTCAGAAGGTCCTGTGGTGGATCATCCGACTCGCCCCGATCGGCACCGCTGCGCTGATCGCCAACGCTGTCGCCACCTACGGCTGGGATGCAATCGGCTCGCTGGGCGTCTTCACCGCCGCCATCTACATCGGTCTGGCCATTGTCTTCTTCGTGGTCTACCCCATCCTGATTGCCGCACACGGTCTCTCGGTTCGAAGCTTCTTCTCCGGTGTCTGGCCCGCAACTCAACTCGGGTTCGTCTCGCGCTCGTCGATCGGCACCCTGCCGCTGACCGAACGCGTCACCGAACGCAACCTCGGTGTTCCGCGTGAGTACGCCTCGTTCGCCGTTCCGCTCGGTGCCACCACGAAGATGGACGGTTGCGCCGCAATCTATCCCGCGATCGCGGCAATCTTCGTCGCCGGCTTCTACGACGTTCCGCTGACCTTCACCGATTACCTGCTGATCGTCGTCGTTTCGGTCATCGGCTCGGCAGCAACGGCCGGAACTACGGGTGCGACAGTCATGCTCACACTCACACTCTCCACCCTGGGTCTTCCCTTGGCCGGCGTCGGACTGCTCCTCGCAGTCGAACCGATCGTCGACATGGGCCGCACCGCAGTCAACGTCACTGGCCAGGCACTGGTCCCGGTCATCGTCGCAAAGCGTGAGGGAATCCTCGACAAGGAGCGCTTCGACGCTCCCCGCAACGGTGATCCCTTCGCCGAGGAACTTGTCGACGCGTAATCCTCGATGACAACAGCAGCGTCCCCGCACCTGAGCAATACGGTGCGGGGACGCTGCTTTTCACCCCAGATTTCACCCTTACCGAAATAAACCATTTGGTCGTTATGACCAGTATGCTCAGCCGGCACAGCCCTCAGAAGTGGAAGGGCTGCCCAGTTGAACACGAGGTCACATGAAGCTCCGCCGTCTGGCATTCAGCGTCGCAGGTTGCGCCGCAATCACTCTGGTTGCCGCACCCGCCGCTCAGGCATCCACGGTTTTCGATTTCCTACCGATCGAGATCGCACGCATGATTCCGACTGGCTCTGCCGACGCAGTCCAGCCGTTCCTTCCCCCGGTCTTCGCACCGCCGGCGCCGCCCGCTCCGCAAGCGCCCCAGAACCAGCCGGCGCCGCAGAACACTCCCGCACCAGCGCGGTACTACCAGAACTGCACAGCCGTTCGTAATGCCGGCGCAGCTCCGTTGTACCGGGGCCAGAACGGATACGCCCCGCATCTCGACCGGGACAACGACGGCATCGCCTGCGAGTGATCCAACGCTCGGGTTGTGGTGCATCCACAACCCGAGCACTGTTGTCGAACCGTCAGACGCCCAATGCTCGGGACAGAGTCGGCCACGCCTTCGGCAGTCGTTCACGCCAATACGCCCACGCGTGCGTGCCGTTCGGCTCGTAATCCACCTGCGCCGGAATCTTCAGCTCCTGCAACCGAGCGTCGAACATCTTGGTGCAGGCGTGGGCGGCAACCTCGATGCCGCCGCCGATCACCAGACGCTCGAGCAGTTCAGGAGTCTGCAGAGTCTCGTCGGACCCGGGACGACCATTGGCCGTCGACACGTAGATTTCCTTGCCACGCAACTTCTCTGCGTTGATCAACGAATCGTGTGCCTCCCACTCCGGGCCCCCTGGCACACCCCAGATCTTGGCCGGATCTCCACTTCGAGACGATATCGTGGCCTGGACGGCAGTTCGGCCGAGCGGATCCATCGTGGAATAGCAGCCGCTGAACACGGCAACGCCGCGGTACATGTCCGGAAAGCGTTGGGCGAGCATCATTGCGCCCATCGCGCCCATGGAATTGCCGGCAATCGCGTTGATTCCGTTGGTCTCGAGTCGCGCGTCGATCAGCGGTGGCAACTCCTCGGTGATGAAGGTTTCCCACTTGTGCAGTCCCAGCCGCGGATCCGGATTCTCCCAGTCCGAGTACAGGCTCGCGATTCCGCCATTGAGCATCACGACGTTGACGTTCTTGTCGGCGAAGAACGCCGGGGCGCCGCCGATCGTCATCCATCCGCTGCTTTTCTCTCCGGCGTCGACACCCTCGAGCATGTACAGCGCTGGGCGCGGAACCGAATTGTCAGCGGGTAACAAAATCTCGACGCCGACCTCGCGTCGAAGTGCGGGCGACGCCACCGTCAGCCTGATCGCCTGTGGTGCGGTCACCTTCTCGCCGACGATGGCCGGGACGACGATGTCGTCGCGCAGGTCCGGTTTGGGGCCCGGATCCTCCTGAAGTGGTCCCGGGATCGTCGACCCCGAGCTCACGCTTCCCTCGACGCTGCCCAGACTTCCCGAGCTTCCCGAACTACCCGAGCTTCCGGAACTCGGCGCTGCCGTCGACAGTCCGCCCAATTGCAAAGAAAGTGCACAGACGGCCAAACACACCGCACCTGTGCGCGCAGATCGAATCCACGCACGCCGCTCAGTCCTCATGAAACTCCCAAACCAGTCAAAGATGTTTCCGTGAACATACCGTGCAGTTCGGACTTTCTTGGACAAACGACCACGACAAGATCTGTCGGTCGCCGCTACTAGGCTGGCCCCCGTGCAACCGGATTCAGTCAGGGCCCTCGACCTCGACCGAATTCGCGCTGTCGTGGGCACAACCACCTACGAACGCGGACTTGTCTACCTGCGGCAGAATGCAGTCGAATCCATCGGATGGAACGACACCGCTGACACCTTGACCGGCGCTGTATCGGGAACTGCGCGAGAGCCGTACACCTGCACGATTTCGTTAAGTCGCAGCGCGGCCGGTACAGCAACGTTCACGCGTGGCATCTGCACGTGTCCCGTGCGGATGAACTGCAAACACGTGGTCGCGTTGGTACTCGCAGCGGTGGCCGAGGCGAACACGACGCCACGACAACTCGGATGGGACCGCGCGCTCGAGGAGTTGCTCCGACCAGACCCCGACGGCCGCACAACTCCCGGACTCGGCATTCAATTCATCGCGCGAACCAAAGGCGCATCGACACGGCTCCTCGTCAAACCAGTGCAACCAGGAGCGAGAGGGTGGATCTCCGGCGGACTCGCCTGGAACAAACTCGGAAGCACTTTTCAGTTCCCCGCAGATCACCTCCGGGTTCTACGCGACATACATCTCCTCCACAGCGCCGGCAACTACTACCGAAATCAAAATGCCGCGGAAATCGATCTTGCCGGGTTCGCGAGCCCGCAACTCTGGTCGCTTCTTCGTGAGGCCATCAGCGTCGGAGTTTCACTCGTTCACTCGAAAGCCGGCCTCGGCAACATCTCCCTACTCTACGACGCCAACATCTGCCTCGACGTCCACGGAGCGGAAGACAACAACCTCCGTCTCACTCCCCGAATTCAGACCGATGGGCACATCGTGACTCATTCCGACTGGGGACTGGTCGGCACGCCGGCACATGGCGTCTTCGCGCTCGACGCCGCCAACGCGATCACTCTCGCACCACTGCACACGCCGATAACTCACCAATTGAGGCAGTTGATCGACTCCGGAAAATCGGTCGACATACCCGCCGAGCATCGGGATGCATTCACGTCGCGGTTCGTGTTCAAACTCGGAAACCTCGCTCCCGTCATATCTTCCGACGGTGCTTACAACCCACCGACTGTGTCCGGTCCTCGGCTACAACTGATGGCCACTTACGCGGACAACCACCGCATCGACATCGAATCGGCATGGAAGTACACCGTCGATGCCGACGAACTGATCATTTCTACCGCAGACACAACCACCGACGAGTCCGAGATCCGCAACCACGTTGCCGAAGATGCCATTGCCAAGAGCCTCGGTGCGGCCGCGGCGAAGGCCACTCTCGCGGGAACTTTGACCGGCCTCGATTCCATGCAGTTCACACTCGACCTCCTGCCCCAACTCGAAGCGCACGACGCCATCGACCTCAAGGTTGCAGGAACCCCTGCCGACTACCGGCCTGCAGACGACGCTGTCGTGATCGGCCTCAGCACATCAGCCCCCGACGGGGACAGCGGATCCGACTGGTTCGACCTCGATGTCACCGTCGATGTTGCGGGACAAAGCGTTCCGTTCACAACACTGTTCTCTGCTCTGAGCAAGGGCGAGACTCACATACTGCTACCGGACGGCGCCTTCTTTCGGCTCGACGCACCTGAACTACTCGGCCTGCACCGTCTCATCACCGAAGCGCGGTCGCTACTCGATCGGCCTACCGGCAAACTCGGGATCAGCAAATTTCAGGCCGGACTGTGGGAAGAATTGACGGCGCTCGGAAGAGTCGAACATCAAGCAGCAGCATGGAAGAAGCAGATCGCAGGATTGCTCGGCAGTTCGGGCATCGATCCCGTCGAAGTCCCGGACACGTTGACGGCAACGCTACGTCCCTATCAGGTCGACGGATTCCGTTGGCTCAATTTCTTGCGCCAGCACAGCCTGGGCGGCATACTCGCCGACGACATGGGCCTGGGCAAGACACTGCAGACCCTCGCAATGATCTGCGCTGCAAGGCAATCGAATCCAGCCGCGCCTCCCTTTCTGATCGTCGCTCCCACCAGCGTGGTCTCCAACTGGAAGTCCGAAGTGGCGAAGTTCGCACCGACCCTCCACACCGCTGTCATCACGGATACTCTGCGGCGCAGAAGAACCGACCTGGCAACACTCGTCGACGGGGCGGATATCGTCGTGACGTCGTACGCTCTCTTTCGCCTCGACACCGATGCGTATTCCGCCGGCCGCTGGTCCGGACTGGTGCTCGACGAAGCCCAATTCGCCAAGAACCACAAGTCCAAGGTCCACCAGTGCGCGAGGGCGGTGAACGCACCGTTCAAACTCGCGATCACCGGTACACCCATGGAAAACAATCTCATGGAGTTGTGGTCGCTCCTCGCAATCACTGCACCAGGACTGTTTCCCAGCCCCACGACCTTCACCGACGTCTACCGCACTCCCATCGAAAAAGACGGTAATGCAGAACGATTGGCGCAACTGCGACGACGCGTCAAACCGCTGATGGTGCGGCGCACCAAGGAACAGGTGGCTGCAGACTTGCCGCCCAAGCAGGAGCAGGTACTCGAGATCGAGTTGCATCCGAGCCATCGCGCGATATACGACACCCACCTGCAACGCGAACGGCAGAAGATTCTCGGACTGCTCGACGACGTCGACAAGAACCGATTCACGATCCTGCAATCGCTGACGCTGCTACGCCAACTCAGTCTCGACGTCTCGCTGGTCGACGAGGAAAGCGGACCCGTCCCATCGGCCAAGGTCGACGCTCTCGTCGAGCAATTGGACGACGTCATTGCCGGCGGACACCGTGCGTTGATCTTCAGCCAATTCACCGGGTTCCTCGGTTCTGTCCGCAACCGACTCGACGAGGAAAGAATCCCGTACAGCTATCTCGACGGTTCGACGCGCAATCGCGGTGAAGTGTTGGAGGAGTTCAAGTCTGGTGCAGTCCCCGTCTTCCTGATCAGCCTCAAGGCTGGTGGCTTCGGCCTCAATCTCACCGAGGCCGACTACTGCTTCATTCTCGACCCCTGGTGGAACCCGGCCGCCGAGGCACAAGCGGTCGACCGTACTCACCGCATCGGGCAGACACGAAACGTCATGGTCTACCGCCTCATTGCCAAAGACACCATCGAAGAGAAGGTCATGGCGCTCAAAGCCAAGAAGTCGGCATTGTTCTCGAATGTCATGGACGCCGAAGGCACACTGGGCACCGGACTCGACGCCGAGGATCTTCGCGCGCTGTTCGAGTGAGGTGCCTATTCGGTCGAACCGCACCTACCCGCTCACGGTAATGTGAGTCGCGAACGGACAACACAGAACTCCCGAACGAAGAAATCCACTTCGTTCGAACGAGAGGAACCTGAATGGGCGTCACACTTGCCAAGGGCGGCAACGTATCTCTGTCGAAGGCCGCACCCAATCTGACCAAGGTCGCAGTCGGTCTCGGCTGGGATGCACGCAGCACCAGTGGTGCCGACTTCGACCTCGACGCCAGCGCGTTGGTCACCGGCCCGGAACGCAAGGTCCTTTCCGACCTTCACTTCGTCTTCTACAACAACCTTCGCTCGCCCGACGGATCCATCGAGCACACCGGCGACAACCTCACCGGTGAAGGTGACGGCGACGACGAGGTCATCAACGTCGACCTCCCGGCTGTACCGCCCAACGTCACCAACATCTTCTTCCCCGTCTCGATTCACGACGCCGATGCGCGACTCCAGTCCTTCGGACAGGTCACCAACGCCTACATCCGCGTCGTAGATCTGTCGAACGGCTCCGAACTGGCACGCTACGACCTCTCCGAAGATGCATCCACCGAGACAGCCATGCTTTTCGGTGAGCTCTACCGCCACAATGGCGAATGGAAGTTCCGTGCAGTCGGACAGGGATACGCATCGGGACTAGCCGGAATCGCCCGCGACTACGGCGTGAACATCTGATCTCTATCGGTACACGAAACGGGGTTCGATTCGGCATTGCCGGATCGAACCCCGTTTCGGTTGTCTGCGTCGACGCGCGAGTTAACGCCGCAGGATCGCCCTCGCGAGGTGAACAGCCCAGGGCGGGTCCGCTTTGCTGCCGAACTTCCCCAACTCGTACCCCGTAGCGCCGATCAATCCGAGCACCTCTACGGTGCTCCCGGACGTGTCACGTCTGGAAGTCTGAGCTCCAGCCATCAGGATGCTCGACGACCGAATCGACTCCAGCGCTCCCGCGACGAAACGATGACGATCCGCCGGCGACATGCCGGCGGCTACGGCAAGGAGGACGAGGAGTTCCACCGCTCTCTGCGAGCCGCCGGGCGCAACCGGAACTCCCTCGACGATCACCGACCACGTCATTGACGCGTCCCGCTCTGCCGACTGTCCCCGCTTCGTCAGAACAATCTGCCCTTTGTGCTTTCGCACCAGGCCGAACTTCTTGAGCACTGCGAAGAGTGATCGCCCTTGGGGAAGGTTTACAGGTCCCAGTTCAGGTTCGTCGAGCATCGCGTCGACCGTCGTGAAGAAATCATCGGCACCGATCCCTTCGACACCGATCAGAGCCAGAACCGCTTGAATGCGTTGGCCCGCCTCGACGTGGACCAACTCCCCGATTGCCGACTGATCGTCAATGCCTGCTCGGGCGAGGACCGCGTGCAGTTCCGGGACTCGCGAGGGTCCCAGGCATTCGACGAGCTTTGCAATGTCGTACGACGCAGCGATCTCGTCCGGTCTAGGACTATGCAGTCGATTATTGACCTCAGCGATCTCGAATCGTGTCGGCTCGAATTCAGTTTGTGGCCATTCGAGGGTCCATTCATGGGAGCGCAGCTTCTCCGAAGCGAGAACACCGAGGAGTTGCTCGTACTCGTCAGGTCCGACACATTCCTCCGGCGGACAAGCACCGCGACCCGCGGCACACACAACTTGGAACCCGTCGGGCAGTACTTCGGAAGATTCAAGTGTCAGCGTGTGGCGCCAGTTCCCGAAGCGTCCGTAGCGATAACTGATTTCATCGCCAGGCGAGACCATGACCTCGTCCAGGCGTACCGCGGACTCTACGATCGCCGCTCGGCCGGCCCGACGCTGCTCGGCGTTGCTCCCGGAAGCTACGTACTCTTCGACCTCGCCGGGAAATCGGCTGCCGGACTTGGACCACGCGTGCGATTGACGGTCACTCCACCCCATTGCCCGTTGAACCACCGAATGCAGGTCATCCAGATTCAGATCCGACGCGACGAGGATTCGTCGCCAGATCTGAGTGGAAACATTGTCGACACTGATGCGTATCGCGTATTGCGCCGGTACCGCGCGTCTCTTCGAACGCAACGATCGCGCAATCTGAATGCCCCCACGCCCTCCGCCAGCTTCTTGTACAAACCTTTGCAGTTCTTCAGGTTCCGTCGGAACGAGTCGCAAATGCGACACCCTCGAGCTGCTCAACCCCACCATGAGACTCAGCCTAGGCCAAAGTGCTAGGGACGAAGGCACAAAATCGGAGAGTACTTCGGACTTATGAGACGGTTCACAATCTATACCTTGGCTAACAAGTCGCTACGTGCGTCGGCGGCGGCATCTTCCTCGCCCAATTCCTGCCCTGATGGTGAACGTACCGTTCCCCTCGCCTAAGAGGGTGAGCGTGTCGTTCACTCGATCCCGGACGCGGTGGTGAGCCCACTGTGCTCCCGCCCCTGATGGTGTGAACGGTACGTTCGGTCGATCTGAGGCGACGAACGTACCGTTCACTCGATCAGAGGGTGCCGGCGACGGGATGTTTCGGGGTGTTTTGGGTACGAGAAAGCCCCCCAACCAGTACTGGTTGGGGGGCTTCTCTACATTGTGTTCGGCGGTGTCCTACTCTCCCACACCCTGTCGAGTGCAGTACCATCGGCGC
>NZ_JARVSY010000023.1:0-159080 GCF_030208925.1 Rhodococcus sp. MEB032
CAGCAGCATCGAACGCGTGCGACAGAGTCGCAACACCACCAGTCACCGTCACCGGTGAACCGATCGCCGTGCCGTTCGACTTGAACTGCACCGTGCCGACAGCATTGTTTGGAGCAACCGTCGCCGTCAGATCAACCGCCGTACCTGTGATGGCAGTAGCCGGAACCGAGAGTGACGTCGTGGTCTCGACATCGACCGGAGCCGAAGCAATGCTGATTGTGGCGAGCGGGCCCGCGCCCGCGTTCAGGTTCGCATTTCCCTTTGCATCGCGCGGGCTGCACCTGGTCGGCGCCCATTGCGTGCCACCAAGGAAACTGGCGCGAGCCAGCTGAGTATTGAAATTCTTGTCGTCGCCGTAGTTGGCGGCAGTACCAGCCGTTCGAATTGTCGGTTGAATTACGCCAGATGCGCCTGCGACCATAGTCACGTCTATCGCTGGCAACCTGAACCAACTGTCGCCGTTGCTGTTTGTGCTGCCGTCCAAGTTCTTCTTGGTTTTGGGAGCTCGGATGCCACCCTCGCTGTTGGTGCTGTTGGAAGCACCATTCCCAACCACCTGATTACTACCTGAAATTCGCAGGTAAGGACCGTTTGCGTCCTCGACACCCGCATCACTGATTCGAATAACAGAGGGCGCAACACCATCGAGGTTGAACGAAGTCCCCGCAACGATTGTCGCGCTGACGAAGGACGCGTTGCTCGGCAGCGTGAAGTCGTTCTTCAAGCGCGACAGGTTGGTCGTCGTCGCACCTGAATCAGAGTTTGGGTAAGAGGATGCATTTGTCTGCATCCGGAAGGTGAATGTTTCTCCGGGAGAGACTGTTTCGGGAGCATCAACTGTAACGGAACTGGTCGTCATCTTGTCGACGGTGAGCACGGACTTCGCCTGACACGCAGTCTGAAAGGTCGTCGTAACAGGCGCCGCGGACGCGGGCGTGCCGACCAGCAGCATTCCGGCGACCATGGCGGTTCCGGTTATGGGCACGGCGAATCGCCGCAACTGAGAGATTTGGGGCATGGGCACTTCCTTCGGAAGGGCAAACATGAGCAGTGGATTCGGACAAAACGTGTGCGCGCCGTCACAACATAACGAAAAAACTAGTACGTGTACTACTTTTGGCAAGACACTTGTCCAATTCACCCCGGACTCACCCTCGTATCACCAGACGCGGGATGGAAAAGCAGGGTATGGAAACTCGATTGAACGCAAAACTATCGCCAAAGCGGCCCATCAACAACGCTTTTGGTGGTCACCGCGCCAATCGGCGGGAAAAAGTTGATATTTCGTCAGTTCAGAAAAAGTTCCAAACCTACCAGTACGAAAGTACGAAAAGGGCCGCGACGGAGTCCGTCGCGGCCCTGATTGTGTTGGTTCAGCGTGTCAGCGAAGCACATCCGTGCCGACAAACGGCACCAATGCCTCGGGCACTCGCACCGAGCCGTCGGCCTGCTGATGGTTCTCGAGAATCGACACGATCCAGCGCGTCGTAGCCAAGGTGCCGTTGAGAGTGGCGGCCGTCTGCGGCTTGCCGTTCTCGTCGCGGTACCGAACTCCGAGGCGGCGGGCCTGGAACGTCGTGCAGTTGGACGTCGATGTCAGCTCGCGGTAAGTGCCCTGCGTCGGGACCCATGCCTCGCAGTCGAACTTACGCGCAGCCGAAGAACCGAGGTCTCCGCCGGCGACGTCGATCACGCGGTACGGAACGTCGATGGCTGCCAACATGTCTCGCTCCCACCCTAGGAGACGCTGGTGTTCGGCGTCGGCGTCCTCGGGACGGCAGTACGTGAACATCTCGACCTTGTCGAACTGATGGACACGGATGATGCCGCGGGTGTCCTTGCCGTAGCTTCCGGCCTCGCGGCGGAAGCACGAGGACCAACCGGCGTAGCGCTTCGGGCCTTCGTTCAGTTCGAGGATCTCGCCCGAGTGGTAGCCGGCCATGGGTACCTCGGAAGTTCCGACGAGGTACAGGTCGTCATCTTGCAAGTGGTAGATCTCGTCCGAGTGAGCACCGAGGAAGCCGGTACCCGCCATGATTTCCGGACGTACGAGCACCGGCGGAATCATCATCGTGAATCCGTTGGCGATCGCCTTCTGCGCAGCCAACTGCAGCAGTCCGAGCTGGAGCATGGCCCCGTAGCCGGTCATGAAGTAGAAGCGCGAACCCGAAACCTTGGCGCCGCGTTCCATGTCGATCAGGCCGAGCGACTCGCCCAGCTCGAGGTGATCCTTCGGCTCGAAGTCGAACTTCGGAATCTCACCGACGTGTTCGAGAACGATGTAGTCGTCCTCGCCGCCCGCCGGCGCACCTTCTTGTACGACGTTGGAAATCGCGCGGTGTGCGGCGTCGAGCGCGGCCTGCGCCTCGTGCTGCGCGGCCTCGGCTTCCTTGACCTTTGCCGCCAGTTCCTTGGAACCTTCGAGCAGTGCGGGACGCTCCTCCGGAGATGCCTGTCCGACCTTCTTGCCGAAGGCCTTCTGCTCTGCACGGAGGTTGTCTCCGGTCAGAACGGCAGCGCGTCGGGACGCGTCGGCTTCGAGCAGAGCGTCGACCAGTCCTGGATCTTCTCCACGGGTGCGCTGCGACTCGCGGACGATTTCGGGGTTCTCACGGAGAAACTTGAGGTCAATCACGACTTCGAACTTTACCCACTCACTGCAGCTCTCCGACGGTCACGTCCACGTCGGAGAGGGAGAGATCACGATTCGAGCAGACTCAGGTAGTCCTCGCGTCCGAACATCCGAGCCGCGTCGACCGCCGTCGGGTGTCCACCTTTCGGGTCGGCTCCCCCGCTCACCAGCGCTTTCACCACCGCATCCTCGCCCTTGAAGACCGCCCCGGCAAGGGGCGTCTGGTTCTTGTCGTTGGGTCGGTTGACGTCGGCACCGCGCTCGATCAGGGCAACGACGGCGTCAGCGTGACCGTGGTACGCCGCCAACATGACGAGCGTGTCGCCACTCTCGTTGGTCAGATTGACGGGAACTCCGGCATCGACGTACGACGCCAGCCCGGCTGCGTCACCGGTTCGCGCCATGTCGAAGAGCCGGCCCGCCAGCTCGACAGCCTCGGGATCGAATGGGGTGTTTTCGCTCATGACTACAAAATACTCACAGACGCGATTGTGAGTTTTGTAGTGAAGGTTCGATATCGCCACGGCAACAGGCATGATGGAATCGATGTCCGAAGACAAGATCGAGAAGTCGCCAGATCCGGTCGATCCCCAGGGGACGCCGGCGAAGAAAACTGTCTCCGCGAGTCGCACCCGTCGGGTCCTGGCTGCTGTGGCGGTAGGTGCGGTGGTCGCCGCGATCGCAACGATCGCGATTTCCGGTGGATTGAACAAGGACGACTCGTCCTCGGTCAGTGTCAGTGGCGGCGGTCCCGCAGCGACGGGATCGACTCGCGACGACGCCTTCACCGCGGCTGCGGCCGGCGACTGCCTCAACTGGACGCCTGCGACCGAGTCGGGCGGAGACCGCACGGACATGTCGAAGGTTCAGTGCGGAACTGAACACCGCTTCGAGGTAGCCGGACCACTCGACCTCTCGGTGTTCCCGGGCGCCGAGTTCGGCCCCGGTTCCCGGTACCCGGGCGCCCTTCGATTCGCCGAACTACGCGACGAGCACTGCACACCCATCGTCATGTCCTACCTCGATTCGAAATTCGATCCCAAGGGCAAGTTCAGCGTCGGCTTGATGTTCCCGAGCGAATCGGGTTGGGCTTCGGGCGAGCGCGCACTGCGTTGCGGGTTGCAGTTCTCGACCACGACCGGCGAGCTACAACCGTTCGTTGGCCGCGTGGCGGACCAGGACCAGTCGAACGTGTGGGACGTCGGCACGTGCATCGGCATCAACCAGAACCTCCCGACCGATCCGGTCGATTGCGCGAAACCGCATGCATACGAGGTTATTTCGGTGATAGACCTCGGCACTCAATTCCCGGGCGCAATGCCGTCGGTCGAAGATCAGGACCGCTATCTCGAGGGCGTCTGCACTCAGGCGTCCAACGAGTACCTTGGTTCCGCAGACGCGCTTCGCGACAAGACGCTGACACTGTTCTGGGACAACATTTCACTGGAAAGCTGGTTGGCCGGCAGCCGCCGAGTCAATTGTTCGATCGGCAAAGAGGTCGAAACCGGCGGGTTTGCCGCGATCACCGGAAGCGCCAAGGGCGACATCCTGATCAACGGCGCCGCTCCGGTCCCGCCACCCGCTGCACCGGAAGGTCGGTCGTTGCCGACGCCGTTGCCCGGCGCAGCTCCGCCGTCGTAAGCCATGACGGTAACTATGACGCCCGACCGGTTCGAGGAACTGGTCGGCGAGGCGCTCGATCTGATTCCGCCCGAACTTGCCAAGGCAATCGACAATGTCGTGGTGCTTGTCGAAGCACGTGACGAGGAAGAGCCGGGGCTGCTCGGTTTGTATCAGGGCGTCGCTCTGACCGAGCGGGATTCTCATTACGGTGGGTACCTGCCGGACACGGTCACTATTTTCCGCGATTCGATACTCGACATCTGCGCATCCGAGGACGAGGTTGTTCACGAGGTTGCCGTGAC
Source organism: Rhodococcus sp. MEB032 (assembly GCF_030208925.1). Taxonomy (NCBI): domain Bacteria; kingdom Bacillati; phylum Actinomycetota; class Actinomycetes; order Mycobacteriales; family Nocardiaceae; genus Rhodococcus; species Rhodococcus sp. MEB032. The sequence continues at coordinate 4,558 of NZ_JARVSY010000023.1, forward strand.
CGTCATCCACGAGATCGCGCACTACTTCGGCATCGAAGAAGACAGATTGCACGAACTCGGCTGGGGCTGAGTGCAAAGTCGTCCGATTTCGGGGGGAACCAAAAGCGGGCGGTAGGCATCAAAGTATGTGCGGGGGGATATCGACGGCTGTGCGCACGGCCTCCCGACCACTTATCCGCCCTGGTCAGGAAGGAGTTCGGCACTATGCACGTCGACCCTCAAGCCCTAGTTGCCGCCGCAATGGAACTCGAGTCTGCGGCGACGCGATTGCGCGGAATCGTCTCTACTGCGCAGCCGACGCTACGCGTTCTCCCAGCCGGATCCGAGGAAGTGTCCGGTAGCGCGGCAAATTACTTCAACACCATCTCGGGCAGCCTTGCCTCGTCCACCGATCGGGCAATCGAGGAGCTCACCGCGGCTGCGGCAGCTCTGCGCAAGAATGCAGCTGCCTACGAGCTCGAAGACCAGCTCACCAAGTCCAGCCTGGCAGCCGCACCGATCTGATCGACAGAAATCGAACTCGGTAACTCGGCAACACAGTCACACTTCCTGGGGGGAAGAACAATGGTCGGCATCACCGGCGTCATCTGGTATCCACGGGGCGCAGCACCCAACTCCGCAGCACTGGTCGCCGGAGCCGGGCCGGTCCCTCTCGGCGTGGCGGCCGGGGCCTGGTCCACCGTGTCGTCCGGACTGACCGACACCGCTGCATCAATCTCTCGCGTGATGGCGGACCTTCGCACCGGGTGGTCCGGAGAAGCAGCGGATGCCGCATTGAGCAAATTCGCACCGTTCCAGGAATGGGCTGCTGCTGCCGCGTTGCTCGCGGGAGAAACCGCAGGTAAAGCCCAAGTACAGTCCGGTTCCTACACCTTCGCCACCCTGGCCATGCCGTCGCTGGCGGAGATCGCGGCAGTTCAAGCGGCAAAGGTCGCCGCGTACTCCATCGGCGGTGCCCTGGTCGGCGGTGCCGCCGCCGCCGAGGCTGCCGAAGAAGCTCTCAAAATTCGAGCGGCGGTGACAATGGAAACGTACGACGCCGCAACGGCCCATCTGGCCGTGCAGCAGAACTTCGACTCACCACCGTCCATCGCGGAACCCACAGCTGGGGCATCCGCTTCGGCCGAAAGCCCAGGCAGCGCCGCACGACAGTCCGTCGTGCAAGCGGCATCCACGCTCGCTGACGCAATCGCGGATCCCGTGCGCGCCGCCACCGCTGCTGTCGCATCCGTAGTTTCCAACCCGGTATTTGCCGCCGTTGCCTCACAGGCCGGTGCCATCTCCGGTGGAGTTGCCACCGCAGCCAGCGCCACCACCACCGCAGTCACAGGCGCCACCACTGCCGCATCAGCTCTCGCGACGGCAGGAGCAGGACTCACCGGACTGGGCGGCGCGGGACTCGGCGGCGCAAGACTCGGCGCTTCCACACCATCACTGTTCGGCACCCCGTCGGCAAGCCGGGCACCGGCACAGGTCAGCGCAGCATCCGCGACTACCGGAACCGGAGCAATCGCGGGCTCGTCGTCGAGCAGCAGCACCGGCCGGCACGCTCTTCCTGATCCCTCCACCGGCCAGAGCGTCACACGCCAGAACCCCGTGACCTCGCCGGTTCAGGGCACCGCGGATACCGTCAAGGTGGATCCGGCCCGAACCGCAGGCGGATCTGCGCCGATCGCCGGCGGCCGTCATGCGGCCCAATCTGAAGACGAGACCGAGCACGACACACCCGATTACCTGAAGCACTTCGAGCACTTCGCCGACGGCCGAACAGTCATCCCGTCCGTGATCGGTGGCGCACTCGAAACTGCAGAGCATTGATGGTGGACCTCGGCACCTCACCTGAGGGGTGGAATTTACCTGTCGTCGCCCTGTCACAGGACGAAATCGACTATGTACGTGAGCGACTCGGACTCGATGCGCTTCCCGTGGTTCTCGGTGGCGCGACGGTTCACGGCAGTGCGAGCGCTCACCGTACGGCGATGCAGTCCGCGGCAGATTCACTCTCCGAGCGCGATCTCCTCCCCGGCGGGGAGATCCATCACGACCTCAGTGCCCGCCTGCGCGTCCTGACCCACCCCAAGTGGGAGTTGGCGCTGCGTCGGCATGTCGGCGGAAGCATTTCACGCCTCTGCGTCGCGCAGGGCGAATTCCTTTGTGTCGAAGCGACTTCAACTGATTCTTCGTTCGCATTGCGCAGCGTCACCGCCGAACCGACTGCACCCGTTGTCACCGCGCTCGGCAGCGCCGAAGCAATGCCGATTGCCGTGATCAACGCACCGACCGAGATGCTCAGCCTGGCATTCGGCGCCGGCCCGGATGCAGGCAGCGTAACCTCGGCCTTGATCAACGCCGGAACACCCGAAGACGACGCGCGCCAACTGGGTAGCGCAATCGTCACATGCACCGCCTTCGCCGAATTGGTCGGAATACCACACAGTTTGGGATCGACGACGCTCATGACCGGCGCAGTGACTGTGTACGACACCTTGTCGGGTCGGCTGGTCGGTTCGACCACTCGGGCCGCCGACGGCACCGAATGGACGTCCATCAGTTCCGGAACATCCCATCGCCTCCGACAAGCCGTGAACGCTCTTTTAACGGAACTCGAGGAATCGGCGCCGGAGACTTCCGGGTAACCTCGGGGCGTCCCTTCAACGCCCGGAGCCTTACTTCAGCATGCAGTTCTCGCGTCAACCGTCGTCACCGGGCGAACAAGGCTCGGTCGCCACGATCGACCGGCCGAACGAAGAACGGGCAACAACACCGCACCGACAAGACCTGAACGGACTGCGTGGCCTCGCCATCGGTTTGGTGGTCGTATTCCACGTCTGGTTCGGACGGGTATCGGGCGGGGTGGACGTCTTCCTGGTTCTGTCCGGATACTTCTTCGTCGGCTCACTGGTTCGACGCGCCGAAGCCGGGGGTTCACTCAACCCGGTCCCGGCACTGCGGCGGGTGTTTCTGCGGCTGTTCCCCCTGATCGCGGTGGTCAGCATTTTGACCGCACTGGGGACCGCGTTGCTGCTGCCACGCACACGCTGGGCCGATCTGGGCGATCAACTGATCGCGGTGCTCGGGTTCTTCCAGAACTGGCAGCTCGCCAGCACCGCAAGCGACTACCTGGCCGCCGACGGCTCGGTCACTCCCCTGCAGCACCTGTGGTCGATGGCCGTACAAGGTCAGTTCTATCTCCTGGCCATCGCACTGGTCTCCGTGATCGCTTATGTCGCTTCACGCGTGAATCCCAACTATTTCCGCCCGTCACTCGCGGTCACCCTTCTGGTTCTGACCGCAGGATCTTTTCTCTACGCACTCGCCAAATCTTCGCGTCACCAAGCCTGGGCGTACTACGACTCCGGCGCCAGGTTGTGGGAATTGGCCCTCGGTGGTCTGCTGGCCGTTCTGATGACCAGCACACGCAGTCGGCAGATCGCATCCCTGCCGTTCTCGGTCAGAGCAACGATCGGCTGGGCGGGGCTTTCGTCGATCCTGTTGTGCGGCATAGTGCTCGACGGCGCCCAGCAGTTCCCCGGCCCGTGGGCGCTGGTGCCGGTGCTGGCCACTCTTGCGCTGATCCTGTCCGGAGTCGGCGACGACACGCCTTGGACGTCGAAGACGCTCGCCCATCCGGCACTGACGTGGCTCGGCTCGTTCGCATTCGCGCTGTACCTGATTCACTGGCCGATTCTGGTGTTTGCACTCGTGATCACCGGACGCCCCGAAGCCGGCCTGCTCGGTGGGGCACTGATCATCGCCCTCTCCGTCGCGGGGGCGCTTGCACTCCGGCGCCTGATCGAGGTTCCGGTGGAACGTGGAGGCCGCTCGCGCCGGTACACCGTCCTGGCATGCGTCGTCACCGCTGCCGTGGTCCTCGCCGCTTCGGTCGCCTGGCAGTCGTACGCGAGCAGCCAGACGACGGGCCAGCGGGCAGTCGACACCCTCGACCTCTTGACCCATCCCGGCGCACTCGCGCTCACCGACGGTGCCGAAGTACCCAAGGCGTCGATGGTTCCCTCGATCTTCGATGCGCCACTGGACCTTCCGGCCAGTACGCTCGACGGCTGTATCGCCGATTTTCTCGAGCGGGACGTCGTCCACTGCACCTACGGCGACGCCGACGCCGACAGAACCATCGCCCTCGCAGGTGGTTCGCACTCCGAGCACTGGCTCACTGCGCTCGACGAACTCGGCAAGAGTCACGGGTTCCGCGTCGACACGTATCTGAAGATGGGCTGCCCGCTCACCATCGACTCCATGCAGACGTTGTCGGACAACGACTATCCGGATTGCGTCGACTGGTCGCGTGGAGTGCTGACCGAGTTGGCCGACGCCTCACCCGATTTCGTGTTCACGACGGCAACCAGGCCGAGTTCCGACGGCCCTGGCGACGTGACGCCCGAGTCTTACGTACACGTGTGGGAGGAACTGGGGCGCGACGGTATCGACGTACTCGCCATCCGCGATACCCCGTGGCTGCACCACGACGGCGTCGCCTACCGCGCGATCGACTGTCTGGCGACAACCACGTCACCCGATCACTGCGCGATGCCACGGTCCGAAATGCTCAGCGACGTCAATCCGGCGCCGTCGGCGATCGGCGATCTGACCAACGTCCGTCTACTCGACCTCAGCGACGGCGTCTGCGGACCGGAGTTGTGCCGCGTCGTGGAGGGAAATGTGTTGGTGTATCACGATTCCCACCACCTGACAGCCAGCTACGTGAGCACGCTGTCCGCTGAACTCGGGCGCCAACTCAGCGTCCAGACCGGTTGGTGGTGAAGCCGACCGTCAGCCCATCACGTCGTCGGCACCGGGGATGAGTCGATGCTCGAACGGCGGGTTGACGGTTCCCCAGCGCAGGCACTCCCAACCGCCGTCGACCGAAGGCAACAGTTCGACGGTCTCGGTGTTGGCCAAGTGGTTGTTGGCTGCGAACAGACCGGGGACACCGGCAAGCTGGGCTGCGACAAGACGGATCGCCGCACCATGACTGACCACGACGATGTCGCCGCCGTCTCGTGAGCCTTCGAGAAATTCTTCGCGCAACGAATTGACGACGGGGACGTACCGCTCCAGGACGTCGTATCCCGTTTCACCACCGGGGATGCGAGCGCCGAGGTTGCCGGTGTGCCAGTGATGGAACGTCTCCATGAACAGTCGGTGCGCGGCCTCGTCGGTACGATCTTCGAGGTCACCGGCCTGCACCTCGTGCAATCCGTCCCGCACATCCAGAGTGACACCGGCGGCCTGCTCCACGAAACCTGCGGTCTGCCGGGCACGCAAAGCCAACGACGATACGAGTGCCAGCGGAGGCGCCGAAGCCAGGCCGATGCCCAACGTCTCGGCCTGCGCCAACCCTTCCGGCGTGAGCTTTGCTCCGGGTAGTGCGGTGTCGAGACGTTTGGCGACATTCGCCTCCGTCTGACCGTGCCGAACGAGGATGAGCCTTCCGGTCATCGTTCTCCCCCTCCATGCTTGAGTTCGCCGATCCACCGAATCGCTTCTTCGTCCGAAGGAGGTTGTGGCCCGGTCGAATTCGCTGTCGCCCACGACCCCAGGAAGCGGACTCCGGATTTACGATGCAGCGCACGCATCGCCTCGGCCACCAGCGAGTCCTCGACGTGTCCGACGCAGTCCACGAAGAACCGGTACGTGCCCAATTCCGTTCGCATCGGCCGTGATTCGATCCGAGTCAGGTCGATACCGCGAGCGGCGAATTCGGAGAGTGCACGCACCAGGGAGCCGGGAGCGTTGTCGAGATGAAGCACCAGCGCGGTGCGATCGGCACCGGTCCGCGCCGGAACCGGGGCCGGCTTGGTGACCAACACGAAACGTGTGCGGGCGCCGCCTACATCGGCGACGTTGTCCGCCAGGCTGTCGAGTCCGAGCATCTGACCTGCCAAAGCCGTGGACACACCGGCGTCGACGGTTCCGGCCTGCACATCCAGGGCCGCACCGGCGTTGGACGACGCCAACACCACCTCGGCCTGGGGCAGGTTCTCGGCGATCCATCCGCGGACCTGCGCGCCCGCATGCGGGTACGCGCCGATCGTTCGGACCTGATCGGCGGTGGTCCCGGCCCGAACCAGGATGGAGAAACTCACGTCCAGATCGGTTTCGGCGACGATCTGCAGCGGAGAACCGAGAGCGAGTGAATCGAGCGTCGGAGCTACGCCGCCTTCCACCGAGTTCTCGAAGGGAACCACGGCTCCGTCCACGGAACCGTCGCGAACCATGTCGAGAGTCGCCGGTGGACTGCCGGCCGGTACTCGCTCGACGGTTTCGCCGAACGCGCCCTCAGCCTCCAACTGGGCGAGAGCTATCTCCGTGAAGGTTCCCGACGGACCGAAATACGCGATTCTTGGCACGCCTAAAAGATTACGCACCGACCCACGCCGGTCACTGCAAACCCGCGGCACGCAAAGCCGTTTCCACTGCAGGCAGATCCGCGACCTCGATCGTGAGCAGCACCTCACGCATGGCCGACGCGGCTTCGGGGATCAGCGCGGCAAGTTTTTCCGGCTTCGGATCGACCATCGCGGCGCGCACGTCGTCGCCGCGCAGTGCAGCGACGGTGCCACACAGCAGGGCGATCACCTCGTCGCCGTCGGCCGCGCGGGCTACGAAACCGACGGACTCGTGCGCGAGTACCGCCAGGAAATCAGCCACTTCGGTGGGCGTAAGACCGGCGGCGAGTCCGGGGATCCGGCCACCTTCGCACAGACGCAGCGCCGCTTCGGCGGGTGTCAGATCCTCTTCGCCGCCGTCGACATACACAGCGAGCGGAGCGGGCAGGCGCAGCGCGATCGCGTCGTCGATCTGGTCGGTGGTGACGTCGACGTCGAAACGGACGGCCTCGTACGACGCTTCCGTGTCCGCACGCAGTTCTTCCGGATCGATATCGAGACGGACGACAACCCGGCCTGCTGCTTCGCCACCGATCAGAACCGACGCCGGAACAACCGGGAGAAAGAGTGCTTCGAGGAGTCCGCGCGAGTTTCTCGGGGCGGGCAGCCCGAGTGAGAGAGGAATGGCCACAGACAAACCGTAACCCCGGCGCAGGCGGCGGATTCCACGCGAGTTGCGCAAAAGTCTTGCGATTCACACCGAAGCGCCTTAGGTTAGGGTTACCTCATCATCCGATGGAGTTCGAGAGAACACCCGCCAAGGGGGCAGCATGGCAACGAAGACCAGCACCGGCCCGTCCACCGCCGAACGCGTCCGCAGCGCCTGTGTGCGCGCACAAGACGCAGTTCTCGCCATCGAAGGCAGCGATCCCACCGTCACGTCGGTGCATCACCTGCGTTCGAACGGTGACGTCGTCGTTGCAGTCCCACATGCCTCCGCTGCTGCGGCTCTGGCCTGGAACTCCGGCGGCGGCGGCCTGCCTGCCGTCCTCGAGATCACCGATCACGCACCACTGCGGCTGCGTGAGCCCGTGCGCTCCCTCGTGTGGCTTCGCGGCTCGTTGCACGCCGTGCCCGACTACGAGGCACGCGTTCTCGCCGACGACGTCGCATCCGAACATCCACACCCGGGGCTCCTCGACATCGGCCACACCTCGGTCCTCCTTCGCTTGAGCCTGGCCTCGGCTGTAGTCGCTGATTCAACGGGGGCAGAACCCGTCGCCGTGGACGAACTGCTGAACGCCAGCCCCGATCCCTTCTGGGAAATGGAGACCGCATGGCTGCAGCATCTCGACGAAGACCACCGCGACCTCGTGGACCTGCTCGTGCGCAAGCTTCCCCCGTACATGCGCACCGGACGCGTTCGCCCACTCGGCATCGACCGCTACGGACTTCGCCTGCGGGTCGAGGATCACACCGGTGACCGCGACGTGTGGATGCCGTTCGCCAACCCCGTCGACGACGCTCCCGCGCTGAGCCGCGCCATCCGCATGCTGGTCGGGTGCCCTTTCCTCAACGGCCTCCGATCGGGCGGCGCATCAAACGGCTAGCGTTGCGCGGGTGAATGCCCGCGAAACCGTCCGCACCTGGTTACGGCCGCCGACTCCCGTCCCGGCCGGCCCGGCCCTCGATCCGGCCGCCAGACGCGGAGTCTGGATCGAGATCACGATCGTCCTGCTGGTCACCTTCGGACTCAGCGGATTGTCCGGGATCCTCTCGCTCGCCGAATCCTTGGCGACGCCGGTTGCGCTCTCGGATCAGACGGTTGCACTCAACCCGTCGCGGGCCGCCATCGACTGGATCGACCTGGCGCGCCAATTGCTGGGCGTCGCAAAGCTTCTCGCGTGGGCAGCGCTGGGACTCTATCTACTGTGGCGTTCGGGGATCGGTCCACGTGCTGCGGGACTGACCCCCAAGCCTCGATTCGGGCGCGACATAGCACCGGGATTCGGCCTCGCCGCTGTGATCGGTCTCCCCGGTCTGCTGTTCTATCTCGTGGCTCAGGCACTGAGCATCAACCTCACCGTCCAGGCCAGTGCGCTCGACGATCACTGGTGGCGGGTGCCGATCCTCGTACTGTCCGCGATCGCGAACTCCGGTGCCGAAGAGGTGCTGGTCGTCGCCTACCTGATCACTCGCCTCCGAACGCTGGGTTGGAGCGAGAACAAATCACTGCTCGCGTCGTCACTCCTGCGCGGCAGTTACCACCTCTATCAGGGATTCGGTGGCGGCGTCGGAAACGTGATCATGGGGCTCGTGTTCGGCCGGTACTGGCAGCGCACCGGGAAACTCTGGCCGCTGGTCATCGCCCACGCTCTCATCGACATGGTGGCGTTCATCGGTTACGCCCTCCTGCGCGATCACGTCTCCTGGCTGCCGTGACCGGTACCGTGAACTGGTGACCGGCGACTCCGAATATCCTCAGCGCCCTCCGCGGCGCCAGCCGCCAGGGCCACCTCCGCGTGGACCGATGCCTCCGAGGCAGAACCCTCCACGCCAGAATCCACCCCGTCAGGGCCCACCCCCGCAGCGGCGTCCACCGATGCCGCCGGAAGGGCCGACGGTCATTCGCCGCGACGGACGCCCGCAGCAGCAGAATCCGGCCAATCAGGCCTGGTCACAGGTCCCACCACAAGCGCCGCAGCAGCCCAGGCGTGAGGACTGGGCGCCGACCCAGCGCCCGCAACCGTTTCAGGACGACCCGCGCAGGCAGGGGCCGCCGCGTCAGGATCCGCAGCGCCAGGCGAAGTACGCGCCCGCACCGCCGCGCCGAACCCCGCCGAACGCCCCGCCGCGCCCTCCAGAACCTCCGAAGCAGCGACGCCCCCGCAAGCGTCGTAGCTGGGGTAAACGTATCGGCATCACGTTGTTGGTCTTGCTGCTCGCGCTGGCCGGCGCGATCTACTACGTCGACAGTTCGCTCAATCGAATCGACGCGCTGCCCGACTACGCGGGACGCGTCGCCGATACTCCGGGCACGAACTGGCTGATCGTCGGCTCCGACAGTCGTGAGGGGCTCACCCCCGAGCAGGAGCAAGCCCTTGCGACGGGCGGTGACACCGGCCCCAAGCGCACTGACACGGTCATCTTGGTCCACGTCCCCAAAAGTGGGAAGACGACCATGGTCAGCATCCCTCGCGATTCGTACGTTCCGATTCCCGGCTACGGGTCGGACAAGATCAACGCCGCCTTCGCCTTCGGTGGCGCTCCATTGCTGGTGCAGACCGTCGAAGAGGCAACGGGGCTTCGCATCGACCACTACGCCGAGATCGGATTCAGCGGGTTCGCCGGCATCGTCGACGCCGTCGGTGGCGTCAACGTGTGCCTGGCACAGCCGATCGACGATCCGCTGGCCGGGATCAACCTCCCCGCCGGATGCCAGGACTTGAAGGGTTCGGACGCACTCGGGTTCGTGCGAACTCGCGCGACGGCGCTCGCCGACCTCGACCGCATGAACAACCAGCGCCAGTTCATGTCGGCGTTGCTGTCGAAGGCGACGAGTCCGACCACGTTCCTCAATCCGTTCCGGTTGTGGCCACTCGTCTCCGATACCGCCAAATCTCTACAGGTCGACGAAGGCGATCACATCTGGAATCTGGCCTCACTCGCCTGGGCGCTTCGCGGCGGGATGACCACCACGACGGTTCCGGTCGCCGGTTTCGAGGACGTGGACGGTTCGGGCAACGTGTTGTTGTGGGACAAGGCGCGCGCTTCGCAGTTCTTCGACGCCCTGGCCAACGATCAGCAGATTCCACAGGATCTGATCACCACGGGGTAATCGCCCTGAGTTCCGGTAGTACCGCGGGAGGACAAGCCCGGCGAACAAATCGCTTTCCGGCAGGACGCGGAATCGGCAGCCGAAAAATACCGTGAAGGTATGAACACAACACACCGCCGATTCCGCACTCTCGCCGTCGTTGCCGCCGCCGTCGGAGCTGCTGCACTCGTGACGTCCTGCTCCGGAACCTTCGAGAAGTTCGACGACTCCAAGGCGTACAAGAAAACCGAAACCTTCTCTTTTGCACAAGCATCCAACGGAATCGACACACTGCCGAGTTGGGTTCCCGCCGGCGCAACGGGTATCGACGAGGTCATCCGCACCACCGGCAACGAACGCATCCTGCGAATGACTGCGAACATCGCGGAGATAGATCACAACAGCTGCATCGCACGGCCCACCGTCGAAACTCGTCCCGCATCGTTGTCCGCACAGTGGTGGCCGACGGGGGTCGAGAAGGGCAGTTCTTTTCAGTGCGGCGATTGGTACGTCGGCGAAAAGGACTCGTTCGTCTACGGGTACCGACCGGAAACTGTGGGCTTCGTCATCGATCAGCTCGACAAGAAGTAGCTCCCTCTCAGCGGCGACGACCCAGTAACCTGTTGGGATGACACAGGCGAAGAACTCGAGCGAATTCACCACTCTGCTGCGTCAGCAGATCCGTAACGAGTTCACTGCATCGCAGCAGTACATCGCGGTAGCGGTGTACTTCGATGCACACGATCTTCCGCAGATGGCCGCGCGTTTCTACAGCCAGGCCACCGAGGAACGCGGTCACGCGATGATGATGATCCAGTACCTGCTCGACAACGACCTCGACGTGGACGTTCCGGGCATCGACGACGTCGTGACGAAGTTCGACAGTGTCCGGGCTCCGGTCGAGTTGGCACTCGAGCAGGAGAAGACGGTCACGGAGCAGATCACGCAGCTGGCACGCACCGCGCGCGATACCGGCGACTACCTGGGCGAGCAGTTCATGCAGTGGTTCCTCAAGGAACAGGTCGAGGAAGTGGCAAGCATGACAACACTTCTCACCATCGTCGACCGCGCCGGCGACAACCTGTTCCACCTCGAAACGTTTGTCGCACGCGAGATGAACACCCCGGCCGCTGCCGACGCAATGGCGCCGACGCCCGCCGGCGGCGGCGTCTGAGGGCCACCGGCCTACCGAGTCTCAGGCCGCTCGGCGGCGTTCAGTGATCTGAGGAAATTGTTGTACGCCTCAAGATCACTGTCGCCGTCGATCTCGGCGCGGCGGTCCAGGTCGGCATTCATCCGTTTGTCGTCGCGGTTCCAGCGCATCGCGAAGATCACGACCACCACCAGCGCGACGGGCTCTCCGTACGACCACGCGAGGGCGCCCGCCAGCTGCTGATCCTGCATCACGTCCACGCCCCACTCGGGAGGCGGATCCACGAACGTGGTCAGCAGCGGCTTTGTCGCCATCATGAGTACGACGCCGATGAACACGTGCAGCGGCATCTCCACGAACAGGTCGAAACACCGGCCGAGGTAGCTCTGTCGCACCGGCAGTGGGCCGGTGGCGAGCACCGGCATGATGAATAGCAGACCGCTGGCGAGAAAGAAGATCTCGAGAAAGACGTGTCCAGCCGGTAACGCCGAGACGGTGTCGAAGATCGGCGACAGGTAGATCCCGTAGTAGCTGAACAGAAATACCGGGATCGTGAACCCGGGGTGCAGCATCCACCGCGCCGGCGGGCTGCGCAATGCCGAGAGGGCAAGCGCGAGAATGCCTTTTCCTATTCCTCGGTGCGGCGTCGAACGTAGTAGCAGCAGTCCCGGCGAGCCCAGTACCCAGAGCGGCGGGATCGCCATCGAGAGCGTCAGGTGTTGGAACATCCAGACGCTGAAGAGTTCGTAGCCGTAGCTCTCGACCTTCAGTCCGGTCACCGCGATCAGCAGCAGGCACCCACCGAGGAAACACGCTGTCCGATGCCACGGCCACGGTCGCCCACTCGCGCGAACTCGCTGAGCGCCAGTCCAATACCAGAGTGCAAGAACAACTCCCAGGGCAGGAAGAAGCGGGAGGGATGAGGTATCCCACTCCAGCATCTGCCCGATCGACGGCGGCGGCGTGTCATTCACGAACGCTTCACCGGCGGGTCCTCCTTCGTCTCCATGCGGGTACCGTCGACTCTACACCTAACTACTATGTTGGATAGTATTTAGGAATTCGACGGAAGGTACAGGTGCACAGCAGTGTCCAGAAGCATGAAGATATCCGCCGCCCTGATCGCGGTGTTCGCGGTAGCACTGATCACGTTCATCACCGTCGATCCGATTCGGGCAGACAACGAGAACGCCGATCGGGCAGCACAATCCACCGCCGTCCTCACCGACGACGCGTACCGATTGACCTCGGCCGCCGACGGCAAGGTGAACCTGGTCGAGTTCCTCGACTTCGAATGCGAAGCCTGCCTCGCGCTGTACCCGACGATGGAGCGGATCAGAGCGGAGTGCGAGGGTCGAATCACGTTCGGCATCAGATACTTTCCGATTCCGAGTCACACCAACAGCACTCTCGCGGCGCAGGTCGTCGAATCCGCATCTCGCCAGGGCAAATTCGTCGAGATGTACAAGCAAATGTACGAGACGCAGTCGCAATGGGGTGAATCCGCCGAATCACAGGAGGCACTGTTCCGTTCCTACGCACAAGATCTCGGACTTGACATGGCCCGATTCGAATCCGACCTCGGCAGCCGCGGCGTCCGCGAGCGGGTCGAGCGCGACTTCGAAGAAGGCCGACGCCTCGGCGTCCAAGGTACTCCGACGCTGTTCCTCAACGACGTGAAGCTGGACCAGATGCCGAGCTACGAGCAGTTGAAAGCCCAGATCGATTCGGCCTTGGGAGAATGATCAGGTCAGAACAGCGCAGATCCCCGCGGAGACGGCCACCGTCACGGCTGCGGCAACGGCCGTCGTGACAGCGGCCGGCGCACAGGCCGCCACCGCGCAGGTCAGTCGCCGAGGCGACGCCACGTCGCCGTCGACCAGGGAACTCAATCGCACCGCGGTCGCGCTGCCGCGATCGCTCAAGCTCCAGTCCGGCTGAGGAAGCGGCGATTTCGACACCACGGCAAGGGCGGAACGCACCGCAGCCGGGCTGGTGACGCGAGCGGCGTGTCTGTCCGCCGACAGTTCGACGATCGCGCCGACGGCAGCGGGTGCCGCCGCGAACAACGGCACTCGCGGAAGAACAGCGGCCAAGACTTCGCACGCACCGACAATTCGGTGATGACCGCCGCTCAGGTGTGCACGCTCGTGCGCGAGGACAGCATCACGCTCGCCTCCACTGAGAGCGGATGACAAGCCTTGCGTCGCAACAACAAATCCAGGCTTTCCGGCGACGCTGTACGCCATAGGCAGCGGATGATCCAACCACAACACGTCGGACTCCGAGTTGTCGCGGCGCGCGACGATCGAGAGAACATCACGATGGAAATCTCGGACCCTCGTGTGCTCACGTGCCTGCTTGCGGCCGGCCAGCACGATCCGAACGGCGATCACACCCACCACAGCAACGGCTGTGCCGGTGATCAGTTCACCCACCCATGAACTCGTGCCGTGCGCGAAGGCGCTGAAACACCGAGCGATACCGTCGACCAGCCCCTCGACCGGCGCGTGGCTCGGCCACACCAGAACCAAGACCGCGGAGAGAGCGAGATACAGAGCCGACGCCATGCTGCCGAGCCACGCCGCGAGCAGCACCGCCGGTGACAACGCCGAGGAAACGGCTCGCAACACTCTCGGAACCAGGAATCCCACGAGCATCGCACCGAGAAACATCGGCAACGCCAATGTCATTGCACACCTTCCCCGGAAAGACCCCGGCGCAGGGCCTCGTTCTCGGCATCTGTCATGGTCTTGGCGAAGTGCAACAGCACGGCAGCGGAATCGGAACTGCTGTCCAACAATTCGCGCAGTGCTCTGGATGTGGCCTCTTCACGGCTGCGACTCGGCCGATAGAAGTAGGCGCGACTCTTCTTCTCACGACTCACCCAGCCCTTGTCGAAGAGATGCGTCACGACGGTCAGGATGGTGGTGTACGCAAGTTGTCGACGCTCACCCAGGGTCTCGACCAGATCCTTGACCGAGAGCGCGTCGTCGGACTGCCAGAGCACATCCATGACCTCGGCTTCGAGTCCGCCAAGCCCCTGCATTGCTCCTCCATCGCGTCGTGACAGAACTTCAGTCGCCCGTGGTCATCTCCCCGAACGACACGCCCCGGGAATTCAGGTACGCGAGCGGATCGGTCTTCTGTCCGTCAGGTTGCCACACCTCGTAGTGCAGGTGTGGTCCTGTCGATTGTCCACGATTGCCCACGGTCGCGATCAGCTCACCCGCCCGCACCTTCTGACCCGCAACCACGAGCGCCTCGTTGATGTGTCCGTAGACGCCGACGGTCCCGTCGTCCTGCTGGATGCGGACCCAGAGCCCGAATCCCGCGGCGGGACCGGATTCGAGCACAACACCGTCGGTCGCCGACACGATGGGCGTTCCGATCGCGTTCGCGATGTCGAGACCGTAGTGGGTGGTTCCCCACCGTGGACCGAAGTTGGACGTCATCGTCCCGCTGACGGGGGCCATCACCTGTGGCTTTTCGGCCTCGTACGCCAGCGCCGCTCGCTCGGATTCGAGCTGTCGCGTCTTGCCGAGTTGTTCGGCTATTCCGGCAAGATCCGTCGACCGGACAAGGTCGAGGATCTCCGGCGCCGACACCGCAGATGCATCCTCGACTACAACCGACGGCGGCGACGCGTGCCCGATGGAAGTGCCGGACGCGAGGATTGCACCCGTCGCCACGGAAACCGCGGCCATGCGCCCACCGGGTCTGATCGGCTCGGATTTTCGATGTCTTCCCACTTCTCGGTCCTCGCGTCGATGACAAATGAAGGTCTACGCCGCCACCTTACAACTATGTTGAATAGTTTTTAAGACATGCACTATTGCGCATATATGCATATGTGTCTAGGCTGGCGTCGACGAAAGGACCTTCGATGTCACACGGACACGGGCACGGAATCTCCCCCGCCGAGGCTGCGACCAGCAACAGCGGCAAGCATGTCAACAAACTGTGGATCGCCGCCGGCCTCGGGTTGGTGACCTTCGTGCTGCAGGTGACGGTCGGCCTCTTCACCTCGTCACTGGCCCTGCTCTCGGACTCGGCGCACGTGTTCACAGACATCTTCGGCATCTTCATGGCGCTCGCCGCGATCCTCGTCGCACAGCGTGCCGCCCGGCGCCCCGACCGTACTTTCGGCATGTACCGCACGGAAGTGTTTGCGGCACTGGCCAATGCGATCCTGCTCTTCGCAGTCGCCGGGTGGGTGCTTTACGAGGCCGCCAGCCGCTTCACGGATCCGCCCGAGGTTCCCGGCCTTCCCGTCGCGACAGTCGCCGTCGTCGGTCTGGCGATGAACGTCATCGCCTTCCTCATGCTGCGCAGCGGCGCGAAGGAAAGCATCAACATCCGCGGCGCCTACCTCGAAGTCATGGCGGACATGGTCGGGTCCATCGGCGTCCTGGTCAGCGGCTTGGTCACGCTCGCGTTCGGTTGGCGCTACGCCGACCCCGTCATCGGCGTCGCGATCGGCCTCTTCGTCTTGCCACGTGCCTTCAACCTGGGCCGCCACGCCGTTCGCATCCTCCTCCAGCAGGCTCCCGACCGCATCGACGTCACCTCGATCATCGAGAAGATCAACGCTCTGCCGGGAGTCGTCGACGCGCACGATCTGCACGTCTGGACACTCACCTCGGGGATGGAAGTTGCTTCCGTTCACGTCACCGCGGTCAGTGACGCCGATCCCACAACGGTGCTCGCAGCAACCCGAACCTTGCTTGCCGAGGTATTCGAACTGGGGCACGCCACCGTACAGGTGGAACTACAGGGAAGCGACGGTAAATGCGCGGAACTCGCCTGGTGAAATGGACATTCCTAAATGAAACATTCGAATTCACCGGGCTCGATAACCTCACCGAATTCGAAGAAAAATTAGGTCTTCTTTAGTTTGGGAACGCTTACCACAATAAGGTCATACTGGGATGACAGGGCCTCTGACCTGCACTATCTTGGAATTCATGACTTCTGGGGAGACTCACATGACCAAATTCCACGCACTACTCCGAGACCAGATTCGCAACGAGTTCAACGCTTCGCATCAGTACATCGCGACAGCGGTTTACTTCGACAATGCGGATCTGCCACAGCTGGCAAAGCACTTCTACAAGCAGGCTGTGGAAGAGCGTAACCACGCCATGATGATCGTTCAGTATTTCCTCGATCGCGACATCAATGTCGAACTCACCGGCGTCGACGCCGCGAAGGCCGACTTCAAGGATGCCCGCGAGCCCATCGCTCTCGCGCTGACGCAGGAGAAGACGGTCACCGAGCAGATCGTCCAGCTCGCGAGCACTGCCCGCGAAGAAGGCGACTACCTCGGCGAGCAGTTCATGCAGTGGTTCCTCAAGGAGCAGGTCGAGGAAGTTGCAAGCATGACAACACTTCTCACCATCGCGGACCGCGCAGGCGCCAACCTGTTCGACCTCGAAGACTTCGTGTCCCGCGAGATGAGCACCGTCGGTGACACCACCGGTGCACCGAGCGCAGCCGGCGGAACGATCTAGCCTGCAGCACTCACGGATTTTGCCCTCGAGCCGAACGGTTCGCTTCCTGCCAGCAGGATCGAACTGATCAGCTCGGGGGCATCTGTCATCGGTACGTGCCCCAGACCGGGTAGAACCATCAACTTTGCCTGCGGGAACGGCTTTTTCACGCGCTGCGCCTGATACACGGGCAGGATGAGATCGCGCCGACCCCACGCAACCGTCACCGGCACAGTGGGATCCACGATGGGCGGCAGCACGAAGTCCATCTCGAGACCGAGATCGACGAGTTCGTTCGACACGAGCGAACGGCAGTCGGCCAGCGCCGCCGCATAACCGACATGACTCGGGTGAGCGAAGAACGCGGCGAGCGCCGGATAGCGAATCAGCTTGTACCGCAATGCGCGTGGCAATCCGTCACCCATGAGCTTGGCCGTGCCGCGCAGTGCACGGAACGTGTTGATCGCTCGCACCTGATCGAGGTGATTGACAAAGAACCCGGCCGGCGAAAGAGCTGTCGCCGACGCGACATCTCCGCGCGCTGCCAGCGAGAGGGCAATCCAGCCGCCGAGGGAGTTTCCCGCGACGTGGGCACGCTCCCCCGCCGGCGTCACTTCCTTGACGAACTCACTGACATCGTCGATCAGCTGTCCCATGACGTCCGGACCGAGTTCGGGCAGCAGCGACTCTCCGTGACCCGGCAGGTCGACGGTGACGACGCGGCGGTACGGCGTCAGCTGGTCCAAAAGCGAATCCCACGCCTGCCGTCGATGGACGATGCCATGGACGAGCACAAGCGTGGGACCACTACCGGAGATGTCATGCGACAAGGTCATGTCGCCAACATTAACCGTAACTTTGCGTAACGCCTATAGTTCGGGCGAAAAAATCAGCGCAGCGTGACCTGACGACCACGAAGTCCGTCGCGCGAGCGAAGCTCGGCCGAGGTCAGCGGAGCATCTACGGCCAGAGCCTCGGCAAGACGCTCACCGAGCTCGACGGTTGCCGCTACCCACTCGTTTGCATGCTTTTCGCGGTCGAGGTCGAAGACGGGAACCAACAAGCCGTGGGTGCGGAACGAGCCTGCGTAGCGCGAGCCCTCACCCAGATGCAGTCCACCGGTCGCGTGCACGCGCGCCAGCGCGAGCATCAGGTCGTCTTCGCTCTCGGGACGAACCCAACGCAGGTGCGCCTTCTCGCCGGCGTCGACCCACCACGCGGCAACGAGGCCGTCGCCTTCGAGGCGTGCAGAGGGCATGATCGCCGAGTTGGCGTGCTGCACGGTGGCGGCAACCTCGGGATCGGTTTCGACGCCCTCGGGGATCCACCAGTTGAAGTTCTGGTGCACGGTGATGTCGAGCAGTGCCGAGGGATCGACGACAGTGGTGACAGCGGGGGTCTCGGAATCGGGGTTCGCGGCAGAAAGCGCGTCGCCGGGGGCCGCGTCCTTGATCCAGTTCACCGAAGCGGCGAGGTCTGCGCCGAGGTCGGCCGAGTGCGCCTGAACCTGGACACCGACAAATCCTGTGGCCGTCTCGCCCTCGTCGCGGACGAGTGCGGCAACAGCGCCGGGGAGGACCGTTGCCAACGTGACGGGACGGTCGGAGCCGATGACCGGCAACGGAGCCGTGGCGGACGGAACGAATTCGCGCAGCGCAACCAGATCGCACTCGGCGGCAAGGCCCTCGAACGGGCGGCTGACTACGCCGGCAGCGGCTTCACGCTCTGCTTGGCGTGCCGCCAGCTTCTCTGCGCGTGCGCTGCCCTGCTTCGGTCCACTGTTTCTTTTGCTCTTCTTGGCCACGAGGGCAAAATCTACACGCTGCCCAGCCATTGCTTCGTGCGCCCGGGATGGTTGGTGGCAACCCAACTGACCCCGAGCTCACGACACAGGTCCACATCCGCCTTGTCGTCGACGGTCCAGCAGTACGTCGCGCGACCCGCAGCAGCGGCCCGATCGACCAGATCGGGATGTTCGCGCAGAGCCTTGATCGACGGCCCGATCGCCGTAGCGCCCACAGCCGTCGACGCACCGCCGCCGAGGTACCGCGACGCGTCACCGAGCAGGACCGTCGGCAGCAGCGGTGCCGAACGACGCACTCGCCAGACCGCACTAGCCGAGAAAGACATGACCACTGCCCGCGAGTGATCGGCCGACGGCGGCGACGCGATCCCGAAGCGGTGCAGTTCCGCCAGGAGTTTGGCTTCGACCAATCCGCCGAACCTCACGGGGTGCTTGGTCTCGATGAACAGCTTCACCGGGCGCGCAAAATCCAGAGCGAGGGTGATGAGGTCGGAGAGAGTCAGCAGTTCGGCCGGTTCGCTCGTCGACCCGTAGTCCAGAGCGTTCAGCGAATCGAGCGTCATCTCGCTGACGATCCCCGTCCCGCTGGAGGTGCGGTCGACCTTGCGGTCGTGAACGCAGACCAGGTGTCCGTCGCGGGTGAGCCGGACGTCGCATTCGAGCCCGTCGGCACCCTCCTCGAGGGCCAGTTCGTAGGCGGCGAGGGTGTGCTCCGGCCGCGCAGCCGACGCACCTCGGTGCGCAACGACGAGTGGACCTCGACGATCTGGGCTCACAGGGCAGCGGTCTCCTTCTCGTCCAGCACCGTCTTCTCTTCCAGCACCGTCTTTTCTTCCAGCACCGTCTTTTCTTCCAGCACCGAGCGCGGCACTGGCACCCACCGGGTTTCCGATTCCGGTTCACCGCGCCAGCTCTTGCGCTCGATCCGGCGGATCACGACGAGTGTCAACGCCGCGGTGACGGCAGCGATCAGTGCGATGAAAGCGTTCAGCAGAACCCCGTCGGCCATTGCCTGAATCCCCGGGCGTGATCGCCAGTACGCGTTGACCACCAGCAGCAGAGCGCTGAATCCCCAGAAGCCCCACCAGATCTTGACCAGCAGGGTTCCGCGCGGATCGCGGCGGACCAACTCGAAGAGATAAACGGCCGGCATCACCAGGTTGAGGATCGGCACAGCGCAGCCGACGACAACTTCCGACGCTGTGCGTGGATCGGATTCCCGGACGCCTGCGAAGTGTTCACGACGCCGACGAAGCAGCCAGCACACAGCGGCGATTGCCGCGAAGACCGAGATCAGCAGTCCACCCAACTGAGTGAAGTACACGGCGGCGTCGGAGACCGTGAGCAGCGGCTGCGGGATCAGCCTGGTGCGGTTGCGGACCAGGATCGCGTATCTGCCCAGTTCGGCGAACACCGCCAGTCCGTAGAGGATCGTTGCGAGCGTCAGCAACGGCCCGACTCGGTCGGCCATCCGGTCCGCTCGCGAGGGCGGCACCGGTGAGGTGTCGACGACGTCCTGGAGTCCCCACCGCGGGACAGCGTCGTAGCGCGGAGTGGAGAAGCTACGACGCACTGGTGCGTCCCCCACGCCGCGGGGGTCGGACGGGGAGCGCGCGATCCAGCGGAAGCCACGGCGGTTGGGCGGTTGGTAGATCTCGGTGCGGGTGGGGATCAGCAGGACGCCGCTGCAGCGCGGGCACCACTGCGTCGGGCCGCCGACGACAGGCCAGCGTGCGGCGCACCGGGCGCAGACCTGAACGACACTCACAACTTCGATTCTGTCACGCCGTATCGGTAACGGCAGCAAATGGATTCACTCCCGATTTGTGATCGAACCTCCACCGCGTTCACCTGCATTGTTCGAATAATGTGACCTCCGACACTTAAAAACTCGAGTTATCCACAGTTTCCACAGGTTCATCCACAGTTCTGGATGAATGAATCGGGCTTTATCCACAGGTCACGGGCAAGACCCTGAGAATTTGCTGACAGGTGTTAGCGAACGATGCACAGGCTCGAGGATGAATTTGACACCGCAGGTCAGTGAACTTTCGGGCGTCGACGTCATTTATCCCGGCAAAGTTCACAATCCATTCAGAAATTGCTCCCGAAAAGACAGAAAAGACCGGTATCCCCTTTTTATGAGAAGTCGGTTTTTGACACACCTGGAAGCATGACCGTCGATGACTTCTCCACAGCCCGAGCCAACTCTGACGTTCACCCCGAGACGGGTCACGCAGCTCGCGTTCGTGTTGATCGGATGTCAGCTCGTCATTCGCGTCTGGGTTGCCGCGAGCAATTACTTCTACTGGGACGACCTCATCCTGATGGGCCGCGGAGGACGCTTCCCACTCTTCTCGAGCGAACTCCTGCTCTACGACCACGACGGTCACTTCATGCCCGCGGCCTTCTTCTTCACCGGGTTGATCGCCCGTATCGCGCCGTACAACTGGGCGCTGTCGGCAACGCTGCTCGTCATCGGTCAGGCCGCCGCGTCGTTGGCGCTTCTGCGCACTCTTCGGTTGGTCCTCGGCCGGCGACCGGCACTGTTGATTCCGTTGATCCTGTATCTGTTCGTCCCGCTGACACTTCCTGCGTTCTCGTGGTGGGCAGCCGCGCTCAATGCTTTGCCGCTCCAGATCGCGCTGGCCTGGGCATGCGGCGACGCGATCAAGCTGTACCGCACCGGGCAGGTGCGCTACGTGTTCTCGGGCACCGCGGTTTTTGTCGTCTCCTTGCTGTTCTTCGAGAAAGCAGTGCTCGTTCCGTTCGTGGCACTCGCTTTTCTGGTGCTGTACTTGCGCACACAAGGTGAAGGAACGCCGATACGAAGTGCGGTCACGAAGTGCCGACGCCTGTGGACGGCCTGCGCCGCCGTGCTCGCGATCTGGATTCCGGTGTATCTGACAACTGTCGAATCTCCGATCACCGGATACGGCCGTTCGATGTCCACCGAACTGCTGCATCACGGAACGTCTTTGGGGATGCTTCCCACTCTTCTCGGCGGCCCCTGGCGCTGGGAGCGGTGGATCCCCAGCCCCGCCTGGGCCGATCCGCCGACGCTCTTGGTGGTCGCATCCTGGGCCGCGCTGCTGACGACGGCCGTGATGACAGTGCGTGCCCGACGCGGCGCTGCCTGGATCTGGGCTGCCGCGGCGCTGTACTTCCTGGCCTCCGTGGTGGCGATGACCGCTACCCGATCCGACACCGACACCACTTACGAGTTGGCGCAGACCTTGCGTTACTTCACGGATTCGGCGACGGTGTTCGCCCTCGCCGCCGCTCTTATTCTCGCTGCGCCTCGGCGACGTCCGGCCCGTATACCCGTCGCAGTCGCCGCCGGCCTGTCAGTGCTCTTCGTGATCAGTTCGCTCGTCTCGACCGTCACGTTCGTCGACATCTGGCGCGAGAACCCGACCCGCGACTACCTCGCGAACGCGCGAATGTCGTTGTCACAGAATCAGGATGCTCCACTGCTCGAGCAACCCGTCGCGATCGAAGTGCTCCTTCCCGTCGCCTTTCCGAACAATTTGGCAAGCAACGTTCTCGCGCCGCTGCCTGATCGCCCCGAATTCTCTTCCAGCACTCCGATTCTGCGCACCATCGACGACAGCGGTCAGATCGTCGATGCCGAAGTGACCTGGACGAGAAGGATTCCCGAAGGAACGGCGCCGAACTGCGGCACCCGTGCCGAAGGCCCGACCGAGCTCCCCCTCGACGGCCCCCTGGCCGGCTGGGAATGGACGGTTCAGCTCAATTACCTCGCCAGCGCCGACGGAACGATCGATGTTGCGTTGGAGTCCGGCGACGCAGTATCCGTACCCGTCACCCAAGGTTTGCACTCGGTGTTCGTGCGCCTGGTCGGCCACGGAAACAGTGTGAAGATCACGCCGACAACACCGGGACCGACCCTGTGTTTCGGCGCCGGACAAGTCGGTGCCGTCGTCCCGACCAAGTGAAATAGTGGCAGAGTAGAACTCATGGAGCTGCGTATATTCACCGAACCCCAGCAGGGCGCTACCTACGAACAACTACTGACTGTTGCCCAGACCGCCGAAAAACTCGGCTACGGCGCATTTTTCCGCTCGGACCACTATCTCGCCATGAATTCCGACGGTCTTCCCGGACCCACCGACGCGTGGATCACGCTCGCCGGAATCGCCCGCGAAACATCCACCATCCGCCTCGGCACTCTGGTGACGTCGGCTACGTTCCGTCACGCCGGACCGCTGGCCATTTCGGTCGCACAGGTCGATCAGATGAGTGGTGGCCGCGTAGACCTCGGCATCGGCGCCGGCTGGTACGAGGAAGAGCACCAGGCGTACGGCATCCCGTTTCCGGCGCTCAAGGATCGCTTCGAATTGCTCGAGGAAACTCTCGACGTCGTGACCGGTCTGTGGCGTACGACGGTCGGCGACACGTTCGACTACGACGGTAAGCACGTGCAGATCAAGAACTCTCCCGCGCTTCCCAAACCGCACCAGGTCGACGGTCCGCCGATCCTGATCGGTGGCACGGGCAAGAAGAAGACTCCAGCGCTCGCCGCTCGGTTCGCAAACGAGTTCAACATCCCGTTCAAGTCCCTCGAGGAAACGAAGGACATCTTTGCGCGGGTTCGTCAGGCTTGCGTCGAGCACGAGCGCGATCCGAACGAATTGGTGTACTCCAACGCTCTCGTCCTGTGCTGCGGCCGCGACGAGGCGGAGATCAAGAAGCGCGCCGAGGCTATCGGACGCGACGTCGACGAGCTACGTGAGAACGGTCTGGCCGGAACACCTTCGGAGCTGGTCGACAAGATCGGCACTTTCGCCGAGGCCGGTTCACAGCGCGTGTATCTGCAGACTCTCGATCTCGCCGATCTGGATCATCTCGAACTCGTCGCAAGCGAGGTCATGCCCCAACTGCAGTAAAGAATGGGCCGGGATCTACAGCGCGTTCGCGTCGAGGAACGCGCGTAGGTCTCGGTCCCACTGGGCCGAGCGGGAACGGTCGAGAAAGACGCGCACCAGCATGAAAGCGATGACCAGCAGCGACATCACGCTGAACCAGGTGAAAACCCCGGTCACCACGGCTGCGACGTCGGCAGCGCTCTGAGTGATCGGAGCTACGGTCTTGTCGCCCTGATCATTGACGTAGATGGGGACCTCGGTGCCGGCGGGCGTCACCGAGTCGACAGTGACATCACCCGTATGAACCTGGCCGTTCCAGTTCCACTGCGCGCTGGCCATTTCGGTGGTCGGCGCAATGTAATCGGCTGTCGAGGCGGTGGTCTGCGTCGAATCTGCAGTCGTCGTCGCCGAAATGCTGTGTAATTCGGCGGATTGTTTGGCGATCAGTGCGTTCTGGCTCGAAGCAGTCGCAGCCCCTGCCCATACCGCGAGAGGCAGCAGAAGAATCGCGAAAATGATCAGACCGAAGGACATGAACCCTTCGATCCGATCACTGCGGCGAACCATCGGATCGTGGCCTACATGAATGGTGCGTCGGAGCAGCGACGCAGTTCCTCGCGTACTACCTGACATTGTGAGCTCAGTTCTCTCGACGACACACTCTTACATCGAGATTCCCTTTGTTTCGATCTAGTTGCAAGTGTTAACGAGCTGAATCACATGTGTCCTCCAACACCTGTCCAGTTATTCGCTCGGCGGAAGGATGTCCGTCTGCGCCGGAACCTGATCCTGACGGAGCAATCCGACCGGGCAACTGACGCCCGTGGCATGCACCGGGCAGTAACCGCCGGGATTCTTCGCCAGATACTGCTGGTGGTAATCCTCCGCGTAGAAGAAGTCGCGCAGCGGGCCGATTTCGGTGGTGATCGCTCCATATCCGGCTTCGGCAAGCCGTTCACCGAAAGCGACGGCCGACGCATGAGCGATTTCTTCCTGCTCCGCGGACGTCGTGAAGATCGCCGAACGGTACTGCGAGCCCTGGTCGTTACCCTGACGCATCCCCTGCGTCGGATCGTGGTTCTCCCAGAAGTGCGCCAGGATCTGCTCGTAGGAGATCACTGCGGGATCGAAGACCACCAGCACGACTTCGGTGTGACCCGTACGTCCGGAGCACGTCTCTTCGTACGTCGGGTTGGGCGTGAAGCCGCCCGCATAACCCGCAGCGGTCGTGTACACGCCGGGAAGCTGCCAGAACTCCTTCTCGGCGCCCCAGAAACAACCCATCCCTACGACGACGGTCTGCAGTTCGGCCGGAAACGGCGGCGTCAACGGATGCCCGTTGACGTAGTGCGCGGTCGGAACCGGCATTTTCTGCTCTCGGCCCGGGAGTGCGTCCTCAGGCGCGATCAGCGTGGATTTTGCGGACGCTCGTCCCAGAATGTCGTCGTACCAGCTCATGCTTCGATGCTACGCGCGAGCGACTGTTTCGCCACGCCGTGATCGCGCGGGCGCCGGGCAGCTCCACCCACCGGTAGCCGATTTCTGCTACCGCGGCCGTGGCCAGAAGGAAGAGCGCAAACGCCAGGGTCGGTCCGACGTACAAAACAGTGTTCTCGACGACGCGGTACAGGATCAGGGTGTGCACGAGATAGATGACGTAACTACGCGTCGAGAGCCACTTCACGACCGGCCAGCGCGTCGGGACGCCGTCGTAGCGGCCGATGAGAACTACCGCTGCGGCGACTACCGAAATGGTCCACAGATAGTGCTCACCGGCCCAGTAGACGCGGAACTGGGTCGCCACGATGATGACGTGCATCTGGACGAGGACGGCCGCGATCAGCCAGCGGCCGGGAGCGAGCTTCGCCCACGCGAGGTACATGATCTGGCCGAGGAAGACGGCCGGCAGCGTCGCGGCGATCTTGGACAGCATCGGCACGGTGTACGGCAGCGGCGCGTAGACGTTGTAGAGCAGCACCAGCGAGCACAGCGCACCACCGGCGAGCGGCATGACGATCGGTCGCAGCCGCAGTATCGGGCGAGCCGCTACACATGCGAGATAAAAGAGGAATTGAACGGTGAGTGTCCAGGTCACTCCCAGAACTGCTACCTCGGGCTTGAGAAAGAATCCGCCGAGAAAAAAGCTCATCAACGCTTCGGTATCGGAAATACCTTCCTGACCGCTGAACATTCCGTTGATTCCGAGGCGGACCAGAAGAATGGCAATCGCGGTCGCCACCCAGAATGCGGGCAGCAGTCGACTGAATCGGTTGGTCAAGAACTTTCCGGGGCCGTCGCGAATCGCGGATCGCGTCACCAGAGCACCGGTAAGCATCATGAATACTGCGACGCCGACAAAAGAGAGGTGCTGGTTGAGTTCGGCAGGCTCGATCAAAACGCCGTAGACGACGTCGATCACCCACCAACCCGAGCCGAGATCGTCGATGACGTAGAAAGAGATGTGGGAGTAGATCACGGCGGCAACCGCCAGGGCTCGCAGCAGGTCAGCGCCCGGAAGATTCACCCGAGGCGCGGCCGCCTCTGGTGATTCCGGGAGGAAAACTGGTGCGGGCATCGCGCAAGTTTAAGGTTCCGTTCACCTTTACGACGAATTTGCGCATATTAGCTTACCCTTAGATCGGGGCAAGTTCGGTGTCCCAAACTTTATTCTTTGGTGATTACTACCTGAGCCGGACTGTTGCGGACGGTGTACGAATGTTATTGGGTGGAAACCCGAAGAATGATTTGCACATACGCGAGTGACGTCACGCCGTGACCGGTGATCGACGCACTCTAAAGCACCAGGGCTCACCAGCCCGCAAAGAAGGGACCCTCGTGTCTGTTTACACGCTGCCGGAACTCCCCTACGACTACGCAGCCCTCGAGCCGCACATCTCGGGCAAGATCATGGAGCTGCATCACGACAAGCACCACGCGGCTTACGTTGCCGGTGCCAACGCTGCACTCGAGAAGCTGGCCGAGGCTCGTGAGAACGACACCATCGCAGCGCAGGCCAACCTGCTCGAGAAGAACCTGGCGTTCCACCTCGGTGGCCACACCAACCACACCGTTTTCTGGAACAACCTCAGCGCTGACGGTGGCGACAAGCCCGAAGGTGAACTCGCCGCAGCGATCGACGACAACTTCGGTTCGTTCGATCTCTTCCGCGCTCACTTCTCCGCGAACGCCAACGCCATCCAGGGCTCCGGCTGGTCCATCCTCGCGTGGGACTCGATCGGACAGCGTCTGATCATCGTCCAGCTCTACGATCAGCAGGGCAACATCTCCATCGGCCTCACGCCGCTGCTGCTCCTCGACATGTGGGAGCACGCTTTCTACCTCGACTACCAGAACGTCAAGGGCGACTACGTCAAGGCATTCTGGAACATCGTCAACTGGAACGACGTTTCGGCTCGCTTCGACCGTGCACGTACCCAGACCGCAGGTCTGATCGTCTAGTCACGCTCTTCTTGCGAACGGCGGCGCCTCACCAGGGGCGCCGCCGTTCGTGTCAGCAGAGCACCACCGAGCAGGACCGTCGTGGCTCCGAAGACCAATGCCAGTGTGCGAGTTCCGGAGTCACCGCTGCTCGCGGTGGTCTGATTCACGGCCACCGGATCCGACAGCACCGAGGTCAGCTGAACCTGCTGCGGGGTGGTCATCGCGGGAATACCGGATTTTGCGCCGTCGAGGCCCGTGACCAGTGACTTGGCGATTCCTTGCAGCGTCGTGAATCCCTGGGTGATCTGATCGGTCACGTCACCGAGCATCTGCGGCGCCTGATCAGCGATGGGAATGAGGCCGTCGTTCAATTGTCCGGCAGCACTGCTCAGTTGATCGCTCGCGCCTTGCAGCTGCCCGACAGCGGTGCGGACTAGATCACCGAGCTCCGTATCGGGCCCGACCGAGCCACCCAACAGCGCCGGAACGGTGCCCAATTGCGCATTCAGCGCACCGAGATCTGAACTCACACCGGCCAGTTGCGCTGTCACGTCAGGCGGGATAGGAAGGCCGTTCAGCGCAGTCTGCAGCGTGTCGATTCGTGTCTTCAGTTCCGCGGTCGAGGACGACGCCTCCCCAAGCGTCAGGCCCAGTGAGTCCGCGCGCGTGGCCAGCTCTTCCGCCGACCCCGACGCCTGATCGACAACACCGGACACCTGATCCGCGACGCTCATCAGCTCCAACGCCCCGGACCGTGCGGTCTCGAGGTACGGCAGCAGAGTGCCTGCGCCTGCTTTCACCTGATCGATGGACTTTCCGGCCTCGTTGGTTCCGGCGACCAGAATCTGTGCGGTGGTGAGGTTTTGATCGATCGAGCGTCTGGCGGCCGACGTCTGAGCCAGCAGCCCCTTGATGCCGTCCGCGCCGACCTGCGCCGACACGGCCCGAGTCAACTCGGCCGACTTCTCCGAATCCGAGCCCTTCACCTCGAGGTCGACGCTCGCCTGCCGTGGATCCATGCCGAACATCGACGCGACGGTTTCGCTGAAGTCCTCCGGCACGGTCAGCGTCGCGAAGTAGCTCCCGCCGGGGTTGTCGACCACCTGGAAGTCGAAGTCTTCGTTCTTGCCCAACGTGTCCACCAGCGTGTCGCCGGCCCGAAGTTCCTTACCGTCGAGCGTGGTTCCCGCGTCGGCGTTCACGATCGCGACGGTGTTCGAGGTGTCGGCACCGCCCGCGAAGATCACGAACCCGATCCCCGCCACCGCAGCCGCGACGATCGCGGCCACACCACCGACTGCCAGCCGTCGACCGAGTCGTGACGGCCGGCGATGGGAGTTTTCTGTGGTGTTCTCGGCGCTCATGGGCGAGACGATAAAGCAACAACTTGTAGAAACACTGAGAGCCCTAGCCTGCGGGCGTGGCCGGCTTCTCAGACTCCTCTGGTTCCTCCTTCGACATGTCCCGAGGTCCACTGATCAGGATGTCGGCCCAGCGCGTGGCTGGGTCGATGTCGAGCAGGACGGCCTTCACCAACAACGAGAGCGGGATCGCCAGCAGCGCTCCGAGCGCCCCGAGAACCCACGACCAGAAGACAAGTGAGAGGAACGTCATCGTCACCGACAGTCCGACGGCGTCGCCGACGAACTTGGGTTGGATGATGGACTGGATCACGAAGTTGATGACGGAGTAGACGACGATCACCCACAGCATCAGCCACGGCCCGCCCTGCAACAGTCCCAGGAGCGCCGGTGGAATCACGCCGATGACGAACCCGATGTTGGGGATGTAGTTGGTGATGAAGGACAGCAACGCCCACAGGACGGGCAGCTGAATGCCCATGAGCCACAGCGCGCCACCGTCGAGTACCGCCACGATGAGACCGAAGACCGTCGAGACCACCAGGTATTTGCGAGTTCCGGCGGCAAAGGTGGAGAGCGCGTAGGAGATTTCGGGACGTTGCTCGGACAACACATGCAACCGCGAGCGGATGCTCATGCCGTCGAAGGCCATGAACAACAACAACGCGAGAATGAACACCAGATCCGACAGGATGCCGAGCAGGCCCTCCAGCCCGCTTTCGAGTACGCCCACAACCTTCGTGAGATCGACACTGCTGAGCGTGCTTTGGATCTGTTCGGTGCTCACTCCGAAGTCGGCCAACTTGTCGCGGCCCTCGTTGAGGAGGTTGGTCATCTCCTCGGAGTACTGCGGCAGGATCGTCGCCAACTGAGCCGTCGACACGATCAACGACGCCGCCAACCCGAGCAGGATCAAGTACACGGTGACCAGTGAGCCGAGCATCCCGACCCACTTGGGCCACCCTCGGCGCTGTGACCAATCCTGAATGGGCTGAACGGCAATCGTCAGCACCAGGGCCAGGAATACCGGTCCGAGGATGCCGCCGAACACCTTCATTCCGCCGACGGCGACCACGGTGGCGGCAATACCGAGCAGGACGATCAAACCGCGCGGGATCGACCAGTTCTCGCTACCGGACAGCGTGGGGATCGGAGTGGGAGCCTCGACGGCCGGCTTTCCCTTCTTAGAGAACACCGGCTTAGAGAACACCGGCTTCCTTTGCCCGGCTCCTGATCTGGAATGCTCCCACGATCATGAAGAGGCCGAACAGGATTGCGTACCAACCCAACAACCAGATGAGGCTGATGATGCCTTCGCCGGGCGCGATGAGAAGAATGATGCCGAAGATGACAGCAAGCACCGATGCGGCGAGCAACCATCCCCAACTGGATCCGGGCAGCGCCTTCATCTTGAAGGCGCCGACAATTCCGAAGATTCCGAACATGATGGCGTAGAAGGCAATTATGTACAGCAGCACCAGCGCAGTGATGCCCGGCCAGACCAGCGCGACGATGCCGGCTCCGACCGAGACGACGCCCGTGAACACCCACCAACCCCACGAGCTCAGATGCTCGCGGTCCCGGATGGCGCGAACTATCGTGATCAAACCGTCGGCGATGGAGTAGATACCGAACAGGAAAACCAAGGCCACCACGGTAATTCCCGGCCACACGAGCGCGATGATTCCGAAGATCACGCCGAAGATTCCGCGGATCAGGATCATCCACCAGATCTCTTTGCCGTACTGCACGAACGGATTCTGCGTGACCATCAGTAGCCTCCGAAACAAGCGGGTGTCTCTGACCGATTCAACAGCTCTTCAAACAGGGCAGTACCGACAGATCGTATGACTCTTGTGACCTTTCCGCCCATCGAAACGCGCGGCTGATACCGAGTTGTGCTCTTCGGGTACGAAGCGAGGGGACTTTCAGCCTGCTTCTCGAATACTTGCTTCTCGAATACCGGGCGCAGTCCACGATCCCGACAGCACTGCAGCCTTCGGCCAGTACAGGCGCAGAAAGACGTTGAAGTCGCCGGACGGAGCCGGCAGCCAGTTCCGCTCCTTCTCACCACCAGGGGGTTCGTGCTGAAGATAGATGTCGAGGGAACCGTCGTCGGCAAACACCAGATCGCTTCGATCGCCAATCGCGTATCGGTCGATCGGGTTGTCCACGAAGAACTGCCGCTCGTTCATCATCGTGAGCGACCAGAAGCCCTCGACCGGTGGCAGCTCGTCCTTCTCGAAGTGCAGGACGTACTTCTTCGCCCCGGTCAGCGGCTTCCCGTCGACGTCCGTCGTGGCATGCGGGTACACGGCATCAGCGTCGAGATTGGCCCCGAAACCGAGCCAGACGATCAGAGCCCGCTGAGCGTAATGGGTTCCGTAGTGCCCCAAGCCGCGGTGCATCGTCCAGCCGTTCTTCGGACTGCCCTCGGCCTCTTCGGCGATCTCGCTCAGCACGTCCATACCGGTTCGCGCAGCTCTATCGAGGGCATCACGTACCTCCTGCGGACGCGACCTCCAGGGCAAGGAGGAGCCGATTCCTATGTCGGACAGTTGTTTCATCATCTCGGTGTCCTCCGGACGCGGAGGATTGTCGTCGAGAAGTGCGTCGAGTCTGGTGAAGAATGCCTCGCCGTCCATGGCGGCCACCTGGTCCACCGGCGGCGTCCGCGTGTCGACGGCAGGGTTCACCAGCATTTCACCAGGCGTGTAGTCCTGCGGGTCACCCGTCCACTCCGACAGAGGAGTGAGTCGCGTCCGGTCCTGCAGGCTGTGCACTTCTGCCAGGTCTGTTCCCCCCGACGTCGCGTAGCGGGCGACTATCCAGTTCATCGCCGTCGGAGACCGCAGCAGCGTCAAACCCTTGGGCACGTTGCCTTTCCAATTCGGCCCGGCCACCAGGTACGGTCCCCCGGTCCGCCCGACTGTCCGAGATCCCGGAACCGTGAACACGTCGCTCCACGCGTCGAGGATGGGGACCAGCCAGTACCGCGTGCCGAAGTCCGGCAGTGAGAGCACCTGCGGTTCCGTCGAGACGTCCAGCCACCCCGACGAGTAGAGAGTGTCCGCGTTGGGTGAGACGACATCGGTGAAGGTCGCATCCGGCGTCGTACGCGCGTATGCGAACTGGTTGAGCGGGGCTTTCATCGCCACCGGCGAAGGCACCGCCGTCATGACATCCCGCGATACCGCAGCAATCAACAGGGGATATCCGAAGATCCACGCCTGCGTTGCCAGGTCTTCCAGCCGAGAACGGTTCTTCGACAGAGTCATGCCTGCGCATACCACCGCCCTCACCAGCGCAAACCTGGCTGGCACTCTCCCTCTCTTGTGTGCCAGTACCGAATGGGTGCATATTTCGATTACCCAACGAGGTGTGCCGGACCGACGCATGCGCGTCTGCCCGAGATTTGCCCCAGCACCGAGGGAGGAACAGAAATGAACAGAAACGAAGCAATAGGCATTTCTCCGTTCCAAGCCGCTGGGTCTTTGCAGGGGTTCGTCATTTCCGGTCGTTGGCCGGACACCACCCAGGAGTGGGCGCAGCTTCTCGCATTGGCTGTCCGCGTGGCCTCGATGCCAGGTTTGTTGCCGACCACGACGGTCTTCGGGGTCCGTGAAGACGTTCCCGAAGATCCGCAGCCGGGCACCGTCGGTCTGGTGGTTGCCGAAGGTCCGGTACTCGGCGATTTCGCCTTGACACCCGGCCGTTTCTCCGACCATCAGCCCCCGGCGCTGATCATGCTGCACCCACCGTCGGAAACCACGCCCAGCCTGCCGGAATGCGAGGGCAGCGCGTCGGGGTGTGTACTGCTGCCAGGCCTTCCCTATCTGGGTTTGGAGCATCGTGCGGCGTGGGTCGAGGCTGAGCCGGACGGCACAGTCGTCTCCATGATCAGTCGTGTCGGCATCGATCCGATCAGCGATCCCGACACCGCTGTTTTGGCCATGCTCCTCGCCTCGTGACGGCCCCGGTAAGCGATAAGTTCGGACTACCAAACTTGCTGTGCGCTTTGCCAATTCGTTTCAGGCGCGCTAACGTGGGCAGCAACGAAGGGGAGTAGCCCCCAATCGCCCGTGTCGACATACTGGTTCGACGCGCTCCGCCTGGTGCGGATCGCGATGCACCCGGCCTGGCGAACCGAAGGTCCTGTGGCCTCGGTGGGCGAGACCTTCGGCCGGACAAGCGCACCCACTGCGCCTGCCCAGGCCGGAGGCTCGCATTTTTCCTCCGACCTACACCGACCGGAGGAGTAAATCTTGCTTGCCGCAATACTTTTGAGTTTCGGCGTCATTTTTGTCGCAGAACTCGGTGACAAGTCGCAACTGATGGCAATGACGTTTGCCTTGCGCTATCGCTGGTGGGTCGTCCTCGGCGGAATCACCATCGCCACCACCCTTGTTCACCTCGTCTCGGTCGCCGTCGGCCACTACCTGGGCGTCGCCCTCCCCACCGCGGCGATTTCCATCGTCGGCGGTATCGCTTTCCTGATCTTCGGCCTCTGGACCTTGCGCGGTGACGATCTCACCGACGACGAGCAGAACAAGGCCGGTCGCGTCACGCGATCCGCCTTCATCGCCGTCGCCTCGGCCTTCTTCCTGGCAGAACTCGGCGACAAGACCATGCTCGCCACCATCACCCTTGCGACCGACAACGACTGGATCGGCGTCTGGATCGGGTCGACGGTAGGCATGGTGGCGGCCGACGCTCTCGCCATCATCGTCGGCTCGGTGCTGGGCAAGCACCTTCCGGACGGATTCATCAAGGTCGGCGCCGCGGTGCTGTTCTTCGTCTTCGGTGTCTGGCTGCTGCTCGAGGGCATCTTCCCCGACTCGTCGGCCGGCATCATCGGCGGTGGCGTTGTCCTGGCCGTGTCCGTGCTGGGCGCACTGGCTCGGATGATCTGGAAGCGCTCCCGTGCGACCGACTCCGCTACGCACCTCGTCGACGACAATCGGACGCCGATCGACTGACGCTCAGCGAAGAAGGTCGCCGGCACCCCAAATCGCGACCGGCACATGACCTTCTGCCACTCCGCTCGGTCCGAGCAGCTGTCCGAATCGCTTCATCGGGTACAGCGAGACACGTCGATCGAGGATCCGCACACTACCGATTCGGCGGAGTCGATCCTCGACGACAAGACTCTGCGCTAGGCTGCTCAGCCACACGCTGATCAACATGTTCGCTGTTCCGGTAGTCGCCACCAACAATCTGATCTCCGGCCAACTCGACACAAGATTGCCGAGTTCGTCAGTGGAACCGTCCACAGCGACATCGAAGATCACTTCGAACGGTGAACCGACAGCCTGTTGCGAGACATCGCAGCGGAAAATCAACTGTCGCGATGCAGTCAGCTGGGCCAAGCGCCGTCGAATCGCAGTCTCGTTCGTTCCACAAATCGCGGCGAGACGCGCATAGCTGGCACGTCCGTCACGGCCGAGCGCCTCCAACAGGGCACCGTCGGACTCGCGGAACTCTGTCGGATCTGCCGGCACCGCAGCGCCCTTTGTCGATGCCGTTGCCAGCTGAGCCCGACCCGCTTGCCCCAGAGCGCCCGGCTCCCAGCTGAACCCGTCCCGGTACACCTTCACCCCGACCCGGCTTCTGATCGACAGAATTCCAGGATCGGCGGCAAGGTGCTCACACACCAAGGCGTCCAGACTCTTGTGGTCGGCGGCCACGACTCCGACGAAATACTCGTACTCGCCTTCCGTCCTGGCCAACAGATAGGCACAGGAGAGTTGACGTAACCGCTCCCCCACGTCGGCAACGGAATCCTGTGTGGTCCTGATCAGGAGATAGCCGAATATGTGGGTTCGACCGATTGCGACCGCGTTGACCCACGAATGACCGTTCGAGACGAGACGACGCCACCGGCGGGCGATCGTCGTCGAATCCCTGTCGAGCACTGACGACAACTGCGTCCACGACGCGCGGGGGTTGAGCTGAAGTGCATTGATGATCTCCAGATCAGATTCCGCGATGACAAATGCGTCGGATTCCGGCTTCATCGGCCCAATATTGCCGGATTACTGCATTCTGGTCGGTGATCCCTGCCTGTTTGCCAAAGATATGTGAATCACTTCACAGGTTCACCACTTGGAGGCCCAGTGCTTCGCTCCACCAAAGTCACGGTCGCGTTGCTGTTCGTCGCGTACGCGATCGACTACATAGATCGGCTGGCGATCAACCTCGCTCTCCCCTTGCTCGGTGAGGAGTTCGATCTCGACTACTCCCAGCGCGGATTGATCATCTCCACGTTCTTCATTGCATACACGCTGGCCCAACTGCCTGGTGGACTGCTCGCCGATCGATACGGCGCAGTCCGGATGGCTCTGATCGGATTGGTGGCGTGGAGTGTCTTCACCGGCCTGACTGCCCTTGCCTGGTCGTTCGGGACGCTTCTGGTTGTTCGCTTTCTCTTCGGTCTCGCGCAGGGCGTGTTTCCGGCAGCTGCAGTAAAGCTCGTTGCCGAGCGGAGCATCCCGGAGCAACGTGCCACTGCCACAGGATGGATGAACAGTTCCAACGCCGTCGGTACGCTTCTTGCCATCGTTGTTGCGGCAGCACTTCTCCCGTTGATCGGCTGGCGTGGAATGTTTCTGGCCGTCGCGGCGCTCGGCGTACTCTCGCTCGTCAGCATCAAGTTGTGGCTCCCGCCGGCACTTCCGGCGGAGAACGACCACGGTCCGGATTCCTCCTGGGACAACATGCGCACCGTACTTCGCTCCCGCGCGATGTGGCTCTTCGCCTTGATGTTCTTCGGATACGACTTCGTGATCTGGGGGATGTCGTCGTGGGTTCCGTCGTACCTCCATGACGAACGTGGAATCGCCCTCTCGAGCGCAAGCCTCCTTCTGATTCCGGCTACCGTGGTGGCCGCCGTGACCACCGTCATCGGCGGGCGAATCTCCGATCGACTGGCAGGCAACAGTCGTGTCGTCGTGGTGCCGTCCATGCTCGCGTGCATCGTGATGCTCGTTTCGATTCCTTTCGTCTCCAACACGGCCTTGTTCGTCGTTCTCGTCACCCTCGGATCTGCCGCTGCCTCTTTCGCTTTCATGCCGTGTTTTGCACTTCCGCTTCGTAGCCTGCCTTCGTCGGTGGTCGGAGCAGCCTCGTCGATGATCATTTTCGGCGGCATGGTCGCCGGAATAGTCGCACCGCTTGTATTCGGATTCATCGTGGACCATCTCTCCTGGTCAGCGGCGTTCGTATCTCTCGCGCTCGGGCCTGTCGTGGCGATCGTCGCGGTCATGGCAGCACCACAAACCCGGGAAAAGATGCTGAACCTGGTGCAACTGAAAACCGCCAACTGAAAGAAGATCAACCATGAATCAACTGCTTTCGAATCTCGAGTTCGGAGACCCGTCGCGGTTGCGAACCGTCGAGCCGCACTGGTTCGAGCTCTACCGGGACCTACACGCACACCCCGAGTTGTCCGGCGACGAAACTCGCACCGCCGCAATTGTTGCCGAGGAACTTCGGCGAATCGGTGGCTGGGACGTCACGGTCGGGGTCGGCGGTACGGGTGTCGTCGGTGTTCTCGAAGGGAGCAGCGGTCCGGTGATCCTGCTACGCGCCGACATGGACGCGTTGCCGGTGGCAGAAGACACCGGGCTGTCCTACGCCTCCAGAACTGATGGAGTCATGCATGCGTGTGGCCACGATGTCCACGTAACCGCGCTACTTGCCACGTGCGCAGCACTTTCCGCGGATCCGACATCGATCACCGGGACTGTTGTCGCGGTCTTCCAGCCTGCCGAGGAGACCGGCTCCGGCGCTCGTGCGATGGTCGACGACGGAATCTTCGACCGCTTCCCACGACCGGACCTCTGCCTGGGACAGCACGTGGGCCCGACTCCTGCGGGGATGTTGGTCAGCAAACCCGACATCTTGATGGCAGCATCCGACACGATACGAGTGGTCTTTCACGGCCGTGGTGGACACGCGTCCTCACCGTACGCATGCATCGACCCTTTGTTGATGGCAGCGTCTTTCGCGCTGCGCATTCAAAGTCTGGTCGCTCATGAAGCGGCAACCCCGACAGCACCTGTGCTCACGGTGGGAGCCTTGCACGCCGGCACGGCTGCGAACATCATCGCCGATGAAGCCGAACTACTGCTCAGCCTGAGGACTTTCAGCGCAACGTCACGAGAAAACATGCTCGAATCGGTGCGCCGGATAGCCCGCGCAGAAGCGGACGGAGCCGGCGCCGTCGAGACGCCGGACGTTCATGCGTACAACGGCTTTCCGGCCACGGTCAACACTCCGGACGCCACGTCCACAGTGATGTCCGACCTGCGACAGGCCGGCTTGGGAATGCACACTCTGTCACAACCACTTTCAGGTAGCGAGGACTTCGGAATCTTCGGCACCGCCGCCCAATGCCCCTCCGTGTTCTGGCATTTCGGCGGAACGGCACTGCAGAGTTTCGACGGAACCGCCCTTGCCGCGCTCGCCGAGGGACGGATACCACCCGGCACGCCGTCCAATCATTCACCGCGCTTCGCCCCCGATCCCGCCGCTGCCCTACCCGAAGGTGTTACAGCCATGACCGCGGCCGCGCTGGGAGCCCTTGCGCGGAGCGCGTGATTCCCACGCATACTGTCCCAGGGAGATAACGTCATGTCAGACGAACTGCACTACCTCAGCGCCACCGAAGCCATTGCTCACTTTCGCGCGCGGGAATTGTCTCCGGTCGAACTGCTACAGGCAATCATCGACCGAACTCAGAAGTTCGAACCTCACATCAATGCCTTCACCGAAGAGATGTTCGACGAGGCACTCGCAGGCGCCCGGGATGCCGAGAGCCGGTATCGCGGCCAAGGACCCGACCCGCGGCCACTGGAGGGAATTCCGGTAGCTGCCAAGGAAAAACATGCCATTGCCGGAAAGTCGCTGACCGAAGGCTCTCTGGCGGGGCGCGGCAACATCGCCCGCGAGAACGCACCGGTGATCGACCGAGTTCTGGCAGCAGGCGGTCTGATTCACGCACGCACGACGACACCGGAATTCTGCGTCGCGGCATTCACACACTCTCCTTTGTGGGGCGTGACCCGCAATCCCTGGAACCTCGATTACAGCCCCGGAGGTTCATCCGGAGGAGCCGGCGCCGCACTGGCCGCCGGAACTACTACTCTGGCAACAGCATCCGACATCGGCGGGTCGACGCGAGGCCCGG
The DNA here is from genome assembly GCF_030208925.1 of Rhodococcus sp. MEB032. Lineage (NCBI taxonomy): Bacteria > Bacillati > Actinomycetota > Actinomycetes > Mycobacteriales > Nocardiaceae > Rhodococcus > Rhodococcus sp. MEB032. Next base: position 42,052 of record NZ_JARVSY010000023.1, read on the forward strand.
CAGGCTTTACCGGCACCGTCGGTCTCAAGGCCTCGTACGGGCGTATCGCCGGGGTCGCCCCGCTGTCCATGGATTCCTACCGTGGCGACGGTCCGATGGCCCGAACTGTCGACGACGCAATTCTTTTGGCCAACGTTCTGATCGGGCCGGACCCGCGTGACCATTCTTCCCTGAGGCCGGCGATCACGCTGCCACACGAGTACCCGTCGGTCGAGGGAATGCGAATTGCCCTGTGCCTGCGGCTCGGTGACTTCCCCATCGAGCCTGACATCGAGGCGAACACCCGGGCTCTCGCACAGTCGTTGGTCGATGCCGGCGCGATCGTCGAGGAGATCGAGTTGCCGTGGACTCGTGATTCGATGGCAGCAGCGGTGAAAGTCCATTTCGGAACGATCATGGGTGCATCCGTCGCGGAAGTTGCTCGCGTCCACGGTGATCTTCTTGCCGACTACACGCTCGACAACGTCGCGATCACGTCGAAGGGCGCTGCGGAAATGTCATTTCTGGACGGCCTTCGCAAGGAAACCCAAATGCAACGAGAGCTCGCCGAGGCGATGGCTCCCTTCGATGCGCTGATCTGCCCGACTTCGGGCACCATCGCCTTCCCGGCAGGCGAGTCTTTGCTCGACGGCCTCACCGTGGCGGGTCAGCACGTGAACACCACCGCCGAAGCACTTCTCACATTGCCGTTCAACGTCGCCAATCGGTGCCCCGTATTGGCGGTGCCGAGTGGACACGCACACAACGGTGTTCCCACGGGCGTCCAGATCGTCGGCCATACGTACGACGAACCGACCGTGTTCCGGATCGGCAAAGCACTGGAGAAGATCCGCCCGTGGGCATACACCGACCAGCATCAACCGAAGCTGAATGTGGTGACGCCGGCGTCCTCTTGATTGCTGAGGAGATCAGAGCTTGGCTCTGATCTCCTCAGCGATCGGCTGGAACTGCTCGAGGAACGTCAGGGCCCAACCGAAAGACGCGACGCCCTCGTAGTCGAACGAGTACACCTGATCATTCTTGACGGCGCGCAGACGCTGGAAGATGGTGTCGTTCGCCAACTTCTCGTTGATGGGGCCCTTGCCACTGTTGGTGATGATGACGTCGGCCTCGTCGAGTAGCTCCAACTGCTCCCTCGGGAACCACTCGTTGCTGCCGGCGGGAATTGCGAGCGAACGGTCGTTGAACTGGAACCCGGCCTCGCTGATGACCGTCGTCTGATACTTGGTCGGCGAGTACAGCGAGAAACCACTCTCCTCGAAGTACGTGGTGTAGACGACCTTAACCTTGCTCAGCACATCAGCGTTGTCGCTGCGGAACTTGGCGATCCGCGCCTCGTACCGATCTGCCAACTCTTGAACCTTCGCGCTCTGGTTCAGCGCGTCCGCGACTCCGAAGGCGCGCTCCTTCCATGCGTACTGCCCGTCTTCGGCAAAAACCGCGGTCGGTGCGATCGACCGGATCTGCTCGTAAAGATCCGGGTTGTTCTCCGACAGCAGGTTGGTCATCACGATCAGGTCGGGAGACAAAGCCGCTATCGCCTCGGCGTTGGGCTCGTACCAGCGTCCCACCTTCGGGAGAGACCGCAGAGCGGACGCATAGGGTTCCGGGACGCCGTCGGCGTTCTCGTAGTCGACCGGCAATCCGACCGGTGTGAACCCGGCGTCGAACATCGCGGGGCCTGTGTAGTAATCGGCGCTGACCACCCGTTGCGGGTTGGTGGGCACTTCCACCTGCCCCAGAGCCGTGTTGATGGTGCGCATCGAACCCTCGGCCGATTCACCGGAGCTGGTTCCGCAGGCCGTGAGCAATCCGATCCCCGCCAAGGCACCGGCTCCGAGGAAACCGCGTCGGGTAAGTGCTGCGGTGATGCGAGCGAATTCGGCATCGGTGTCAGCGGTGGGCAATAGAAGTGATGTCATGAAAGTGCCTCCAAGGCGCCGGTTTCGAGTTCGTTGAGCCAGTTGATTGCAGTGCCGTAGTCGGTGACCTGAGTGCTGATTCCGAATACCCGGCCCGAAGCTGCTGCCGGAATGCGGCTCCACAGCGGGCTGGCGAAGACGGATTTCATTCCTGCAGAATCAGTTCCGTTCGGCTGCTTCGGGTAGATGACGACGGTGACGTCCCGCAGCATTTCGAGTTGTTCGAGCGGGAAGGCTTCGAAGCCGGTGGCTGGGCGCAGATCCGGGATGAATTCGCCGCGGGTCACGTTCAGGTCAGCGAGCATCGCGCCGGTCACTCCGGTTGGATACAAGATGGAGAAGTGCCCTTCCGAACCACCGATAGCAACCTGGGCCCACCGATTCTCGCCAAGCTGCGCGGCGTATTCGGTGCGGATTCGCTCTTGCATCGCCTGATACTTCTCACGATTCGACGTCAATGCCGAACCCTTGTTGACCGCGTCTGCGACACCCTCGGCGACAGCGCGCCAATCCGATCGGTTCGTGCCCGAATACACCGCTGTCGGAGCAATTTTCGAGAGCTCGCGGAACATGTCCTCGTCGATCTCGTACGCGTCGCCGACGATGAGATCAGGCGCGGTAGCCACGACGGCTTCGCGGTTGACCTCGAGGAAAACCCCCACCGTGGACAAGCCGTCGATGAACTTCTGCTGTGTTGGGGTGAACTGGTCGATGTACGCGCTGTAGTCGAGCGTCGCGACGGGTCGGGCGCCGACGGCTTGCAACTGCCACGGGGTGTTGTAGGAGACGGCGACGATGCGCTGCGGATCAACGGGAACATCCACGGGTCCGTAATGCGTCTGCACCGTCCGAGTTTCGCCTTCCGCACCGCCACCGCCGTCCTCACTGCTGCATCCGGCAAGGGCGAGCATGGACAGTGCGGCGGCACTTCCGCCCAGAAAGCCGCGTCGGGTCAAGGCCGCGGTGATGCGAGCGAACTCTGCGTCGGTGTCTAGCGTCGGTAACAGGAGAGGTGTCATGGGCTTCCTGACGGTATTCCGAATTAGGGTCGCCTAAAATTACTCTCACCTGCGCCGTTACGGTGAAGCCTCTTGGCCAAGACATATCTCTTTCGCGCCAAGCCTCCAATCGTTGAACTGGTATTACCACTTGACCTCTTACCGAGAAGCGGGTTACGGTCGGTACATGTTTCAACCCGTTGCACGTACCTCGGCCTCCGGCGCAGTCTTCGATCAGATATCGGTGAAAGTGCTGGCCGGAGAGCTGGCTGCGGGTGAGGCACTACCCAGCGAGCGCAAGCTCGCCGAGGCATTCGGCGTCTCGCGGCCCGCAGTCCGCGAGGCAATTCAGAAGCTCGCCCAGGCCGGACTCGTCGAGGTCCGCCAGGGCGAGTCCACGTCGGTGCGCGATTTTCGACGCCAGGCCGGACCCGAACTTCTCCCCCAGCTGCTGGTGCGCGACGGCGTCCCCGACCTGAGCGTGGTGCGCAGCGTCCTGGAAACTCGCGAGTTGATGGGACCGCAGATCGCTGTGCTGGCCGCCCGTCGCATCTCCGCGGAATCCGCCCGAGAACTCGACACGGCCGTTGATCAACTAGGCGCCACCGAAGATCCAGTGGAGTTGCAAGACCGCGCTCTGGCGTTCTGGGACGTCGTCGTCGACAGCGCAGATTCCATTGCCTTCCGTTTGATCTTCAACAGCCTTCGGGCTGCATACGAGCCGGCTATGACTGCACTTGCATCCGTCATGGTCGCCGAAGTCGGCCAGACCGACCTGTATCGAAAACTGGCCTCCGCCATCACTTCACACGACGAGCCAACTGCCGAGGCGTCAGCCGCACAGCTCCTTCACACCGGCACGACGGCAATCGGCGACGCTCTCACCTTACTGGAAGGACTGAAACCATGAGCAAGCCTCTTACTCTCGCCGATGCGGCACGGACGTTCCGCAAGTCACCGACGCCGTGGATGATCGGCACCATGCTGCTGGCCGCCGCGGCGGCGCGCATCGCAGTGGGCAACTGGCAGATCACCGACGCCCTCGTTCCGCTCGTGATGCTTGCCGCATTCCCCTTCGTGGAGTGGATCATTCACGTCTTCGTTCTTCATTGGAAGCCACGAACCATTGCCGGCGTCACACTCGATTCACGGCTGGCGCGCAGCCATCGGGAACACCACTTTGCGCCGCGAACCGTCTCACTCATCTTCATCCCGTGGCAGACGCTCCTGATCGTGATTCCCGTTCTGACAGCCGTCGCCCTCCTGGCATTTCCCCGCGTCGAACTCGGTCTGACGTTCCTGACCTGCATTTCCGTGCTCGGCCTCGGTTACGAGTGGACACATTTCCTCATCCACAGTGACTACAAGCCGAAAACTGCTCTCTACCGGTCAGTTTGGCGCAACCACCGCAACCACCACTTCAAGAACGAGCACTACTGGTTCACCGTCACCACCGCGGGAACTGCCGATCGAGTACTGGGCACGTACCCCGATCCCAAATCCGTCGAGACCTCCCCGACAGCCAAGAACCTGCACGGCGCAGCGTCCAAGCTGTGAAGGAAGACCGATTCCTGGCCCCCAGCTGGCAATGAACTTGAACTTGCCTGTGTATCAGCAATTTTCGTTGAAACTCGTCAGAACAGTGCTTAGTGTCGATGGAGTCAGAAGTTCGAAAAACGCTGTAACCGAAGGACACAACACATGTTCAACGATGTATTCAACAACGTCATCCACCCGATGGTCACGAACTTCCAGCAGTTGGGCCCCCAGCAGTTCATTCCGCAGCAGTTCATCCCACAGGGAGTGTTCCAGCAGGCGCCGCAGGCAGCAGAGCAGGCAGTGACGATCTTCGGTAGCTGATACCGCAATCCACAGATAGCGCCACTCAGGGGTCGTCCGTCCAATATGCTGGACGGACGACCTGAGTGCCTCCGCCTGACAAGGATCCCCATGACCGCGAACACCCCCATCCACGCTTTCACCGACGACGCCCTGGGCGACCTCGACGCCACCGGCGTCGCCGCCCGGATCGAATCAGGCGAGGTGACCGCACGGGAAGTCATGGAGGCATCAATCGCCCGCGCCGAGGCAGTGCAGGGGCAATTGAACGGTCTGGCCTGCACTGATTTCGATCGTGCCCTCGCCAGGAGCAACCGGCCCGCCGAGGGCGTCTTTGCAGGTGTCCCCACCGCGATCAAGGACAACACCGACAGCGCCGGCCTTCCCACCCAGCAGGGCAGTACCGCCTTCACCGCGATCCCCGCCAAAGCCGACAGCGATTTCGCGAAGCAGTTCCTCTCCACCGGGGCCATTTCGATCGGCAAGACCCGACTGCCCGAGTTCGGATTCAGTGCGTCCACCGAATACATGACGGAAGAACCCGTCCACAACCCGTGGAATCCGGCGTACTCGTCGGGCGCTTCCTCGGGAGGCGCAGCCGCGCTTGTTGCTGCGGGCGTACTCCCGATCGCGCACGCCAACGATGGCGGTGGATCGATTCGCATTCCCGCCGCTGCCTGCGGACTGGTCGGACTCAAACCCACTCGCGGACGCACCATCGCCGATCCGGCCGACAAGTCGATGCCGATCCGGTTGATCGCTCAGGGCGCCGTTACTCGCACTGTTCGCGACACTGCACGATGGATGTCTGCGGCTGAGAACTACTACCGCAATCCGCGACTCGCACCGGTTCGCTTGGTCGAAGGACCCAGCTCAACCCGCCTGCGCGTCGGCGTGATCGCCGATTCCGTAACCGTCACCAAGACGGACGACGAGACGCGCAAGTCCGTCGAAGCTACGGCCGAACTCCTTGCAAGCCTTGGCCATCATGTCGAGGACGCAGCACTGCCCGTCGGCCCCGAATTCATCGACGACTTCAGCATTTACTGGGGCTTTCTGTCGTTTGCCATCTCCACCGGTGGCAAACAAATGCTCGGACCCGACTTCGACAAGTCCGGCACCGACAATCTCACCAAGGGCCTCTACACGCTGTACCGGAAGAACCTGGTGAAGACGCCGCGCGTGCTCTATCGTCTGCGACGGCTCCAGCAGCAATACAGCGCCATGTTCTTGAAGTACGACGTCGTGCTCTCGCCGGCCCTGGGGCACACCACCCCCGAGCTGGGATACCTCTCTCCCGCTCAGCCTTTCGAGGAACTCTTCGACAAGCTGATCGCGTACACATCGTTCACGCCACTGAACAACATCTCCGGAGGTCCCGCGATTTCGCTACCGATGCATCAGACCAGCAATGGTTTGCCGTTGGCTGCGCATTTCTCCGCCGATCTCGGCGACGAGCGCACGCTCCTCGAATTGGCCTTCGAACTGGAAGAGGCTCAGCCCTGGAGAAGAATCCAGGACTGAGCCTCGCCGGTAAATACCCTCAGTCTCGCGGCAATCCGAGCATGCGCTCACCGATCACGTTGAGTTGCACCTCGGTTGTGCCACCGTAGATGGTGGTGGCACGGCCCGAAATGAGTTGCTCCATCGCCTTGTCGCTTGGCTGACCTGGGATGCTGACCGCTCCGGCAGCACCCAGTTCGGCGACGACGAACTCGGCGATCGACTGGCTGATCTTCATCGCCAACAGCTTGCCGACGCTCGACGTCGTACTCACGTCGATTCCCGAAAGTTGCTTGAGCACAACGCGGGAACCGATGAGATCGATCGCCTGACTCTCCGCAACCAGCTCGCCGACACGGTAGCGTCCGATCGGGCTCAGGTCTGCCGACTTCGCGAACTTCAGCAGATCGGAGTCCGAGGCGTACGCCTCCATCTTCTGGCTGAGCGCGACGCGCTCGCCGGCCAGCGTCGTCCGGGCGACGTTCCACCCGTCGTTGACCTCGCCGACCACGTTCTCGTCGGGGATGAAAACGTCGTCGAGGAACACTTCGTTGAACAGCGCTGAACCCGTCATCTCACGCAGCGGCCGGACGGTGATGCCTGGTGTCGACATGTCCAGGACGAAGTAGGTGATGCCCTGATGCTTCGGCTTGGTGGCGTCCGTGCGGGCGATCAGCATTGCCCAGTCGGAGAACTGAGCAACCGTGGTCCAGATCTTCTGACCGGTGATCTTCCAACCACCGTCGATCTTTTCGGCCTTCGTCGACAGTGACGCGAGGTCGGAACCAGCACCGGGCTCACTGAAGAGCTGGCACCACACCAGCTCCCCCTGCAGCGTCGGCACTGCCAGTTCTTGCTTCTGCTTGTCCGTGCCGTGAGCGACAACCGCCTGCACCGCCCAGCCACCCATGAGGAGCTGCGGCATCGAGATACCGGCAGCCCTGATCTCCTGGGAGATGACGATCTGCTCGAGCGGAGCGGCGCTGCGCCCGTACGGCTTCGGCAGGTGCGGCTGAACCCAGCCTCCGTCGCCGAGCGCGATCAGTTGGTCGTCCTCGTCGAGATCGACCAACGTGGCAAGCTCAGCCGCGATGCCGCCGCGGATCTCCTCTGCCTCTGGCGGTAGTTCGAGAACCGAAGCCCGGCTGACACCGTCGAGTGCCTGCTGCGCAACACGATTGGCACGATCCTCGCGGGTGCCGAGAATGCCGCGGATCGAGAGCGCGCGGCGGTAGTACAGGTGTGCGTCGTGCTCCCACGTGAATCCGATGCCGCCGTGAACCTGCACGCAGTCCTGCGCTACCTGTACTGCGGCGTCGGGCACGATGACGGCGGCGATGTCGGCGGCAAAATCTGCCGTGTCGTCGCCCTTGTCCAATGCGCTTGCCGCATCCCACATAACGGCGCGGGCCTGCTCGAGTGCGATGCCCATCTGCGCGCACTTGTGCTTGACGCCCTGGAACTGGCCGATGGGTCGCCCGAACTGCACACGCGTCTTGGCGTACTCCGACGCGGTGGAGACGCACCAGGACATGACGCCGACGTCTTCGGCGCCGAGAACCACTGCGGCAATGGACCGTACCCGCGCCTCGGTGAGACCGTCGAGTACCCGTTCGGCGCTGATCTGAACATTGTCGGCTTCGATTCGCGCACTGCCGCGCAGTACGTCGATGCTGTCCTGAACGGTGATCGAGACAGCGCTGCTCTCGAGCACCGCGTAGCGAACGCCCTCGGGCAACTGGATCGGAACCAGCAGCACGTCGGCATGTTCACCGCCGAGCACACCGTCGAGTGCGCCCGTGACCGTGTACCCGCCGTCCGACGCCTCGGCCGCCAACGGTGCACCCAAGGCGACTGCTGCCGTGCGACTTCCGTCGATCAGACCGGGCAGGAACTCGAGTCCCGCCTTGGAATCGGCGGCGCCGAGAACGGCACTTGCCAATACCGTTGGAACAAACGGGCCGGGAGAGACTGTGCGGCCCAATGCTTCCAGCGCAACAGCCAGAGTCAGCAGACCGGCGCCGTGACCACCTTGCTCTTCCGGAACCGCGAGCCCGAGAAGGTCTTGCCCGACCAGTGCCGTCCAGAACTGCGGGAACTTGTCCTCGGTCCTCGACTCCACCGCCGCGCGCACCTGCTCGGTGGTGATGGTGCGCTCGGCAAAAGCTCGCACGGAACCTGCAAGCGCGGTGTGCTCCTCGCTCAGCCCGAGGCCGAGTTCGTATGCGTTGCGTGCCATGCGCTTACAGACGTTCTGCGAGGTCGGCGGCGGTCCAGGGACCCTCGCTCTCGATGGTATTCACGCCGTGCCAGCCGGCGAGTTCCGTTATGGCCCCACCCTGAACGGCATACACCTTGCCGGTGAGCTTGCACTCGGCTTCCGCGAGATACGCCACGAGCGGTGAGATGTTGGACGGCGCAAACGCGTCGAACTCACCCTCAGGAACCTCGGCCGCGAACAACGCCCCCATACCGGGGGTCGCCAGCGTCAGCCGAGTACGCGCGATCGGCGCAATGGCGTTGACGCGCACGCCGTATCGATCGAGTTCGTCCGCCGCCACCAGGGTCAGGGCTGCAATGCCTGCCTTGGCTGCGCCGTAGTTCGCCTGGCCCGCATTCGGCATGAAGGTACCCGAAGCCGAAGCAGTGTTGATGACCGAAGCATTGACGGTTTCTCCTGCCTTGCTCTGGTCCTTCCAGTAGGCGGCAGCGTGGTGCAGCGTCGCGGCGTGCCCCTTGAGATGCACGGCAATGACTGCGTCCCACTGGCTCTCGTCCATGCCGGCAATGAAGGCGTCGCGAAGGATGCCGGCGTTGTTGACCAGTACGTCGAGTCGGCCGAACTCACCGACGGCCTGCTTGACGAGGCCCTCGGCGCCGTCCCAGGTGGCGATGTTGTCGGTGTTGGCGACAGCCTTGCCGCCTGCGGCGACGATCTCGTCGACTACCTGCTGCGCGGGGCCGGCATCTGCACCCGATCCGTCGTTTGCACCGCCGAGATCGTTGACCACGACGCTCGCACCCTCGCGAGCGAAGAGCAGCGCATGCTCACGGCCGATGCCGCGTCCTGCTCCGGTGATGATCGCTACGCGACCGTCGAGACTTCCCATCAGTTCAGATTCCCATCAGTTCAGTTGTCGGATATGAAGACTCAGTTGTCGGCGATGACAGCGAGGCCGTCTTTGATGACGAGGTCACCGACCGCGCTGGTTTCGTACGAGTACGACGTGGCTCCGTCTGCCGAACCCGACTTGTAGAACACCGTCTCGATGTCCTGGGTCGGGAGCACGGGCTTCGCGAATCGCACTGCGAGACGGCGCAACCGCTCGGTCTCGCCGCCGGCCAGTTCGGTCAGGGCTCCCCACGACGTGAAGGCCATGGTGCACAGTCCGTGGTTGATGATTCCGGGGAGACCGGACATGCGAGCGATCTCTTCGTCGAGGTGGATCGGCATCGGATCGCCGGACGCCGGCGAGTACCGGAACGTCTGGTCCTCGTCGATGTGCTGATTCACCACCGCTGCCGGACTACCAGTACGAAGAGCGTCGTCGAATCGGTGTTCGGGAGCCTTCTCACCCAAGCCGGGGCCTGCGTCGACCTTGCGGAAGAACGCCGTCATCCACTGCTCGTTGACCAATTCCCCCTTGTCGGTTTTGGTTTCGACGTAGATGACGACGGTGGAACCGTTGTCGCGACCCTCGAATCCGATGGGCTTGGCGCGAGCGACCAGATGGTCACCGGGGTAGATCGGACGGTGAAACAGGAAATCTTGCTCACCGTGAACGAGCTTCATCAGCAGTTCCACCGGCGCCACCGACAGCGCGGCGGGTGCCATCGACATGAAGACGGGTACCACCGCGAAGACCGGCGGAGCGATCTCGCCTTTCAGGTGTCGCTCGATGGGGTCGTTTGTGGCAGCGGCATATTCGGCGATGCGCTCGGCTGTCACCTCGAAGTGCTCCGGATCGGTCCATACGTCCAGCCCGGACGTATCGAATTCGACCGCGTTGGTCTTCGGTGTCGTCATCGAGCCGTTACCCGACCAGCTCGGCGAACTTGGCCAGCGAGGCCTCGAGATCAGCCTTGGCGTTCTTGGCAACTGCCTTGCCGATCGGCCCGACGATCATGGTGCCCTTGAAGCTGGCGTCGACGGTTGCCTTCGAGCCCGCACCGTCGGCCTCGACCGAGAGGATGAATTCGACGGTGACGCCGGCCATTCCGGTACCGGCAATCTTGACCATCTTCGGAACCTCGACCTCTTCGACGGTCCACTCGATCTTGTTGGCCATACCCATCACGGAGACGACCTCGGTGAACTTGGCGCCCAACGCGACCTCGGTGGGGAGTTCACTCTTCCAGCCCTGATGAATGGTGAGCCACTCTTCCCAGCGAGACAGATCGGAGAGCGCATCCCAGGTCTTCTCGGGGGATGCGGGCAGTACAGCGGAGACGGAAACGGAAGCCATGATGAAACTCCTAGTGGATAGCTAGCGGGTTGAGGGTGTGATTCAGCGTGCGTAGGGCTTGTATGCGGTCACGACAACTGCACCGCCGAGTCCGATGTTGTGCTGGAGGGCGACCTTCGCGCCGTCGACCTGACGCTTGTCCGCGGTTCCGCGGAGCTGCCAGGTGAGTTCGGCGCACTGCGCGAGGCCTGTTGCTCCGAGGGGGTGGCCCTTCGAGATGAGGCCGCCGGACGGGTTGACCACCCAGCGTCCGCCATAGGTGGTGTCGTCGGCGTCGACGAGCTTGCCGCCGTCACCTTCGGCGCACAGTCCAAGTGCCTCGTAGGTCAGCAACTCGTTAGTGGAGAAGCAGTCGTGGAGTTCGATGACGTCGACGTCGTCGGCGGTGATCCCGGCCTGGGCGTACACCTTCTCGGCGGCCTTGCGGGTCATGTCTGCGCCGACGAGGCTGATGGCGCTCTTGTCCTCGAAAGTGCTGTTCATATCGGTGACCATGGCCTGCCCGACGATCTCGATCGCCTGAGCAGCGAGGCCGTGCTTCTCGACGAATGCTTCGCTGGCGATGATCGCCGCACCGGATCCGTCCGAGGTGGGCGAGCACTGGAGCTTGGTGAGCGGCCCGTGGATCTGGCGTGCTTCGAGGATCTGCTCGAGGGTGTACTCGTCCTGGAACTGGGCATACGGGTTGTTCAGCGAGTGCTTGTGGTTCTTGACGGCGATCTTCGCGAACTGCTCGGCAGTGGTTCCGAAGCGTTCCATGTGCTCGACGCCGGCCGCGCCGAACATGTACGGAGCGGGCGGCATCGCGAACTCCTGCAGCTCGGCGAGAGCGAGGAGGTGCCGCATGAGGGGCTGTTCGCGGTCGTCGTAGGTGGATCCGAGCGACCCGGATTGCATCTTCTCGAAGCCCAGCGCGAGTGCGCAGTCGGCCTGACCACTCTTGACCGCCTGCGTGGCGAGGTAGAGCGCGGTCGATCCCGTCGAACAGTTGTTGTTCACGTTGACGATGGGGATACCTGTCAGACCGAGCTCGTAGACAGCGCGCTGACCTGCGGTGGACTCGCCGTAGACGTAGCCGACGTATGCCTGCTCGACCTCGGTGTAGTCGATACCCGCGTCTTCGAGCGCCTTGGTACCCGACTCGCGTGCCATGTCGGGGTAGTCCCACTCGCGGGCTCCCGGCTTCTCGAACTTCGTCATGCCGACGCCGACGACAAAAACCCTGTTACTCATTGCCACTCCTGAAGAGAACGGTATCTGTGTGTGACACGCTGTCCCACCAAAGTATGTGAGACATCTTGTCCAGTCAATGGCGGGGTGAGTATCGTTCGATTTATGACAAAAACAGCCGAGTCGGCGCAGCCCGACGGGCGCAGCACTCGCTGGAACGATCACAAGGAGCAGCGCAAAGCGCGGATCCTCGACGCAGCACTCGATGCAGTCAACGAAGGTGGCGCCGACGTCGGCGTCCAGCAGATCGCCGAGCGCGCCGACGTCCCCCGTTCCGTTGTCTACCGGATCTTCAAGGATCGAGCCGACCTCGACGAGCAGCTGCGAGTCCGCATCCTCGAGATGATGATGACCGACCTGACCCCCACCCTCACTCCACAAGGCACCGTCGGCGAGGCCATCTCACGGGCCGTCGAGACCTACCTCCAGTGGATTGTGAAATATCCACGACTGCACCACTTTTTAGGCAAGGGCTCGCCGAGTACGCGGGCCACCGGTTCGAAAGTGGTGACCGGAACCAAGACGGCAATCGCCGTCCAATTGGGAAATTTGTTGGGCACGATCCTCACCAGCCGTGGCAAACCGTCGAAGATGGCTGAGCCCTTGGCTTTCGGCGTCATCGGATTGGTCGACGTCAGCGTCAACCGTTGGCTCAGCCAGCCGGGTTCCGATGTGACCAGCGCAGAATTGGCCGAGTTCCTCGAACGCTCCATCTGGCAAGTCCTCGACGGCAATCTCCGGAGCATCGGTGTCGACATAACGCTGTCGACCCCCATCGCCGACCTGTGACAGTCACCGAACTACCCTGGACACTCGACGGACGGGGACTTCAACTGATCCAGGTTCCATCACTCGCCCTGCACGCACTGGGTGAAGACAACGCCACTCTTGCAATGGAACTCGCACCCAACCTCCTGACCCCGTATCTCCTCGGCGAAGAATGCCAGGGCTTGTGGCGCTACCGGAGCAAGCAGATAGCAGAGAATCCCCTCGACAGCGCGTGGATCACCCGCATCGCAGTCGATGCCCGCACCTCGACGCCGGTGGGGTTGGCCGGATTCCACGGTCGCCCCGATGCGCGCGGGATGGTGGAGGTCGGATATCGCATCGACCCGGCGTTCCGGCGTCAGGGCTACGCACGAACCGCCCTCGAGATACTTCTCGACGTCGCAAGTCGCGAATCCGAAGTACACACCGTTCGAGCGACCATCAGTCCGGACAACATCGCATCACGAAATCTGATCAGCCAGTACGGTTTCAACGAAGTCGGTGAGCAGTGGGACGAAGAAGACGGTCTGGAGACCATCTTCGAAGTCAGTGCCTCTCCGGAACCGTGACAGCCGTCAACCCGCTGGTTTTATCGGTCCAGTGAATGGCACGGTCCTCCAGCATCACCGGCGTCCACAACCTGTATGTCTTCACCTGATGGTGACGACGACACAGGCATTGGAGGTTGCTCGCAATGGTCCACCCACCGCGTCTCGGATCGGAAGGATCGAACTCGGTGATGTGGTCGATTTGGCACCTGTTCGCGGGCACCGAACAACCAGGGAACCGGCAGTGACCGTCGACGGCCCGCACCAATGCGGCCAGAGCCGCTCCCGGAGCATAGGTCAGCGCGCCGGGAGGCGGATCGGGTTGGGTGCCATGCCCATCCGATCTTCGAACGATGTCCGGGGATCGCGCGACCAACCGTTGCATCGCCCGAATCCGATCCCCGCAGCCGTTCGGTTCGCGACTTGGGCGATCACGTCGGGTGACAAGCGGCAGGACAGTCGGAGCATGCTGCCGACGCGGTCGGTTCCCCGCGGCCTGGGCGCGGAAATCGACGAACAAGGCCTGCCAGGTGGAATCAGCGGCGAGCTCGCGAGCAAAATCAGGATCGATCGGCCCGTATCCGTCGATGCTCGCGGGATCTGACGTCAATCCGAGGAGCGTCGCCAGATCACACACGATGTGCAACACCGGCTTCCGACGTGAGGGCGCAGTCGATCGAGCTGCTGGGGATACTGCCTCGCACGTTTCGCTGCCACACTGGCACGTCAGCCCCTGTTCGCCGTGCAGCAGAGCGACCAGTGCGTCGGCCCTACGGGTCGAGACATTTCGTGGATCGTGGTTGCAGACGCTTCCGGCGGCCTCGTTGATCAGGCCAAGCGCTTCGACGGCCTCGGTCGCGCTGAGTGTTGCCTGCAACTGGGCGAGTCCGTGACGGTCTGCACGCGTGCGAACATCGCGGTGTTCCAGCATCTTCCGGCGACGTTCGGCGGCAGCATCCGGATCGTAGGCAAAGAGCTGGCGCTCGATGTCGCGCTCCAGTTGCCCGGGCGGAAGACGGTGCGCCGAGGCAAGTACCCGGCGCTCGAGTGCTGCGATCGCCTCCGGGTCGGCCCCGGTGAGTCCGTCGACAATCTTGCGCACGCGCGCATAGTCCAGCTCGCCGGCAGCGAAGGCGGCCTTTGTGAACGGAAGGAACTCCCGCAGGGCATCACCGATCTCGATGTGGACTTCGGCAGTACGACGCGAGCACGTGAGCATGACCGCGATCTCGTTGCATGCGATCCGCCACGCCTTGTCGACATCACCGGACACGTCGAGTTCGGCGTTGAATCTCGACTCCGACAACATGGATGCACCGAGCACCTTTTGCGCGGCAAGCATGTTCTCGCTCTGCGCCGTCGCAAAGAGCATGTCCGGCAACACGAGTGGGTCGACAACAGGACGGCCGTCATCGACGGATGTCCCCACACCGCTCGTCAATCCCTTATCGAACATACATTCGACAATAGACCTGCCCACCGACAAGAAAGCTAGAGTGCCGGTTTGTATCCCTTACCCTGCATCCACGCCAGCACGTCCAACACCCTGATGACCGGAACGGATTCGTCGAGACCTGCTCGTGCACGTAGATCGAGGAGTCGACTCTGCAACTCGTCTTCCCGCATGGCTACGCGAACGGGTTCCAGGTGGGCCGACTTCGTTCCCAACTCCCGCCCGACGACGTCGTCGTAGATCGGGAAGAGTCGCGGACGCTTGCGCGCGATCAGTTTGGACGCCATGGTTCGCCCGACGCCGTGAATCTCTCGAAGCGCCGTCTCCAACCGCCACACCGGGGATTCCGGAGTGAAGGGATCGGGTTCGTTCGACAGATCGCGATCCGGGCCCACGTCCGCCAGGAGTCGGTTCAGTTCGGCATTGTTCTCCCCGAGCAGGAAGAAGGCTCCTTGCGCCGGAATCTGAACCGACAGAAGAGTCACCGCAACAAGATCTTCCGCGGTGAAGATGTTCGCATCACGATCGCGATTGCCACTGGGATCCCAGGAATCCCACAACGCACCGGTTCGGAGATAACCGGTCTTTCGGAGCGGCCTCGTGAAATATTCCTGCAGCACGTCGACCGCGCCGTCATCGTCCCCGTCTCGCAGCACACGCGGGAGTCGGATGGGCAACTGATCAACCATGGTCGAGCGACCTTTCCAGTACATATTTGGCGAACCCGGCGTTGTGATACTGCCGAAATGGGCCCTTGCCCTTGGCAACAAGATGCTCCGCGAGCGGACGAACCGTCGTCACGTCGACGGGCAGCTGGGCGAACTGTTCCAACGCATCCGAGTCCTCGAGACTGCAGTCGATCACGGTCCCGTCGCCGTCGGCGGACGCCAACTCGGTGCGTCTGATGGCGACCAGATCGTGCTTGGCATCGAGTTCTTCGATGCTGCAGCCGGTTCGCGATTCCAGTGCCGAACTGGATACGTAGACGGACATGACGTGCTCGATCGCCTTACCGCCGACCAGATGGCACTCGACGCTCAGAATCTCCATCGGACCGATATTGAGCGTGAACAAGCGATGGCGCTCCGCGGATCGGTTGGTCGACGGCAGGCAACTGATCGTCCACTGTTCGATCTCGACGGCGGCCGGAGCGTCGAACGCGTAGGAGAGAACCTCGGCAATCAGCTCGGCAAGATCTTCGAAGAGAGGGTCGCGCTGCAACCGCTCGAAATTCTCGACAGAAGCGGCGGGACGCACAGGCGCCTTGCTCACGCAGGTCCCCTCTCGTCCGGTGCTTTGCTCTCAGACCTCGCGTCCAAGGTACCCAGCCCTACGCGGGTCTCGCGCGTTCGCCCTCACATACACCCTCGCGTTATGGTTCTCGACACGTACCACCGCCTTACCGATCGCTAACTCGAGGAGCACACGAAGTGGAAATCAAGGGAACCGCAGCACTGGTCACCGGAGCGGCATCAGGCCTCGGCGCCGCAACAGCCAAGCGCCTCGCCGACGCCGGCGCTACCGTCTTCGGCCTGGATCTGCCCGCGTCGATCGAGCGCGCAGGCGACAACGTCCCCGCCGGCGTCACCCTCATCCCCACCGACGTGACCAGCGGCGAAGAGGTCGAAGCAGCGATCAACCAGATCGTCGAGTCGGGCTCCCCGCTGCGCATCGTCGTCAACTGTGCCGGTGTCGGCTGGGCCGGACGCATCCTGTCCAAGAAGGGTCCGCACGACCTCGAGCTGTTCCGCACGGTCATCACCGTCAACCTGCTCGGCACCTTCAACGTCATGCGCCTGGCCGCCGACGCCATCGCCAAGACCGAGGCCGTCGACGAGTCGGGCCAGCGCGGCGTCGTCATCAACACCGCTTCCGTTGCTGCCTTCGAAGGCCAAATCGGCCAGATCGCGTACTCCGCCTCCAAGGGCGGCGTGCACGGCATGACGGTTCCGGCTGCCCGTGACCTTGCGCAGTTCGGCATCCGCGTCAACACGATCGCTCCCGGCATCATCGACACCCCGATGCTCGCAGGCGTCACCGACGAGTACCGCAAGGGCCTCGAGGCCGGCGTTCCGTTCCCGTCGCGCCTGGGCCAGCCGTCCGAGTACGCGCAGCTCGCGCAGATGATCGTCGAGCACGACTACCTCAACGGCGAGACCATCCGCATGGACGGCGCACTGCGCATGGCGCCGCGCTAACCTCCCTGCTGTGCGCCTTTATTAACCGCCCACGGTTAATAAAGGCGCACAGTTGTCAGAACGAATGAAAATACCCACCGTTGGAGTGGGCAGTTGCGCTGAGGTACTCGGCTACTTCCTTCGCCGGCATCGGTCGGCTGATGTAGTAACCCTGAACCAATTCACAACCGGCGGTAAGCAAGAGCCTCAGCTGGTCGGCCGTCTCCACGCCTTCCGCCAATGACTGCATACCGAGCGCCTTCGCCACCTCGACCACCGAAGTGACAACTGCCGAATCACCCTCGCTCAGTTCGGTGATGAACGACCGGTCGATTTTCAGAATGTCCAACGGCAGTTTCTTCAAACTCTCGAAAGACGAATAGCCGGTTCCGAAGTCGTCCAGGGCAATCGCAATTCCGGTGGCACGCAGGCGATCCAACTCGGCGACGGCAAGCTCCTCCACTGCTCCCGTCTCTGTGATTTCCAGCTGAAGCCGTTTGCCGGAAAGACCGCTTGCCTCCAGCGCATCGTTCACGGCCGATCCGAACCCGGACGACATCAGTTGCACCGGAGAGACGTTCACCGTCACGTAAGTGTCGTCGGGCCACGTCGCGGCTTCGGCGCACGCCATGTTCAGTACCTGAAGCCCCAGAGGGACTATCAGGCCGGTCTCCTCCGCGACATCGATGAAAATGTGCGGTGCAAGCACGCCCCGCACCGGGTGATTCCAGCGAAGCAGTGCCTCGAAACCCTCGACGCGGCCGGTGTCCGCACGAACCTGCGGTTGGTAGTACAGCTCGAACTGCCGAGACTCGATCGCAAGCCCAAGTTCTTGCAGGGCCGATGCTCGCTCCCTGGCCCGCGCCCGCAGCACCGGTGAGTATCTTCCTACCCGGTTCTTGCCGGCGGATTTTGCCGCATACAGCGCCAGGTCGGCGGACATGACAAGCGTGTCCGCATCTTCGGAATCTGCGGGTGCGCCGGCATAGCCGATCGATGCACGAACCTCGATGCGATTCCCCCGCACGTAAAACGGCTCACGCAATGCATCCAGATAGCGAGCGAACACCTCTCCGCCGTCCCCTGTTCCCCGCAAGACGACGCCGAATTCGTCACCACCGATTCGCGCACACATGGCGCCGTCGACCACCCGATTGAGCCGTGCAGCAACGGAAATCAACAATTTGTCACCGACAGGGTGCCCTAACGTGTCGTTCACCGACTTGAAATTGTCCAGGTCGAGGATTCCGACAAGGACTTCCTCGCCGGTTCGGACGGTGCCGAGCGCGTCGGACAGCTCCGAGCCGAACGTCCGGCGATTCGGGAGCCCGGTCAGTCCGTCGGTTGCAGCAAGCCACAGAATTCGCCGCTCGTAGTTGTACTTCTCGGTGATGTCCGAGCCCACGCCTCGCCAACCCACGAACTCCGTGGCCTCGGATAGCCTGGGGTGACCCGACAGAGACCACCATCGGTCGACGCCGTCGACACGAACGGGAATGACGACCTCTCGAAACGGCATGAGGCGGTCGAGGTGGTCTCCGATGACCTGGACCGCGGCTCGGCCACTCTTCGTCGAACCCACGTCGAGCCGATCCAACAATCCGCGCAGCGACAGGGTTCGCAAGTCGGAGACGGGAACTCCCGAGATCTGCGACAGCCGAGCGGAGGTGTGCGACAACGTCCCGGTGGTGTCGACTTCCCACAGCCAGTCGCGTGACCCACCCTCGAAATCGTCGAGAAGCAAACTGACCGTCTGGCGCTCGGCAGCAGCCTCGAACTCGGCAAGACAACGACTTCGGAACGACGCCCAGAGGTACACGACGCCGATAATCAGTGTCACCGAGTAAACGACCAACTGGAACGAGAGGACAGCGTATTCCGTGGTTCTCTTGGGCAGGATAACGACGAGCAATCCGATGCTGTGCACCAGAATCCACGCTACCGCTATCGACCGAACCGTCGACAACGCTACGGCGCCGGCGCCCATGACTCCGGCGAATGTCGCTAGAAGCACAAGCTTTCGCGAGTTGTCCGTCACGGGAAGCATCGCGGCGGCGAGAACGACAAGCAGAAGCCCGAGCAGGATCACCTCGAGCATGAGCGCCCAGTAGTCGTACCTCGTCGTATGTTTGGGCGTGTACCGGCCCTTCAGGACGACTCGCGGTATCCAGACGCGCACCGAATTGAGGACGACCAAGAAGGCCGCAGAACCCCAGATCACCCGAAACTCGTTGTGACCGGGGGGTACGACATACACAAGCAAAGCGCACACGCTGAGTACATTGACCATGTTGGCCAGTGGCGCGACCGTCGTCACCTGCAGTATCTGGCGTGCGAAGAGGTCGCGCCGCTCGACGTCAGACAGTTCGGCGTCGCTCGCACTCGAAGTCAGCCTGCTCAGCATGCAACACCCTCCATCGTGGAGCCGACCAGATGAAGGTAGCGCGGATGCGGGTTCCGGACACACGATGACGAGAAACTACGAGTTGAAACATACTGTTAAATAGGATGTTTCAGACAATCGCGACAGAACGGATCAGCGCTACAACTCGGAAGCCAGCGGAATTTCCTTCTCCGCGCGGTCCGTCATCCACTCACGGAGGACCTTGGTGGCAATGACGTCGTCCTCGTTGTACTGCAGGATGCGTGTCCGCTGCGTCTCGTCCGGCTCACCGTCGTAGCCGACCGCCTCGCGGTACCACGCCATCGACGCTTCACCCCCGGCCTCGGCGTCACGCCAGTTGAATCCGGCAACGGGGGCAATCTTCTTGAGTCCCTTGCCGTTCGGGCAGATGAACTGATCACTCACCGCTTGATAGATGTCGACCCACTGCGGACTGTCGATGAACTCGCGGATCTCGTCCTTACTCGGAATCCCGGGTTCACCGGCAAACCTGCGCGCCGAGTCCAACAACCATTTGTCCTCGGCCGAACGCGAATAGCAGTACGCGGCAAAGGTTTTACCCGAAGCGGCGGCTGCGGCACGCTCCGCCATCAGCCAGCCCCAGAACTCTGCGAACGACCGCGCCTCGTCACGTGTCGGCAACGGGTCCCACGTCGCAAATCCTCGATACATCGAGAAGCCACCGACATTGAGCAACGTCCCCCACAGGTAGGCGCCGTGCTCCTGATAGCTCTCCATGTCGACGTCGATCTCGATGTCCGCCCGAGTCACCGAGATTTTCTCGAACCGCCGCACCAACGGAGCATCCACCAACCACGCCTTGGCGATCACTACTGCGTCGTCGAAATTTCCGTGCGGCCAATCCTCGAGCGGCTCACCGTCCCAGGCGGCCAGCTGATCGATCGTGTTGCAGCCCACGTCGCGCAGAAGCTCGGCCCGCGATCCGACAGCCACCAGGCTGACGTCGCGGTTGCGGACCAACTCCTGCTTGCATTCGGTCCACCACGGGCACGACTTGCACTCGCTCACCTGTGACGGAGACGTCAGCACCTCACCGCGGGCCACAGCGATACGGTCGGCGAAACGCTTGTCGTAATCGTCGAGAATCGCGCTGAGGTCGTGGACGAGGATGCAGTCTCCGTTGTATCCGATCGCGCCTGCCGTCAGCGACGGGCTCGCCAGCCCACGACGCTCGAGCATCCGATAGACCTGCGCGACGCGCATCTGATCGCGGACCTGACTGCGGACCTTGCGTTTGGGATCGGCCGCGGGCTCCCATTCGAAGAGCCCCGAGGTGATCGCGCCCTGGCCGGGATCGGTCACCTTGTGATTGACGACAATGACGGGGATGTACCCGCCGCCCTCGTCGTCACGGATGAGCATTTCGCAGCGGCCCTTGCGTCCGGTGTCGCGCTCGACCGGCAAGACCGCGCCCCAGATCCGGTCTGCGCCGGCCTCACAGGCAGCCAAGGTGTCGCGAGCCTGAGCCGACGCCGATTGGTCGGGGTTGATCTTCACCCAACGCTCGGGAGCAGCACCGATCACGAGTTCGGCGATCTCCGCGCGCTTCGCGATCGCGGCATCCTGGCGCTGCTTGATGCCGGTGTCGACGGGTTCCGAAGCCGATTTCCCGGGAAACAACCCGTCCAGACGCACCCGATGACGGCATCGGGTCAACGCCCCCGAATCGATGATCGGGAGCTGGGGCGCGGGGTTGTTAACGGAACACACGATGACGAAGATTATGTGCTCCCCTAGGCTGAAGCCGAAGCGCAGGTACCTGGCAACACACAAACACCTGGAAACGGGGTCCTTTTCGATGGGGTTGTTCAAGAAGCGAAAGTCTCGTGCCACCCGCAAGGCGGAGGCAAAGGCTCTCAAGCACAAGGCTGAGGTCGAGGCGAAGCTCAACGCCAAGAGCCAGCGTAAGCGCGACAAGGTCGAGACCAAGTCGCTCAAGAAGCTGGAGAAAGCCGAGATCGAGTCACAGCACAAGATCGAAAAGGCGCAGATCGCGACCCTGAAGGCGCAGGAGAAGGCCGCTGCGAATCAGGGCCTGACCGTCGCCAAGGTGCGTAAGTACCTGGGAGTGGCACGTCTGCTTGCCCCCGTTCTCCTGCCGATCGGTTACCGCGCAGCCACGGCGGTGCGCGCCCAGCTCGACACCACGCGTGCACAGAAGATGGGCATCGCCGTCGACCAGCTCGGTGACTACACCGGTCACGGCGCGAAGTTGAGCGCTCGTATCGCCGGCGCCGAGAGCTCGGTCACCGAGATCCTCAGCCGCAAGCCCGACGACGCGGAGACGCAGCGTTTCGCCGCCGCCATCCGTGAGCGCCTCGGCGACCTCAGCACGGCAGTTCGCGCTGCCGAGCAGATGCCGCAGGCTCGCCGTAAAGCAGCTCACCAGGCGATTTCTTCCGAACTCGACGGCGTCGAAGCAGATCTGCTCGCACGTCTCGGCGTGCGCTAGACCTGAGAACTCCAGTGAGAGCAGCCGAGCAGACCGCGACCCTCCGGGGGACAGCTGTCGGTTCCGCTTCGGCTGCTCTCGCTGTCGCCGCGCACGGGATCGGCGGAGGCGAGCTGCCACAGTCGTCGTCGCTGACCCTGTTGCTCGCCGTCTGCGCAACCGTCGGCGCCGTGACGGCCACCCTTCCCGCCCTCTCACGGGGGCCCGCTGCCTTGATCGTTGCTCTGGGTCTGGGTCAGTTGGCCGCGCACACCACCATGACGCTCTCCGAGCACGCTCATTCGCCCGCTCCGGGATTGGTGATGCTCGGTGCTCACGCCAGTGCCACCGTCGCTTGTGCGGTGGCGGTCCTGGCCGCCGAGCGCCTCTACCGAGTTGTCACCCACGCTCTCCACATCGTCCTGGCGTCTCTGGCTCCCGCCGCTGTCACTTCCCGCGGCCACACCGTCTCGACCGGAATCCATCACGGACCTGTCGACGCTCTACTTCGCGCCAGCATCTCGCGGCGCGGTCCTCCTGCCCTGGTCTGAAGATTCGTAGAACGCCCCACCCCTTCACCAGACCAAGAGGACACTTCCCGACATGAAGAACACCCTGATTTCGCGCGCGGTTGTCACGACCGTCGCTACCGGCAGCGCCGTGCTGCTGGCCGCCGGAATTGCTTCAGCGCACGTCAGCGTCGTCGCACCAGGAGCTGCGCAGGGCGGATACTCCGTTCTCACGTTCCGCGTGCCCACCGAATCCGACACCGCTTCGACCACCAAGCTGACGGTCGCACTCCCCGACCTCAAGTCGGCACGCACCGAACCGATGCCCGGCTGGACCGCAGTCGTGGAGAAGGACCCCACCTCGTTGGTCGCCAAGTCCGTGACGTGGACCGCCGACCCCGGCGTCGGAATCGCCCCCGGCCAGTTCCAGCAGTTCGTCCTTTCTGCCGGCCCGCTGCCGGAGCAGGACGAGGTCGAGTTCAAGGCTGTCCAGACGTACAGCGACGGCAACGTCGTCAACTGGGATCAGGAAGAGCTTGCCGACGGCAGCGAGCCGGACAAGCCCGCCCCGACGCTGACTCTCGCCGCGTCCACCGGCGATGCCCACGGAGCCCCCTCTGCCGATAACACTGCCGAGACGTCCGCCGCATCCGAAGCCGCTGACTCTTCGTCGGACAACACCGCCCGCTGGCTCGGCGGCGTCGGCCTGGTGCTCGGCGCGTTGGGCGCTGCACTCGGCCTCGGCGCACTGGTCAGGAGCAAGCGCTGATGAGTACCCGGATCAAGGTCATCGCCGTCGGCATGCTCGCGATGCTGGCCACGATGCTCGGAATGGGCACGGCCAGTGCACACTCCGCGGTCGTCGGCTCCAACCCGGAAAACGGTGCGTCCATTCAGGTTGCGCCTGACACGGTTTCGGTCACGTTCAACGAGGCTCTGCAGGCACAGTTCGCGGCGCTGACGGTCACCGGCCCGGACGGCAACCTCTGGACCAAAAGCGATCCGTCCGTCGAAGGACCCACTGTCAGTGCAGACCTCGGCGATCTCGGGCCGACCGGCGTCTACACCATCGCGTACCGCGTCACCTCCGCTGACGGTCACCCCGTCAACGGAACCCTGACGTTCACCCTCACCGAGGCGGGGTCGGGCACTCCCGGCGCTGCCGCCGCGTCGAGTACGGGTGAGTCGGAGTCCGGCAGCATGCCGGTGTGGATCTTCATCGTCGCCGGCGTCGTCGTGTTCGGCGGTGCGCTGTTCTTCGTGCTCCGTAAGCCGAAGTCGAGCTGATCGCGTGACGGGTACGGCAAACAGGTGGTGGTTGCTGTTTGCCGTACCCACAGCTCTGCTGGGAGTCCTGATCGCCTGGGGCCTCGCCAGCCCGTCGGGACCCGAATCGTCGAGCACGGTCCGCGTTCTCGCGATCGGATGTGGTTCGTTGACCCTCGGCATCGCGACGCTCGCCTGGATGGGCCGCAGTGAACGCCGCCCGGCGACAACCCCCGCCGTCATGTGGACTCAGCTCACCGCGGTGGCAGCAGTGTGGCTCGTCGCCGAGATCACGCTCCTCGTGCTCAATGCCGCAGCGGCCGACGGCGCCCCGGTCACCTCGCTGACCATCGGGCACTTCGGCGCATTCGTCTCCGAGGTCAACGTCGGCCGCGTCGGCGTCGCGATCATCGCGTGCGCGTTTGCCGTCGTCTGTTACGGCATCTACGGATTCACCAATCCCGAGACGGTGCCCGTCGCACCGGCATTGGTCGTCTCCGCGTTGGCGCTCGCTGCCCGCCCGATCACCGGGCACATGGCGCAGCAGAGCTTCGGATCGATCCTCGACGCCGTTCACGTCCTCGCTGCGGCCTTGTGGTTCGGCGTGCTCGCCGCACTCGCGCTTGCCGTACCGTCGCGCGGTGCCTGGGCGATCTGGTTGCCCAAGTACTCCGCTCTCGCCTGGCGATGCGTCCTCGCGCTGGTCGTCACCGGTATCGTCAACGCCGTCGTGCGACTCGACTCACTCTCCGCCTTCTACGACACCGCATACGGTCGGGTGATCCTCGCCAAGATCGTGGCGATCGGACTGCTCGTCGCCCTGGGATGGTGGTGGCGCCGGACATGGGTGGTCGCGAGCGCTGCACACCGCATGAGTTCGGACGGATCCCTGCGTCGCGCCATCGGTGAAGTTGTCTTCATGGCCATCGCATTCGGGCTTGCCGCGGCCCTTGCGACAACTGCGTAAGACGTGCCTCAGCGCGACATTTCGTGACCCGCACATTTAACGTTTCACGTCGAGATTTAACCTCTGCGTGAGTTTATTTTCCCAGCTTGCGGCGGTTTCCGGCCCCCCTTAGCGTTGCTCGCATGACGGAGGCCCAACGCTCGTTTCTCGTCTGCGCTTCGCAGCGCAGCGGCAGTACTTTGCTGGTCGAATCCCTGCGAGCAACCGGGGTCGCGGGTGAGCCGGAAGAGTTCTTCCAGTACCTCCCCGAGACCTCGCGATCGCCGCAACCGAGGCAGTGGTTCGAAGACGTCACGGACGAGTCCGTCCTGGGTCTGCTCGCCCCGTTCCACCCGGGCACGCCGGACACTCGCACCTCCGAACAGTGGCGCACACAACTTCTCGAACTCGGCCGAACCCCCAACGGAGTCTGGGGTGGCAAGCTGATGTGGAACCAGACGCCGCTCCTACTCGATCGCGCGGCCGGATTGCCCTGGCGCAGTGGGACGGACCTACGTTCCGCACTCCACGACACCCTCGATCACGACCTGCAGTTCATCCACGTCTATCGAGAAGATGTCGTCGCTCAAGCTGTGTCGATGTGGCGCGCCGTGCAGACACAGGTTTGGCGCGACGACGCGACTCCACCGAATCTCTCGGACGGTGCGCAGTACAACGCAGTCGGAATCGCGCACCTGGTGACGATTCTCGGCGAGCAGGAACGCCAATGGAAGCGCTGGTTCGAGGAAGAGGACATCTCTCCCATCGAAGTCGGGTTCCGCGATCTCACCGAAGACCCGCAGTCCGTGGTCGCAAAAACCCTCATCTCCCTCGGCCTCGACGGACAACTGGCCCCGCCACCGCCGCTGCGTCGTCAGAGCGACGGACGATCCCGCGAATGGGTGCAGCGTTATCGCATCGACGCCGAACAGAACGGATATCCCGTCACATGAGCACCGTCACCGATGTCGTCGACGAACTCCGAGTTCTCGAATCCGAAGCGGTTCACATCATTCGAGAGGTGGTGGCAGAACTCGAGAGACCGGTACTGCTCTTCTCGGCCGGCAAGGACTCGATAGTCCTGCTTCGTCTGGCCGAGAAGGCGTTTCGGCCCTCCCCACTCCCTTTCGCGGTCCTGCACGTCGACACCGGTCACAATTTCGAGGAGGTCATCGAATTTCGCGACCGCCGAATCAAGGAGGGCGGGCACACACTTCTGGTTGCTTCCGTTCAGGATTCGATCGACCAGGGCAGAGTGCAGGAGTCGACCGAGACCAGCGGATCGCGAAACCGCCTGCAGACCAGAACCCTGCTCGACGCTCTCGAAGCTGGAAGGTTCGACGCCGCGTTCGGCGGCGCCCGCCGGGACGAGGAACGTGCGCGCGCCAAGGAAAGAGTCCTCAGCTTCCGTGACGAGTTCGGCCAGTGGGACCCGCGAGCGCAACGGGCCGAACCGTGGTCGCTCTACAACGGTCGGATCAGACGCGGCGAGTCCGTTCGTGTCTTCCCGCTGAGCAACTGGACCGAGCTCGACATCTGGCGCTACATAGCCCAGGAGGAACTGGAACTGCCGTCCATCTATTTCGCGCACCAGCGGAGGGTATTCGAGCGCGACGGAATGCTCCTCGCTGCTTCCGAATTCAGCACCGACGCCGAGAACGCCGCGGCAACGACCGAGTGGGTGCGATATCGAACCGTCGGCGATCTGACCATCACCGGCGCCGTTCGATCGCACGCCACCACCATCGACGACGTCGTCACCGAAATCTCGGCCGCGACGGTTTCCGAACGAGGCGAGACTCGCGCAGACGACCGAACGTCGGTCGCCGCGATGGAAGACCGAAAGCGTGAGGGCTACTTCTGATGACGACCACCATCACTCGCCAACTCCTGCGACTGGCCACGGCGGGTAGCGTCGACGACGGCAAGAGCACGCTGATCGGCCGACTGTTGCATGACACCGACAGTCTGCCAACCGATCACCTCGATTCCGTCACCGACGAGCACGGTGTCGCCGACCTGGCTGCACTCTCCGACGGACTACGTGCCGAGCGTGAACAGGGCATCACGATCGACGTCGCGTACCGATTCTTCTCCACCCCGACCAGAAGTTACGTACTCGCCGACACCCCGGGGCACGAACGCTACACGCGCAACATGTTCACCGGAGCATCCAACGCTCACGTAGCGGTCCTGCTGGTCGACGCGAGGACCGGCGTGCTGCGTCAGACGCGCCGGCACGCCAGAATCGCCGCACTGCTCGGTGTTCCGAACCTTGTAGCCGTGGTGAACAAGATCGATCTGGTGGACTTCGACGAAGCGAGATTCGCTCAGGTGCAGGAAGAATTGCGGGCCTTGGCACGGCAAGTCGGACGCGAGGACGTACTCGCCATACCGGTCT
Source organism: Rhodococcus sp. MEB032 (assembly GCF_030208925.1). NCBI lineage: Bacteria > Bacillati > Actinomycetota > Actinomycetes > Mycobacteriales > Nocardiaceae > Rhodococcus > Rhodococcus sp. MEB032. The sequence continues at coordinate 68,934 of NZ_JARVSY010000023.1, forward strand.
CCGCGAAAGCCGGCGACAATGTCGTGACGCGGTCCGAGAACACCGCGTGGTACGAGGGGCCGACGCTCCTCGAGTACCTCGAAGGCGTCGAACTCCATGCGCCCGCGACGCACATCGAGGAGCTTCGGCTTCCCGTGCAATGGGTTTCGCGCCCCGATCCGCAGAATCGTCGCCGGTACACCGGCCGGATCTCGGCAGGCACACTGAGCGTCGGAGACGAGGTAGTGGTCCTGCCGTCCGGATCGAAGAGCACCGTGATCAGTCTGGACACTCTCGACGACAACCGCAGTACTGCCGTTGCACCACTGTCGGTTTCGGTGGAACTGGCCGACGACATCGACGTCGGACGTGGCGACGTTCTGGTCAGTGGCGGTGCGCAGGCTCATTTGCCGGTTCTGGCCCGAGAACTCGAAGCCACCATCTGCTGGTTGTCCAACACACCGTTGCGCGCGGGCGATCGGATAGCGCTCAAACACACGTCCCGGACCGTGCGAGCGACCGTCCAAGAACTGCACACCCGTCTCGATCCTGAAACGCTCGACGAGCAGGACAGCCCAGTCGAACTGGGACTCAACGACATCGGAACGGTCACGCTCCGAACCAGTTCCGTGGTGGTCGCCGACACCTACGACCACAATCGGGACTCTGGCGCCTTCATCCTGATCGACGAGCAGAGCAACGACACCGTCGGCGCCGGCACCATTCTCGAACCTCGCGTCGTCGTTCCCGGCGAGCAGACCCGCAACGACATCAAGTGGCATCCGTCCTCACTCGAACGTCAACGGCGATGGGCGTCTACCACCCAGAGGGGCGCGACGATCTGGTTGACCGGCCTACCTGCATCCGGAAAATCCACCGTCGCAGTCGCTGTCGAACGTGCGCTCGTCGACGCGGGACGCACCGCGTATCTGCTGGACGGTGACAACGTCCGCCACGGTATCTCCGACGATCTCGGGTTCTCGCCGGGAGACCGAGCCGAGAACATCCGACGCGTCGGGCATCTCACTCGACTGTTCGCCGACGCCGGCGTGGTGGCGATCGCGTCGATGGTCTCGCCACTGCGTTCGGATCGAGCAATTGCGCGCGCGCTCAACGAAGCTGCCGGGCTCACCTTCCTCGAAATTGCCGTCACCACTCCCGTCGAAGAATGCGAACGTCGAGATCCCAAGGGCCTGTACGCTCGTGCGCGGGCGGGTGAACTGAAGGGGCTCACCGGAATCGACGCGCCTTACGAGACGCCGGAGGAGCCGGACCTGGCATTCGACACAACCGGCGCTGACATCAACGAGCTGGTCGAGCGGGTCATCGCATTGTTGGAAGAGCGCGAAGCCGCAAGGCCCTAGGGGTTTTCGGTGTCCGACTCGAGGTAACCGCGGTCCGCACTGTAGGCGGACCGCACGTTGGGTCGGACACCGATCTTCTCGAGGTACGCCGCCATGCGGTGCACCGCCATCGCGCTTCCCAATGCCTCGTCCGGGAGACGATCATCCGTTTCGGCGCGCCACGTGTGAAGCTGCGAGGACAATTCCGCCTGTATTGCCGAGACTTCCGGTCGATCGATCAGATTGATCTTCTCGTCCGGGTCGGCACGGAGGTCGTACAGCTCCCGGGGTGCGCGTACCGCAAGATGCTCGGTGCCGAGCGCTTTTCCGGAAAGACTGTCCTCGATGTCGAGCGGTAGATCCAGAGCCGGGCGGACGGCGTAGTTCTCGATGTAGCTGTAGTCCTTGGTTCGCACCGCACGAATGGGATCGAAGCTGTCGTGAAAGGTCTTCTCCGTGAACAGGGAAGTACGAACGGGTTCGGACGGTTCAGTTCCGCGGTCGACGAGGGCATCGGCGTGCGAGCGCCCTTCCACCTCGGTGGGGACGTCGATTCCGAGCAGATCGAGAATGGTCGGAACAAGATCCACACCACTGAACAGTGTCTCGTATTCCTTTCCGCCACTGCGATACCGCGCGGGAGGCCGAGCGATCAAGGCAATACCGGTACCCGGGGCGTAGAGCGTCGACTTGGCACGCGGGAACGCCGCGCCGTGATCAGTGAGGAAGAAGACCCAGGTGTTCTCGTCGAGCCCCTCTTCCTCGAGGGTCGCGAGCAGTTCCCCCACCGCGGCGTCGGCCACCTCTACGCTGCCGTGGAATTCGGCCAGATCCTCGCGCACCTGTGGCACGTCCGGAAGGTATCCGGGGACCTCCAGGGCTGCGGTGTCCGCCGGGGTATAGCGATCGGCGGGGTACGGGCGATGCGTTTCGAAGAATCCCGTGGTGAGCAGGAACGGCTCGGGCGGGAAGCGTCGTAGCCAGTTCTGGGCACGCGGAACCACGTAGTCGCAGAACGAGTTGGTGACGTCGTACTCGTGGTAGCCCAGTCGCTTCGGATACGCAGTCTCGTGCTGCATGCCGAAGAGCGAGGTGTACCAACCGTTGTCGGAGAGGATCTGCGGGAGCGTCTGCACCTCAGCGTGGTACTCCCAGCCGTGGTGCGCCAACCCGATCAGACCGTTGTTGTGCGGATACCTGCCCGAGAAGAGCGATCCGCGCGAAGGCGAGCACAGCGGCGCCGTCGCGTGTGCGTCGGTGAACCGGATGCCTTCTGCCGCCAGCCGGTCGAGATGGGGGCTGTTGACCCCGGCGACACCGTAACTCGCGAGGTGCCGCCCCAGGTCGTGCCAATGAATGATCAGGACGTTATCTCGCGCAGCCGACACGTGGGCAAGGCTAGTTGCCCCGCCCACGTGCGGCAACAGCTCGAATCAGCAGGATCTCAACTGTTTCTGCAGAGTTGTCTGATCCATCCGCGGGTATCGGCCGGATCGATGACGTCGTCCAGTTCGAACGTGGTCGCCGCCATCAGCGCCTTGCCCTGTGCGTAGGCCAGTTCCACGAACTGACCGAACAGCGTTTCCCGAGCCACCGGATCTTCGACGGACTCGAGTTCCTTGCGGAAACCGAGACGCACAGCACCTTCCAGACCCATCGGCCCGATCTCGCCCGTCGGCCACGCGACCGTGAACTCGGGGGCGTGGAAGGAACCACCGGCCATTGCCATGGCGCCCAACCCGTAACCCTTGCGCAGGATGATCGTTCCGAACGGCACGGTGAGGCGAGCACCGGCAACGAAGAAGCTGCCGAACCTTCGAACCGTCGCCTCCTCCTCCGAATCCGGGCCCACCATGAATCCCGGTGTGTCGCACAGCGTCACCAGAGGGATGCGGTGCGCTTCGAGCAGTTCCAGGAAATCCGAAGCCTTGTCCGAGGCTTCCGCGTCGATCGCGCCGCCGAGATGCTCGCTGCTGTTCGCCAGCACACCGTACGGAACTCCTTCGACACGAACGAGTGCGGTTACTACACCGCGTCCGTAGTCTCGACGCAGTTCCAGGACGCTGTCGACGTCCGCGATTGCGTCGATCGCTCCACGAACGTCGTACGAGCGCAGGCGATTCTCCGGCACCACATGCCGCGAGAGCCGCGGATCCGGAGCGGTCCACTCTCCGCTCGCACCCTGGAAGTAGCCGAGGTACTGCTTGGCCAGCGCCACCGCATGAGCGTCGTCGTCAGCGACCAGGTGTACGACGCCGTTGCGGCGCTGCACGTCGATGGGGCCGATGTCCTCGGGGCGAAAGTTTCCGAGCCCGCCGCCCTCGACCATGGCAGGACCACCCATCCCGATGTTGGCGTCCGGTGTCGCGATCAGGACGTCGCACGCGCCGGCCAGGGCCGCGTTGCCCGCGAAACAGCGCCCGGACACGACGGCGACCATGGGCACCCGCCCGCTCAGCGCCGCCATGGCGCGGAAGGTTCCCAGCTCGAGGCCCGCCCCGGCGCCGGCGTCGGTGTCACCGGGGCGACCGCCGCCACCTTCCGCGAACAGCACCACCGGAACTCGCTTGCGATCGGCGATCTCGAGCAGGCGGTCGGTCTTGGCGTGATTGCGCATGCCCTGGGTACCGGCGAGCACCGAGTAGTCGTACGAGATCACGACGCTCTCGCCGCCGCTGATGGTCGCCACTCCGCCGATCAACCCGTCGGCAGGAGTGTTGGCGATCAGGTCTTCCTCGCTTCGCCGACTCCGCTGCGCCGCCAGCGCGAGAGCGCCGTACTCGACCAGGCTGTCGTCGTCGACCAGGTCGTAGACGTTCTCGCGAGCAGTCCGGCGTCCCAGCTTGTGACGCTTCGCCACGGCTGCGGGCCGGGCCGGGTCCAGGGTCACCTCGTGGCGAGCGATGATCTCCGCGAGATCGGGACGCACGTCGTCGAGGTCCACCTCGTCGACCTCGGCGAGCTTCGATCCCGCGCTTGCACTACGGACGACGAGCAACGGTTCGCCCGCACCCACCGACCTCCCCGGTGACGACAGGACCCGGACCACTTCGAGATCACCGGGCGCCGAGAGAACATGCTGCATCTTCATCGCCTCGAGGACGGCAACCTGGCCACCCGCATGGACGCCGTCACCGACTGCCGCGAGTTCGACGACGATGCCCGCCATCTGTGCACGGACCACATCCTCGTCCGGTGCCACGTCCACAGACGAGGAGGGCGTTTGTGGGCCAACGTCGGGGACGAGGTCCGCCAATCGAGAACCCAACCAGTCGACGTCGACCAGGCCGTCGCGGAAGTCCTTGTCCGACAGTATTGCCTGCAGGAACTCGATGTTGGTCGCTACGCCGTCGATGGCGAACTCACTCAAAGCGGCAATCGACTTGCGCACCGCGGCAGGGAAATCCGATCGACGCGTGTGGGTGATCACCTTTGCCAAGAGCGAATCGTAACGCGCACTCGGCGAGAGTCCGACCGTACCGAAGGTGTCCACTCGCACGCCGGGTCCGCCCGGAGGAGTGAAGTTGTCGAGCGTGCCGGAGGACGGCAGCGCATTGCCGTCCGGCGTCATGGTTTCCATATTGACGCGGGCCTGTATCGCAATCCCCGAAGCGTTTGCCACGGATCCGACTGTCTCCGAGGCCTTCTCGACAGCGGTGATCCCTGTTGGCAGGTCCAGGTTCTCGAACGGAACTCCGTCCGCGATCGCGAGCTGCACGGCGACGAGATCGATTCCGGTGACCTCTTCGGTCACCGTGTGCTCCACCTGAATTCGGGGATTGACTTCGAGGAAGACGAACCCGCGTTCCTCGACCAGGAACTCGACCGTCGCGATGCCTCGATAGCCGACCTCGGCGCACAGCCTCGCCGCCGCAGCGTGAAGACGCTCGCGCAGGGCCCCCGACAGCCCCTGCGCGGGCGCAACCTCGATCAACTTCTGATGGCGACGTTGGACGCTGCAATCGCGGTCACCCAGAGCGAGCGCGTGGGTTCCACCTTGCCCCGGTGCCGCCACGATCTGCACTTCGATGTGCCGAGCGTGCTCACTGAGTACCTCGGCGAACAGTGCCGAACTGCCGAATCCCGACTGGGCTTCGGCCGCACACACACGGTACGCGTCGTCGAGCGCTTTCGGGTCGCGCACCGCGCGCATGCCGCGGCCACCGCCGCCGCTGAGCGCCTTGATCATGATGCCGCGGGAGTTGCGCTCGAAGAATTCACGCACCTCGTCGAGGTCGGCGTTCGCCGATGTCGACGGCAGGACCGGCACTCCTGAGTCGACCGCCGCGGTGCGGGCACTGGCCTTGTCGCCGAAAGTCCGGAGAACCTGGGCGTCCGGGCCGACGAAGACGATGCCCGCCTCTGTGCACGCCTGCGCGAATTCGGCATTCTCACTGAGGAATCCGTAACCCGGGTGCACGTGCGTGGCGCCCGTTTCGGCCGCGATCTTCAGCAGTGCGCTCTGATCCAGGTACGCGGATGCGCCCGACGCTCCGAGCGGCACCGACTCCGTGGCCGCCGCGACGTGCGGACTGGACGCGTCGTCCTCGGCGTACACCGACACCGTCTCGATCCCGAGTTCACGGGCAGTTCGAATGATCCGCAGCGCAATTTCGCCGCGGTTCGCAATCAGCAGTCTCACTTGTCCCCCTGAGTGCGCTCGAACAGATCGCCCTTGCGCACCTTTCCTGTCGCTGTCATCGGAAGCGCCTCGAGCACTTCCACTTCGGGCACCTTGTACGTGGCCATGTTCTCCTTCGCCCACGAGACGATCTCGTCGGCCGCAGTGTCGGAACCCTCGACCAGTTGGACAAACGCAAAAGCCACCTGCCCCTTGTCCGGGTCCGGTTTCGGCACCACCGCAGCCTTTTCGATCGCCGGGTGCAGCATTAGCAGCGCTTCCACCTCGGAGGGAAAGACACTCATGCCGTTGGTCTTGATCATTTCCTTGTTCCGCGCCAAATAGTGCAAACCGCCACGCTCACTGAACTTTCCGACGTCACCGGTCTGCAGCCAGCCGTCACGGATGGCGTCGGCGGTGGCCGCCTCGTTGCGGTAGTACGCGGAAAGGATGGATGGGCTGCGCACGATGATCTGCCCGTGCTCGCCGACGGGCACCGGCCTGCCGTCGTGATCGACGATCAGAACGTCGGTGCCGGGCACCGGAATTCCGCAGAACACCGGCTCGCTTTTCAGGTCGTAGTCGCCGTCCTGGAAGCCGAGGGTGATCGTGTCCGCGGTGTGGGTTTCGGTCATGCCGTAGCTCGCTTCGCGCAGAACGCCGCCTGTAGCCTCGCGCCACCGCTGGCGCGTGGCCGGATCGAGTTTGAGAACGAACGAAACTGCCATGACGTTCTGGAGTGTCGAGAGATTTCGCTCCGCGAATCCTGGCGTGTCCATCAGTTCGACGTAATTGTCGACAGTTCCGACCAGCGAGGTCACGCCGTAAGCCTCGACAGCGTCGAGCGTGGTCTCCGCATCCCAACGATTCAGCAGGACCACGGTTCCGCCGTTGACGAGCGGAACCAGGATGCCGAAGTCCTCACCTGCGATCCAGAAGATCGGCAGAAACACCAGGGACACCGGCGGATTGGCACCCACCTGGTCACCGCCCGCAAGCGTCGCGGTGGCCGCGGTGTAAACCATGTGGCGCTGAGTGTGCTCACAGCCCTTGGGCATTCCCGTCGTTCCGCCCGTGTAGTTCAGGGCGGCGAGGGAATCGAGTTCGGTGGCGACAGGAGTCGCCCGCTCACTGGTGATGATCGACTGCCAGTCGCTCAGGCGCGGATCGTCGACCTCGAAGGGCAGTTCGACGGTCGGGATCGCCGTCAGCATGTCCGACACTGCAGTCTTCGCGACGTGTTCGAGTGGAGTCTGTGAGCGAACCTTCTTCACCAACTTCGAGAAGGTGTTCTGCGTCAGTAGGACCTTGACGCCGGCATCGTTGAGTTCGTGAATCAATTCATGTTCACGGAAGAGTGGATTGATCGGCACGTGAACCGCACCGACCTTGAGAATGCCGAGCATCGCGATATGGAACTGAGGGCAATTGACCAGGTGAACGCCGACGCGATCGCCGCGTTCGACTCCGAGTGACAGCAGCCATCCGGCAAAACGATCCGAAAGCTCGTCGTATTCGGAATACGTGATGACCCGGCCGTAGAAGACGATGGCAGGAGTATCCGGCCGCTCGATCGCCCAATGCCGCAAGTAATCGACAAGTCCCCCACCTTCGAGCGGATACTCGACGGCGCGGGGAATGCCGGCGGGCCAATGCGCTTGTTGCAGCGCAGAGATCTCCGCCAGAGCCGCTTCGAGCACGTCTTGTTCTGCCACCGATCGCTCCATTCGTAAAAGAAATCTATTTCGACTCTTCGAACCCGATCAACCGCTCGGACATCGTCGTCATATCTGCAATGAACTGGTTCTGCTCTTCGACACTCGCCTTACTCAGTCGTGCTCCACCGGCCATCTGTGCGTCCGAGATCATCTGAACGAGCACCGGGGGCGAAACACAGGGATCTACGTCGTGAACCTGTCGAATCCGTTCGACAAAGCGGATGTAGCGGCTCACGAGCTTTTCGCGAACCGCCGACCAACTGCGCTCGACCTCGGAATCCACCCGCGCCCGATGCTCGATCACCGCGAGCAGGTCACCGTAGGTGTACACGGCCGTGATGAACGCCGACGTGGTCGTTCGGAGAACTTCGCGTAGATCCTCGGCCGCCGGGCCCTCCATGTGCTGAGCGTCGAGGAAGCGTCGGCACATCATTTCGGCGACGGCGCGGAAGACCTCGTCCTTCGACGAGAAGTACGCGTAGAAGGTCGCCCGGGACACATCAGCCCTGGTCGTGATCGTCTCGACCGTCACGGCGTCGTATCCGAGTTCGCCGAAGCAGAGGGCAGCGGTGTCGAGCAGTCCGGCACGGCGTGGACCGTCGCCGAGTTTGCGGGCTGTCCGCGCTCGCTCCTGCGTTTCGCTGGTGGTCACCGTCACAGTGTGTGTTGACGTTGACGTCAATGTCAAGAATCGCGGGCCCGACGCCCCACTTCGGCTTTTTGTTCGGGTCACCCTTTCACACCCCGCATATCGGGTGTAAGACTCTGCCTCTAATGTTTTTCGCCTTTCCCAGAAGGAGTCAATTCCGTGCCGGAAGAATCCGCCTCGCCCTCCTATTCCACAATCAAGGAAACAGTTGCAGCTTTGATGCCGGCACTGGAGTCGGAACTCGTCGAACTTGTTCGTATTCCGTCGATAGCAACAGAAGGTTTCCCCAGCGAGCCCCTGTTCGAGGCTCACGACCTGATCGTTTCTCTATTGGAGAAGTCCGGAGTCACGAAGATAGAGAAACTCGAAATAACAGGTAAAACTGCGCCGGTCATCATTGCAACAGTTCCCGGTCCAGAGGGAGCCCCGACCGTATTGATGTATTCGCATTACGACGTCGTTCCCGCCGACGACGTCGAACTCTGGGATTCACCGCCTTTCGAACCGAGCAAGCGTGACGGCGCGATTTACGGCCGCGGTACGGCAGATTCGAAGGCAAACGTCATCGGCATGATCGGCGCGCTTCGCGTCTTCGACGGAAAGCCGCCAGTGACGGTCAAGCTCGTCATCGAAGGCCAGGAAGAATTCGGCAGCCCCTTCGACAACTATCCGCCGGAAGCCCCCGAATTGTTTGCGGCCGACGCAATGGTCATCGCCGACGTCGGGAGCGTTCGACCCGGATCACCGACCCTGACCGTCGCACTGCGCGGATCGGCCCAGGTGATCGTCGAACTCACCACTCTCGGAGCCGACAAGCACAACGGCCTCTACGGCGGCGCCGCACCGGACGCCCGCCTCGCGCTCATCCGCGCACTGGCGTCGCTGCACGACGACAACGGTGACGTGGCGATCGACGGCCTCCTGCGCGAACCGTGGACCGGCAGTTCATACACCGAGGACGAGTTCCGCACCCTCGCCGAGATCCAAGACGGGCTTCCGCTACTCGGAACCGGCGGCATCGGCGAACGCATCTGGTCGGGCCCGGCCATCACCGTGACGGGCATCGACGCTCCCCCTGTGGACGGTGCGGTCAACGCCGTCGCAAGCACTGCCCGCGCCGTGATCAATCTGCGCGTACACCCGCGCCAACCTGCCACCGAGGCGCAGGCTGCTCTGGTCCGGCACCTGGAAGCCCTGCGCCCCTTCGGTTTGCAACTGACCGTCACCGCGGGAGAAACCGGCGACGGGTTTGCGGCAGCCGAAGGTGGACCGGCCTTCGACGCGGCATTGTCTGCACTATCGCAGTCGTGGGGTGAGCCGGCCGGGCTGATGGCAGGCGGCGGCTCGATCCCCCTCGTGATGGCCTTGGATACAGCAGTGCCCACCGCCGAGAAGCTGTTGTTCGGCGCCACTGACGGTTACGCGAACATCCACGGCCCCAACGAACGCGTCCTGCTCGACGAGCTCGAGAAGGCCGTCGTCGCCAAAGCACTGTTCTTCCAGGAGTACGCCGACACCTTCGAGGGGAAGAAATGAGCACCGAAACCGACACGGGGTCCGCACCTACTCCGGCCAAGAAGAAGTTCGAGTTCCCCGGCGCGGTCACGATGCTCGCGATCGTCACCATTCTGGTCTGGGTTGCGGCACTGTTCATTCCGGCCGGACGCTTCGGCGTCGACGTGGACGGCTCACCCGTTCCCGGCAGCTTCGAGACCGTCACGTCTCCGCTCTCGTTCTGGGAACGAATCCAGCAACTGATCCTCTCCCCCGTGAACGGCCTCTACGGCGTCCAGGATTCGATCACCGGGTTCGTCGACACCGACAACATCGGACGGCTCTTCGGTTCCGTCGGCGTAGTCCTCTTCATCATGGCGCTCGGTGCGTTCATCTCGGTCAGCTTTGCCACCCGCAGCCTGGAAACCGCTGTCTCCCAACTCGCTACCAAGCTCAGCGACAAGGGCTGGTTGCTCATCACCGTCATCATGGTGCTGTTCTCGCTGCTCGGTTCGACAATGGGCTTCTCGGTCGAGACGTTCGGCTTCTACGCCCTGCTCATACCGCTGATGACGGCACTGGGCTACGACCGCATGGTCGCGGCCACCATGATCATCCTCGGCGCTCTGGTCGGAAACATGGCGTCGACCGTCAATCCGTTCTCGATCGGCGTCGCCTCCGGTGAGGCAGGCGTCTCCATCGGTGACGGCATCGTGCTGCGCGTGATCCTGTGGATCGTATTGACCGCTGTGGCAGTGGTATTCGTTCTCCGCTACGCCGCAAAGGTGAAGAAGGATCCGTCCAAGTCGCTTGTCGGCTTCGACATCGCGGACGACGAAGACGAAGAGCCGGCCGAGCCGGCCGACATCGACGGCAAGCTCACCGGAACTCAGAAGCTGGTACTGCTCATCACCGGACTCACCTTCGGACTGATGATCTTCTCCGTCATCCCGTGGTCGAGCATCTTCGGCGCCACCACCGGTCCGGCCGAGTACGACGCGTACCACGTCACGGCAACCGAGCCCTACTGGTTCGAGTTGAACTGGTGGTTCCCGCAATTGGCGATGCTGTTCATCCTCGCCGCCGTTCTCGTCGGCATAGTCGCCAAGATGGGTGAGAAGAAGATCGTCTCCCTGATCACGCGTGGAGCCGGCGACATGGTCGGACCGGCGATCGTCATCCTGCTCGCTCGCGGCGTCTCGGTGATCATGACCAACACCGAAACCCTCGACACCATCCTCAACGCGATGGAGCAATTGGTCAGCGGCGCTTCGGCGGGGGTCTTCGCGATCCTGGTGATGCTCGTCAACATCCCGCTGGCGTTCCTGATCCCGTCCAGTTCCGGTCACGCCACCCTGGCGATGCCGCTGCTCGCACCGCTGGGCGACTTTGCCGGAGTCAGCCGAGCACTCGTCATCACCGCCTTCCAGATGGGCCACGGCCTGATGCTGATGGTTGCCCCGACCAACGTCGTCGTTGTCGGCGGGTTGGCCATGGCGAAGGTCGGCTACGACAAGTTCCTGCGCTTCGTCTGGCCACTGCTACTGATCAACTTCGTGATCGTTGTCGTGGTGATCGGCGCAGCAGCGGTATTCGAGTAGTTCAGGCGTGGTGGGCCTCGCGTGCCGCCGTCTCCAGACGGTCGGTGTACTCGGCCCACCACGCCTCATCGCCGGGAGCCAGATTGTTGTCGCCCGCCTTCATCCCAGCGGCGCCGTCGATCAGCTCCCGCACGATGTCCGCGTGGCCGGCGTGCCGATGGATCTCGGTGACAACGTGAACGAGTATCCGGTGCAGTGTGACGTCGCGACGATCCTCCGGCCAGTGCTTCACGAAGCCGGGGGCGTCCAGATCGTGCTCCTCGATCGTGGCGTCGGCGAAAGCCCAGGTGCGGCGATAGGTTTCGACGATGTCGGCAGTGGACTCGTCGGCGCGGGCCCACATGTCGACGTTGAGTTCCTCCGAACGCAACCACGCGGGGAGATCGGGAACCCGACGGCCGAACGTAGGACCGAAATACCCGAGCTCGACGCCGATCATGTGTTTGACCAGACCCAACAAGTTGGTCCCTGTCCGGGTCATCGGGCGCCGAATGTCATACTCCGACAGCCCGTCGAGCTTCCAGACGAGCGCATCACGTGCTGCCTGCAGGTACCGCTGGAGATCTTCCTTTTCCGAGTTGGTGGTCATGAAACCAACCTAAACCGAGTGGAGCAGACATTGACAGCGGTCGAGGATCTGACCGAGGTTGCCTCCCGGGCCGTCGCCGCCGAGCGTGACGCCCGGTCGGTGCGCTGGCACAACCCGGCAGCCGTCCGCAAGGCTGCCGCGGCCGTCCGTGATTCGCTCGACGACGAACGATCAGCGCTGAGCCGACCGTCGTACAGCGGGTTGTCACCGTCGCCGCACATGGCGCGTCAACTCGAACTGATCACGACGTTGCAGCCGCCACTGCCCGCCGACGCCGGCATCGGCACCGCCGCGCAGGCCGAGGCCGACGCCGTCGCCGCGGTGACCACCGCACGGATAGCCTTGCGCGCCGCCCACCTTGCGGTTCTCGAAGCACGCGTCGCCGCGCTCGATGCCGGTGACACCGATACCGTCGCCGCCGCGATCCGCGGTTACGTCCCGCTGAACTCGGGCAACCCCGTCGTCCGGCACGTGCAGGATCTCGGCTCCCGGATCCGTGAGGAAGCACGGCACGTGGTGAGTGGTAAGCCTCGGTCGATCGCATTTCGGCTGGGGCTGAGCCTCGGAATGGGCTTGGCGTACCTGGCATTCATTCGCCTCTTCCAGTGGGACGCCAAGGAAGATCGACTGCCTTATCTTGCGCTGTACGCACTCTCGGGTGTGGTCGGAAGCGTCGTGTGCACCAATGCGCTCAGCTTCGACGCCGGCCGCGTGCGCGCTGCGTTGTCCGGTGGAACGAGGCTCTGGCACGTGCTCGTCGCGAAAAACGCGGTGATGCTGCTCCTCGTCGGCAGCGCCGGGTTCCTGCTCAGCGCCGTCCTCGCGTGGCGCTCCGGAAGCAGTGCCGACCTGGTGAAGGCGTGCGGCCAGGTGCTGACCATGATCCTGCTCTGGTTGGGGGTCGCGAACGTGATGTCGGTGAGCTTGCCGCTGCGGGCAGAACCGATGACGGCGCGGCGCCACGACGGCACGTGGAAGCAGTTCCTGCTGTCCTTCGTCATCTCGTACGGTGTCGGACTGATCGTCAATCTGATGCTCTACTGGCGCGTCTGGGCAAAGACGACGCTGCTCGAGCAGATGGGCGGTCCGTGGATTCCGGTCCTGCTGCTCCTCGCGAGCGCGGCCGCGACGTGGCTGTTGCTGACCGTGCTGGCGGTACTGCTGGCCGAGCAACCGCGCTTCCGGCGCGCCTTGCACCGGGAGATGGTGGTCTACCGCGAAGAAACCAACCACTTGCAGGCGACCATTCAGCACAATTCCGGCTAATGTAGCCGTGCGTGGCTGATCCGGGCACGTCGCGAGTACACGCAGTGTCGAGGAAGGCGTGACCCATCATGTCCGTAAAGCCTGGCGCGGCCGCCACAACGGCCGCCGTGAGCACCGCCTCCTGGCTACCACTCATCGTGGTGGTCCTCACCCAGATTCAGGCGTCGTTCGCCGTCAACGCCCTGACCGTCTCGATGGCCGGCATCACCACCGATCTCGACACGCCCGCAACAAGTGTCGGCACCGCGATCACCGCGGGCACCTTCGCCATGGCTGCCTTCATTCTGTTGGGGGCCAAGATCGGCGCCCGTTACGGAACGCGTCTGGTCTTCCAGATTGCCGTCGCGATTCACGGCCTCGCAATGGCCGCGGTCGCCCTGAGTCAGAGCCCGGCAATGCTGTTCGTGGCCCAAGCTGCATCCGGCGCCGTGATCGCCCTCATCGCTCCTGCGTTGACGGTCTTCATCGCCACGAACTTCAGTGGCGATCAGCAGGCAAAGGCCATCGGTTACCTGGCAGCAGCAATCCCGGCGGCCGGTGTGCTGGCGCTGCTCATCGCCGGTTCCTTCGCGACGACGATCGGGTGGCGATACTCGTTCGCCCTCGTCGTGGCTCTCGCGGTGGTCAACCTGATCCTGAGCTTCCGGGTCAAACCTGTTCCCCCGCAGAAGGACATCACCATCGACTGGGCCGGCGCCGCCATTGCTGCCGTTGCCGTCATCCTGCTCAGCTTCGGTTTCAGCGGCCTGAACTCGTGGGGCGTCATCCTGGCCACCGACGCTGCGCCGTTCTCGGTCATCGGTGTTTCACCCGCGGCCATCCTGATCGTCCTCGGCACCATCTGCGCGCAGGGATTCTTCCAGTGGACGCGAAGCCGCAAGGCGCAGAACAAGCCTCAGCTCTTCAACCTCGACGTCCTCAAGACCGGCGCCGAGCGCGCCACCACGATTTGCATGGCGACGATGATGTTCGTGGGAACCGCGGCCAACTTCCTCATTCCGCTGTACATGCAGATCATCCAGGGCCGCAGCAGCTTGCAGACGTCGTTCTCGATCATCCCGTACACACTTTCGATCTTCATCGCGAGCACCGTCGTCGCGCGTCTGTACAAGACGTACTCCCCGCGTCTGATCGCACGAGCCGGGTTCGTCGTCGTTGCCGCTGGACTCATCTTGTTGGCCTTCACCATTCGTGGCGACTGGCATCAGATCTTTGTCGTCATCGGACTGATCACCCTCGGCCTCGGGCAGGGCGCCATCGTTGCGCTGGTGTTCAACACCCTCCTCACCGCAGCCCCCAAGGAACTGGCCGGCGACGTCGGTGCCTGGCGGGGACTGGTACACAACATGTCCGGCAGCGTCGGCATCGCGGTGGCCAGCGTCTTCGCCGTCGGAATCCTCGGTACCCTCGTCAGCTCGCAGCTGATCGACAACCCCACCATCCCGGCATCACTCAAGGTCGAGTCCGGGATCAATCTCGACCAGGTCAACTTCGTCCCCAACGATCAACTCGTCGTGACGCTCGAAAACACCTCGGCGACACAAGCACAGATCGACGAAGCCATCCGGATCAACACCGAAGCGCGCTTGCGCGCCCTGCGAACCTCGCTACTCGTCCTCGCCGGACTCTCCCTGCTCGCCATCATTCCGGCCGGCCGCATGCCCGACGAAGTACCTGCTCTGGAAGAACCGCAACCCACGAAGGGCAAGAAGTAACCGATGTCCAACCAAGACCAATTCGGTCCGATCGAATACGTAGCCGTCGAGTTTCCCGGCGGTGCACCGACCTCCGCAGGATTCGAGCAGCTGCTCACTCTCGTCGACTCCGGCGTGATCCGCATCCTCGACCTCGAGTTCGTCACCAAAGCCGCCGACGGAACGGTATCCGTCGTACCCGCGTCCACCTTCGAACTCGCAGATTTCGATCTGGCGCAGTTCGACGGCGCAGCCTCCGGACTGCTCGACGCCGGCGACCTCGCTGCCGTTGGTGACGAGTTGGCCGCCGGAAGTGTTGCCACCGTACTCGTCTACGAGGAACTGGCAATACTGCCGGTGATCGACGCGTGGACCCGCAGCGGCGCAAAGATTGTCACCGAAGGTCACCTGAGCTTGGACGAACTGGCTGCTGCACTGGACAACACCGCACCAGGCAATACGGAGAAGGACGCATGAGTTTCTTGAGGCGAGCCGGCCGGGTAGCCGTCGCAAGCTCCATTCACGGCAATGTTCAGCGCCGTCAGCGGACCCGTTGGGCCGCCGAAGATCAGGCTCGCGCAGCGCAGGCCCAGCCGGTGCCACCGATTCCCGATCTACCACCCCTGCCACCGCAGGCAGCTCCGGCAGCATCGGCAGCTCCGGCAGCTCCGGCAGCATCGATGGACTTGAAGCTCGAACAGCTCACCAAGCTGGGCGAACTCAAGAATGCGGGAGTATTGACCAAGGCCGAGTTCGAGACCCAGAAGGCACGTATTCTCGCCTGACCTAGCTGCGCCGCCCGAGGGCAAAAGCCATGACGGGAAGCTGCGTCGTCGCGAGATTCAACAGAGATGCCACTCGCGCATCCGTGAATCCTGCGATGGCGCAGCCCGCAAGTCCCATCGCCTCGGTCACGAGGTACAGATTCTGAACCAGCACACCGGCATCCACGTGCATCGTGCGGTAGTGCCGCATCGCGTACTTCTCGAGCGGCGCTTCCACGTCGGCGACCACAAACAAAAGAACCGGGAACACGTCGACGAACTCGGGTTGGAGAAGGCTCGCTCGAAGGTGCTCACGCACGTCGCCTGGCCGGACAGCTTCGGCACGGCCTCGGGCATATCGGTATACCCCGACTCCGAGCTCGTCTCCGGGTCGGCTGAGAACAAACGACAGCGTCAGTTCGCGCATCCCGCCCGCCGTCGGGCTGCTGACAAGGCTGTGGTGCAACACGTTTGACAGCTCGCCTGCTCGGAGTACCGTCTGTGCGGGGTCGTAGCGGCTCCGTCGTGCCTGCAAGACGTCCGCGAACCCGCAGGCCGGCAGTGGCGTCGCGGCCGGCAGTTCCACGGATTCACACGTCACCGGCGGCAGTGCGTGCTCGTCGAACGGTAGCTCCGACGGACTCACCGTCCGGTCCAACACTGCATGCAGCGATACGACGGCCTCGATTCGCTCGAGTGCGGTCACGAACCCGGGTGCAGCAGGCGAGACACCTCGCCGGCCCCGTCGATCGAGACCAACTCGCCGGCGAACCACGCCTCCGGAACGGCAAAGATCGCATTCGACGCCGCGGCGGGGGTTCCGGCAAATGCCGTCCGCGCAGCATCCAGGGTGGATTCCCGAGCCGACTCGGTGGAGTAGACGACGAGGACAGCCTTCGGCGACTTCGCGAGCACCGATTCCGTGGCTACCTGGCCGAAGTACTTTCCGTCGGGAAGGTCGTTCTCGAAAAGATTGCTTCCCCCGGCGGCCTCGAGCACACTGCTGTAGAGGCCCCTGGCCAGAGCATAGGACTGTCCCTCCGAAACCTGAACCATCACAGTGGGAACCGGCTCCTGCCCGGCGACAGATGCCTCGGTTGCTGCGAGGGACTTCTTGCCGTCGGCCAGGAGGGTTGCTGCCGCGTCACTTGTTCCGGTCAAGGCGCCGAGACCGTCGAGGTCGGACCAGACGTCGTCGATCCGCCCCTCGGTGACGGCCTTGTGGCAGTAGCCGCTGTTCACGAAGATCGGGATGCCGAGGTCACGCAATTCGTCCATGGTCTGCAATCGGTCACCGTCGAACCAGTATTCCCCGTCGGAGACGATCAGATCCGGACGGGCGTCGAGCAATGCTTCTTTCGCGGGAACTCCGGCGCTCAGTACCGGCACGGCCGCGAACTGATCAGCGAGTTCGGGGCTGGGAGGAGAGAGGTCGGTATTCGATTGTCCGACAATGCGGTCGGCGGCGCCGAGCTGAATGAGAAGTTCCGTCATCGACGGATACAGCGAGACAATCCGCTCCGCCGTCTTGGGCACCGTGACCTCGCGATCACAATTGGTGACGGTGATCTTCTCGGACGACGACGCCGCCGAATCCGCCGTGGAGTTTCCGCATGCGGCCAGTACTGCGGTGGCGGTAACGGCCGAGCACAACAGCGCGGCAGTACGTATCGAGGATTTCAAGACACTGCTTCTTTCGTGTGTAGGAGCGGAGGGGCGAACGAGAGCAGGGGGCGCCCGGTCAACGGATGAGTGCCGAGATGCACCTGAACCCCGAATACTTCGGACAGCAGGTCCTCGGTGAGGACCTCGGCCGTTGGTCCTGTCGCGACAACTACCCCGCCGGAGAGCAGACAGACGTAGTCGCAATACGCTGCGGCCAAGGCGAGTTCATGGATCGCGACAATCGTCGTGGTACCGAGTTCGGCGACCAATTCCATCAATTCGAGTTGAGCACGGATGTCGAGGTGGTTGGTGGGCTCGTCCAGGACCAGCACCGACGGTTGTTGAGCGATCGCCCGGGCCAACATCACACGCTGCTTTTCTCCGCCGGACAGTTCGGCGAAGAGACGTGATCCAAAGCCCTGCATGCCGGTTCGCACCAGTGCTGCGCTGACGATGTCTCGGTCGATCTCGCCGAGTCGAGAGAACGCGCTGTGATGCGGCGTCCGACCCGTTGCAACCACCTCGCGGACGCTGAACGAGAAATCGGATGAATGCTCCTGCCCCACAACACCGATGATGCGTGCTGCCGATCGGGGCGAGAGATCGTCCCAAACATTCACCTCGTCCACCTTCACGATTCCGCTTCGCGGCTTCATCGAGCGATACAACGCGCGAAGGAGGGAGGACTTTCCACTGCCGTTCGGTCCGACGAGTCCGACCACGCTTCCCTCGGGCGCTTCGAGGTCTACACCCGAAACCACGAGGCGTCCGCCCCGAACGACGTGAATTCCGCTGGCCGACAATCTCATGACTGCGCACCGCCGTCCCGTCGAAGCAACCAGAGGAAGAACGGTGCACCCAATCCGGCGGTGATGATCCCGAGTGGTAATTCGTTGGGCGCATCCAACATCCGAGCCGCAAGATCGACGATCACCAGGAAGGTGGCACCAACCAACGCGGTCGCGGGGAGCAGCTTGCCGTGATCGGAACCGACCAGAAGTCGTACGGCGTGCGGCACGAGCAGCCCCACGAAACCGATTCCCCCGGCGACGGATACAACAACCGCGGTCAGCAACGACGCGATCACCAGTAGTAGCAACCTGGTACGGCGCACGTCCACGCCGACCGATTGCGCGCTCTCGTCTCCCATGGCCAACGCGTTGAGTTGGCGCGATTGTGTCAACAGAATTGCCGCACAGACGGTGATCACCGCGGCGGGCACACCGAGATCCGACCAACTGGCCCCGCTCACCGAGCCCAGCAACCAGAAGAGCACTCCCGAAAGCTGACTCGGATCGGCGCGCAACTGCACAAAACTTGTTGCAGCCGAGAGCAGATAGCCGATGGCAACTCCGGCCAGGACCATGCGCAGCGGGACGAGCATTCCCTCTCGCCGACCCAGTACGAGAACCGCGATCAGGGAGATCATGGCCCCCAGGAAGGCTGCCACCGGGACACCGATCGACAGGCCGGTGCCGATGCCGGTCGTCATGATCAGTACTGCACCGAAGGATGCTCCGGAACCCACGCCCAAAATGTACGGATCGGCAATCGGGTTGCGCACCAACGCTTGCAGCACGGCGCCGGCCAACGACAATCCGGCGCCCGCCAATGCCGCTATCAGAATGCGCGGTACCCGCAATCCCCACACGATCCGATCGAGCAGCGGGTCGACCGGCGGACCGCCGACGTGTGCGTACAACACCGCGAACACGTCGGCAAAGGACACCGACGCGGCACCCGACCACACCGCGACGGTGGAGACCGCGACAAGCACAACCGCCGTGGCCAACAGAAATGGGACGTACCCGCGCTCGCCGACGGGATGTGGACGCGACGGCACTCGTGGTGCTGCCTCGCTGGTCAGCGTCATCGCACTCCTGAGTCGGTGGGGTTTGCAGTCATGAACAGGTGGATCTAACCATAACGACAGTCGTTTTCATTAATAGTCACATGCTCATCTGTGCGGATAAGGGTCGGTCCGCAGCGCGCTCGCCCACGCGAAGAGCGCCCCGACCAGCGCAAAGATGCACGCAACGAGGTAGGCGGTGCCGATGCCCCAGCGTCCTGCGATTGCCCCGGCAATCAAGGCGCCGACCGGCGAACCACCCCAGGCGACCATCCTCGCCGTGGTGTTCACGCGCCCCTGCAGACGATCCGGAGTCAGGCGCTGACGTGCACCGATGCCATTGAGGATGGTGACGGTCGCACAGCCGGAGTAGACGACGAGCGCCGTGATCGCGGCGCCGGTGTTGCCGGTTGTCGCAACGACGAACAGCACCACCGGGGCGATGGTCAGCGCCCCGACAGTGATCGCCCCGACCGGCCACTGCGCCGGTAGGCGTGGAAGCACGAGCGCCCCGACCACTCCACCCACGGAGACGGCCGTCCACACGGCGCCGATCATCGGACTCGACGTCGAAATCCCAAGCCTCTCGGATGCGTACACCACCAGGAGCGCCGTAACCGCACCCTGCGTCAGCGAATTGACGAAGCCGACGCCGGTCAAGGCCCGCAGAAGCGGCGACTGCCAGAGGAAGTTGAGGCCTTCGCGTATGTCACGCGCAATTCCGGTTCCCGACTTCTTCGGCGCCGCAGGAGTCATCGAAAACGAGGCTCCGATCGAGGCCATGGCCAGCCCGGCCAGTACGTAAGCCAGTGCATCAGCACCCAATGCGTAGGCCGGGCCGATCGAGGCCACAAGCACGCCGGCTATCGCCGGAAAGACAACATCGATCAGCGTGCTGGACGTCCACAGCGCGCTGTTGGCCGCCGGTATCCTCTGCCGACCGACCAGAGCAGGCAGCGCTCCGAAAGCAGCGGCGTCGAACCACACGAAACACGTTCCGATGCACATCGATACGCCGACGGCATGCCACGCCGTCAATACGCCGAGTGCCTGCGCTGCCGGAATACTCGCCAAGGCAAGTGCAGCTACGGCCTGCGCACACAGGATGACCGTCCGCCGGTTGACTCGGTCTGCCACGGCGCCGGCGAACAAGCCGAACACGAGATACGGCAGAACCGTCCCCGCAGCCGCGAGCGAGGTGAGAAACGGAGACCGGCTGATGTCGAACACCAGGATCGGCATGGCCACTCCGGTGACCGCCGCACCGGCTACGGCAATCGTACGAGCCGTGAAGAATAATCGAAACGATCTGTCCCGAAAGACATGTGGTTGCGCTTCGACGGATCCCGTCGTCGGGGTCTCGCTCATGTATGCACTCTCTTGTACCTGTTGCTCTCCGTGGCGATCTTTCGTACGGTGGCATCGTAATGGAAATGGTTTCCATTACGGAAGGGATGACAATGAGCAACATTTCGTTCGACAGCATCTCCAACTCGGCTCCGGCCAATGCACTCCAGGGCGTCGGCACCAACGCTCTCGTCGACAACCCGTTCACCTTCGAGCCGGTTGCCGAGGCAACGTCCGCACACGCCCTGCAGGGTGTGGGCACCAACGCCCTCGTCGACAACCCGTTCAGCTTCCAGAGCTGAAACCTCCCCTGATCCAGA
Source organism: Rhodococcus sp. MEB032 (assembly GCF_030208925.1). Classification (NCBI taxonomy): domain Bacteria; kingdom Bacillati; phylum Actinomycetota; class Actinomycetes; order Mycobacteriales; family Nocardiaceae; genus Rhodococcus; species Rhodococcus sp. MEB032. Next base: position 89,833 of record NZ_JARVSY010000023.1, read on the forward strand.
CTGTTTCGACAGTCTGATCTGCCGATGACCCCGCCCGCATCCGACTCGTCGGGTGCGGGCACCGACAAGGAGATCCGTGTACGCCCTCGCCGACGGACACCAGCTGTATCCGACCACGGACGGTGTTTGGCATTACCTGACACCGGACGAGAACGCGGTCACGATCGGCGCGCCGGCCGAAGACCTCGCGGAACTCGACAACTTTCTCAGGCGCTCTGGTTCGGTGCTCGGCCCGGGAGCTATCGAGATCGCCGACGCCCTCGTCTCTCGCGGCGTGCTGGCTGTTCCAGGTCAAGTGCCAGAGATTCCGCGCCCACAGCGTGTGCTGATGGACGGGATCGGGCCCGTTGCCGATGCTTGCATCGCCCTGCTCTCCAAGGCTCTTCCGCATCTCGAGGTCGTATCCACCACTGCGCCAATCGAAGACGACGTTGCGTCGTCGGACCTCGTACTGTCGGTTGCCGGTGCTCCTCCTCACGACGAGTGGTCGGAACTCGATACCTGGTGCCGCCGAAACCAAACACCGTGGCAACGCGTCCACGCGGAGCTGGGTGAGATCTGCATCGGACCCTTCTTCGACGGTATCGGCAGCGCAAGCTACCGGGACGTCTGCGGTCGACGGCTTGCCGCGTCGCGCGTCCCGGATCATCTGCAGGCACTGTGGAATCACCTCGCCGGCAGCGAACCTCGCCCGCTCGAACTTGAACCCACCGCAGCCGCAATGGCCAGTGCGCTTGCATGTTCGGACGTCGTGGCTGGTGTACATGGCGCACCGCCATCACACCTTCACCACCAGATCCGGATGAATCCGCGAACCCTCATGATGACTCGCCATCCCGTGCTACCACTGCCCGGCGGCGTTCTCGAACCCGCGCCGACGCTCCGGTGATCTCACTCGGCGTGAAGATCCCGGCAGCAGACGGTTCTTCGTTGGCTACGGATGTGCTTCTCCCACCGGATTCTTCACCGCGGGGACTGATCGTGATCCGCACCCCGTACGGGCGTGGATGGCATCTGGCGGAGGGGCTCGAATGGCGATCACGAGGAATTGCCTTCATCTGTCAGGACGTACGTGGACGGCACGATTCCACCGGATCTTGGGTACCGTACGTCCACGAGCGCGAGGACAGCGCCGCCCTTGCCGAGTGGCTGCAGGATCAGCCGTGGACACCGGAGTGCGTCATCGCAAGCGGGGCTTCGTATGCGGCCGGAACCGCCTGGGCATTTGCTGCCGAGACCAACAGCGCCGATCGGTCATTTCGTGTAGACGGCGTCGTCTCCAAGGTGCCGACCATCGGAAGCGACCGCGTCAAACGTGATCCCTCGGGGATACTTCTCCTCGCCGAGCATCTGGCGTGGTGGGGCGAGCACGGAGATTCGTCTTCCTCTCGTGAGGGTTTCATCCCTGAACTGATGCGTTCGGATTCGTCTTTGCTGGAACATCTCCCGGTGCAGTCGATGATCGAGAAAGTCGGTCTGACCTCCGATTCACCAGGTTGGAGGACGCCGATCAGCCGGGCTCGTGAACGCGAACCGTACGGCAGCGACGATCTCGTCTCCGCGGACGAACTGTCCGAGCTCGATGTCGCCGGACTGCACGTCGGCGGTTGGGACGATGCGATGATCCGGGAGACGCTTCGGCACTTTGCATCCGTGGGGCACGGGCCACAAAGTTTGATCGTGGGTCCCTGGGCACATGACCTCCGCCCTGGAATGGTCGGCGAGACAAGTTTCGGCCGCCTTCAGGTCGAGTGGATGGAATCGGTATTCGCTGCGCGGCCCCTGACCATCAATCGGGTATTCGACCGGGGTGTCGGCGAATGGTCGACCGAACCGTTTGTCACGGGTGCGAATCGCGTTCATCTCGAACCAGATCGCAAGGATGCGGCCTACAGCTTCCTGTATGACGCCTCACGGGACCGAAACAACTGTGTTGTCTTGACTTTCGATATCAAGCACGACTCCGTACTCTCCGGAACACCATCGGTGGAGCTGAAAGTGCATTCACCCGAGGGCGAAGCCGATTGGATCGTCGAGCTGAGCGTCGTCGATGCCGCTGGAGTTACCAGATCGATCGCACGGGGCGCGGGCGTCAACGTGCAGCCGACGATGGTGACTATCGATCTGGATCCCGTGTTGCACACAGTGCGCGCGGGTGATGTCTTGACGCTGCGGATCGCCGGCTCGGACTTCCCACGACTCGCACGCAATCTCGGAGACGGTGATCGCTATCGAGGAACACGCAGTACCGCACTGCACCAATCATTTTCCGGGTCGTTGACCCTGCCGATACGCGGAGGAACTGACGGTGGATGACTTGCTGGTCGACGCCCGGAGCGGCGTGCTGACCTCACTGGAACCACACATTCGCTCGGACATGCCGACGGGCTGGGTCGGTTGGGCCGCGAGGGTGGCCGACACCAGAAACTTCGGCGGCAGCGGTTCACTGTTTCGCGCGGACCCTTACGGATTCGGGGCTTCGATACGCAACGATGCAGCGGCCCGCGGGGCGGCAACCGGTGAGGCCGTCGAAAGATATTGCGGCAACGTGGTCCCCGAAGATCTGGTCCGCAGCAGTGCATCAGCGCTGGAACTGGCCGGCTCACGGGTCGTCGATCCGGCGAAATTTGCGTTGTACAGCGAGGATCAGTACCGCCTTCCCGGATTCCCCTTTGTTCCCTTCGCCTCTGATCTGAACATTCGCTGGGCATTGGGTCACACCATGGACGAGAAAGCGCCCACCTACGTGCCTGCGGCCCTGACTTATCTCGGGTACTACACAGGCACCCGTCGCTGCGAGCCACCGATCGCGTCGTTGCAGTACGCCGGAATCGCAGCGGGACGCTCACGCGACGAGGCCGAGATGTCAGCTCTGCTGGAACTTCTCGAACGCGATGCCACCGCGCTGTGGTGGTGCGGGGACCGGTCACAGCCGGCGATCGAGCTTTCCGACTGGGAGCGGTTGCCTGCGCACCGCCAACTCGGGGATCTGGAGAGCCAGACCCGGAGCGTTCGAGTGCTGCTGCTTCCCTCCCCCTTCGGCATTCCCGTCGCCGCAGCGTGGATCCGCGATGACCGACGTGGACTGGTCGCGCTGGGCACAGCTTGTCGACCGACGGTGGAGGCGGCAGTCTCGAAGGCACTGGTCGAGGCGTACGCGGTACTTGCCATCACGATCGACCTCGCCGACCCCGACGGGCCGACCTGGCGCAGCGTGGCGGACGGAACGCTGCCGGCGCACCTGTACAAACCCTTTCGGGCCGACCGTCGTTACCGGGACGAGTTCGATCCGCAATGGAAAGACGTCGTCGATCTGCCGACCGTCGCCCAACTTTATCTTGATCCCACGATGGCTCTGGCCGCAGAGGAACATCTCTTCGACTACACCGAAACACTTTCGGTATCAAAGATTCCCGACGAAGCGCCGTTGGATCTGGCTTCTCTCGTAGCGTTTCTGACGTCACGGGGACACCAGCCGATTTCCGTCGATCTCACCACCGGCGACATCTCGATTGCCGGGTTGCACGTCGTCCGCGTCCTGACTCCGGGCCTGTACAACAACGCCCCGGCAGCCTTTCCCCTTCTTGGAGGTAGCAGATTGACCAGCGCATCGACCACCCATCTGCATCTGCCGGTCCCCCTCGCATGACATCTTCGCTCGTCGACCGCCGAACTGGGATCATTCGAGAGCTGGTCGACGCCGTTGTTCCCCAGCACTTTCCGCCCGAGTTCAAGCTGATTCACTCGTATGTCAGTGATTCAGCACGCTTTTCACCCTGGTCCAGTGACTCGGCCGGCGCCGGATATTGCTTCGATCTGGGCAACCGTGCACGGCCTACCGCAGCTGCGATAGGCGAAGCGGTGGAACGATATTGCGGCAACATCGTCGCCAAACCGATCGTCCGCGGGTCGGCCGATGCCTTGATCGGAGCAAGCATCGACCTGTCACAACTCGCGCGTTTCGACGCCGCCCAGTACGCGCGGCCACAGTTCCCGTTCGTCGAACCAACCGACGATCTGGAGATGGACTGGACTCGCGGAGCCGACCTGATCACGGGTTCGGATATCTGGGTACCGGCCGAACTCGTCTGGGGTTCGTATCCTCATTTCGTCGCCCGGACGGGTCCGGCGATCTCTCCGGTAGCTCAGGCGGGTCTCGCCGCCGGACCCTCGGTGAAGTTCGCAATCGACAATGCCTTGCGCGAGATAGTCGAACGAGACGCGATGACGCTGTCCTGGACCGGGCGGCGTGGTGTTCGGGTCGTCACCGGCATGCCCGAGGCGCTTCTTCGACTGGGCAATCACGACAGCCTCTCGACCAGGTGGATTTCATTCGAGAGTGATTTTGAGATCCCCGTCCTGGGCGCCCTGGTTTGCGACCGACTGACCGGATACTCGACCATGGGTACCGCTTGCCACGAAGACGCCCAGACCGCTGCGTTCAAGTCACTCGGCGAAGCGCTTCAGCTGCAGCTGCTTTCCGCCGACTACGACAACCCGCAGAGCGGCATCGGTCGAGCCGCGGCCTCCCCGACCAGTCCGCTTGCGCCTTGGCGAGCTGACCGAAGCTATGCAGGCGCCTACCGATCGGATTTTGCCGACGTGATGGACTACGGATGCCACTTGCAACTTCACCTGGACCCGGAGATCCAAGCACGATTCGAGAGTGAGCTGGTCGGTGCCGTCGTCGGCGAGGTGGGACTCGACTCTCTGACATCAGCCGCCGGCACCGAAAGCGCTCTGACGGCAGCCGGTTTCCGGCCGGCATGGGTCGATCTCACCACAACTGATGTTCTCCACGCCGGCCTGCACGTCGTCCGCGTCGTCGTACCCGGTTGTCTCACCAATGCGGCCGCCGGATTGCCGTTTCTCGGCTCGCCCCGACTAGTGGACAGTCTTGCCGGACGATCGGCTCGCACCATCCCATTGCCGCACTGACAGTTCGGGAACCGCCGCTTGCAACGACTCGGTGGTTTCCACCGCGTGGAACCACGTCGGCTTCGAGATCGCGGCATCCCGAATCACCTGCACGGCGCGCGCGGCGATAGCTGCCGTCGCGACCGACTGGCTACGCCCCGAAACCCACAGCGCCGGGCCGGTATCCGCTCGGGCCATCGCTACCCAACGATCCGAGCCCCACAGCTTCTTCGGCACGACCTTCTGTAGAGCGGGTGCCCACGTCATGGCCGCAAGTCCGAGCGTCGCGGTGGACGTGTCCAATCGCAGGTACGTCCTGACCGGAACACCGAGGTCTCGCGTCAACGCATGCTGGTCCGAAAAGTCGGCCCGCACAGCAGGACCGGTGCGGTAGCCGGTCGCATCGGCCGGTATTCGAAACGTCTTCATCCCGGTGTAGTTGCGGACCGATCGTCCGTCGGGATCAGGAAACCTCGTGCCCAACATCCCGTACGTCCACGCCGTTGCGGCCGGCCCGTGTAGTTCTCCACCGCCGAGGCCGATCAGGATGTCCACGGGTCCGTCGCCGAGTCGATGCGCCTCGGTTGCAAGGACACTGGTCAATCCCGGCGCCAACCCGACGCCCATGAGAACGGGTCCGTCGACCGCTTCCAATTCTTCGCAGTAGCTCGAGGTCGCCGTGATGTCGACGAATGCCGCCCCACCGCGTACCGCTTCGTCGGCCAGGCGAACATCCTCGAAACCCGACGCATTCACCACGACATCGAAGTCTCGAACCACAGTCGAATACGCGCCTGGTTCTTTAAGATCAACGACGACGTCCGCGCGGGCAGGGTCACGGCCGGCGGAGTACGCGGAGATTTCGGGGACCTTCGCGAGTTGTTTCATCAGGGGAATCCCGACGGCACCGTAGCCACCGAGTACAAGAACCTTCGTCATTACTTCGCCTCCCGAGTCGCTAGAGTTCGACTCTAGAGTTAGACTCTAATCATGACTGAGGTTCTTCGGGAAGACACGTCGGCGCGGCGCAAGATCATCGAGGCAGCGCGTGAGGTTTTTGTCGATCCCGGCTACGCGGCCGCCACGATCAAGCAGCTTGCCGCGGCGGCGGGCGTGTCGGTGCAGAGTGTCTATTTCGTGTTCGGCAACAAGCCGAGCGTGCTGTCAGCACTGCTCGACGTGGCCGTTGCGGGCGACGAGGAAAAGACGGCAACTCTCGACCGTCCGTGGGTGGCGGCAGCACTCGGCGCCCCACATCCACTCGGGCAACTCCGGATTCAGGTTCACCACGGACGGCTCATTCTGGAACGCACCGCAGACATCCTGCTGGCACTGCGGGCCGCCGCTTCCGCCGACGAGGACGCCGCCCGTCTGTGGCAAATCAACCGCACTCAGAGACGCACGGTGCAGGAACATCTGATGGTCGGCATCGTCGAAAAAGCGCCAACCGTCGACCTCGAAACAGCCGTGAACGTCGCACTCACGCTGCTCAGTCCCGAGACCTACACAGACCTCGTGGTCGGCGCGGGTTGGACCGGCCAACAGTACGAAGAATGGGTGGTCAACACCCTTGCCGCCACCCTCGGCCTGGACCGAACCGTCAAATCCCGGAAGTAGCTGGGATTACTTGGTGGGCTTGTCGTCGATGTGCCGTGGGTTGTTCCACAGGCGCTCCGTCAGATCGTGGAGGACGGCAAGGGTGATCGTGTCGTCGTCCCGTCGGAGCAGAGACTGGCTGACCGTCGCGCGCACCAACGTGGAGTCGGAGTGCACGAACTCCTTGACCGAGCCCGGCTCGGAACTCAGTTCACGATGGGCCTGCTCTGCACTGACGTCGTCGGCATCCTTGTCGTAGAGGATGTCCTGCAAACGCAACGCCGAGACGGCCTTCTTGGGATATCCCAGCATGTCAGCGAAAGACGGGTTGGCAAAAACGATGCTGCCATCGCGGTGAACGGCCATGACCGGCACCGGAAGCCTGTCGAGGAGAATCAGGGCAGGCATCTGCTCCAGATCCGCAATCGGCGATTGTGGCGGCTGCGCAACGTTGCGGCGGCGTTCCATAACACGTCCTCTCAAGTTGCCCGAGTCGACAACAGTCTAACTGCCCAGCAAATCGCGGGTTGACTTCCCGCCCGGATGCAGTGACGAATGCCCGAATCGTGCCCGCCTGAGTCACGCCGCGAGCGCCTCCTGATCCTCCGCCAAGGAACCGTCAACAACACGATAGACAGTATCCATCCGAGACAGGTGACTTCGGTCGTGTGTCACGAGAAGGGTTGCCGCCTCGCGTTCCCGCACCACCCCGATGATCAGATCCATGACAGCGGCACCGCGCTCCTGATCGAGCGCACTCGTGGGCTCGTCGACCACGAGAAGCTGCGGATCGTTCATCAATGCTCGCGCGAGATTGACGCGCTGTCGCTGCCCTCCCGACAGCTGGGACGGCCGTTTTCCGCTCTGATCCGCGAGCCCGACAGCGTCCAGCAAATCCATCGCTTTTGATTTCACGGCCTTGCGACGGGCCCGTGACGTGAACACGGACTGCCCCAGATGCGCCATCACCTCGAGCTGCTCCAGTGCAGTCAGCGAAGACACGAGGTTCGACTGTTGGAAGACGATGCCGATCGACGAGCGTCGCAGCTCCGACGCCGCCCGCCGACTCAGCGCAGCGATGTCGGTGCTGCCTTCCGGCGTCCGGAGATAGACGTGCCCGGAATCCGGACGGATCAGCGTCGACGCCACCGCCAACAGGCTGGACTTACCCGAACCCGAAGGCCCGGTGATCGCGGCGATCTCGCCGCGGTGCAGTCGCAGAGACACGTCGTCCAGCGCCGTCACCCGCGATTGCCCATCGGGAAACGTCAGATCGACGTTCTGGATGTCGAGAACTGTGGTGCCGGTTGTCATGGTCATCGTGCGCTCCCCAATGCTGTGAGTGGATCGGTGGTCGAGAGGAATCGAAGTGCAAAGGCCGCGCCGAGCAGACCGAGCCCGATCAATGCCACGGCAGGTACGACGGTGGTGGATGCGTCCAGGACAAACGGCATGGCGTCACCTATCAGCGATCCGGCCACGGCCGTCAGCCCGATTCCGACGGTGACACCGGCAATCAGAACGATGAGCGCCTGACCCAGTGCGTCGCGCACCAGCGAACCGGTAGTCGCACCGAGCGCTTTCAGCGTCGCGATGTCCGGAGTTCGCTGGATCGTCCACACCGTGAAGAACGCACCGATCACCAGAGCTGAGATCGCGAACAACATGAGCGTCATCAACGTCAACGACCCGTTCTCCGACTTGTACGAACCGATCGCGTCGAGCGAACCGCTGACCGTCGTCGACGTCGTCGCAGCCGCCTTGTCCGTTGCGGAAGCGTCAGAGGCTCCGGTGACAGCCAGTACTGTCGCAACTCCGCCGCGTGGATTGGCCGCCTGCCAGTCGTCGAGCGTCATCCAGACGACGGGCGAATGGCTGTACCAGTCGTCACCGCGAACGGCGCTGACGGTGAACTGCTTCGTACCGACACTCACCTGATCGCCGGCGCCCGCCCCCAGATCGCGGGCGGCACCTTCGCTCAACACCACCGTGCCTGACGCCGACGGCGTCACGTCACCGAAACCGCCATCAGCGCCGAACAGGGCCACCGACTTCTGATTTCCGTCGGCCAATCCCGCTTTCCCGCGACCGATTCCGATGGGATCGACGTCCTTCGACGTGGAGGTCCAAGCGTTGACCTGGTCCTGCGTGAGCGCCGACTCGTCGAACGACGCCCCGGCTCCGGTGTCGGCGAACACCACCGTGTCGGCATTCATGGCCTCGATGGCTGACACGTTCTGATGGCGAAGTCCTGCAGTCAACCCGCTGAGAAAACTGACCAGAAGTGCAACCAACAGAACCACGACGGAGATCAGCGCGAAACGACCTCGCGCTGCCCGTAAGTCCCTCATTGCGACAAACACTGTGAATTCCTTTCCTGTGCTTGCCTCTACGCTCTCGCGGATGCAGACTCTTTCCATCGCACCTCGGATCGACATTCCAGCGCTCGAAAGAACCATCCCGGTTTACAACTTTTGATGGATGAACCAGGCCCGAACCTCGCTAAGCTGGGCGAGATGCACCGATCTCCGCTCACGCCTGTCTTCGCCGGCCTACAACTGGGCCTGCATGTCCTTGTCATGGCGCTGGCCGGTGTGGTGTTTCTTCGAGCGCTGATCGACGAATCCGACCTGACCGCAACAATCATCGCGTTGGCCGTGATCTTTATTGCCGTCTATCTTTTCGGGGTCGCCAAAAGGCTGCGCGGCAACGCTGCCCGCTGGTGGCTGGCCGTGCTGACCCTCGTCTGGATCGCGACGATGGCGGTATCCGCCGACGCCGCCTACCTCGCGTTCGGACTCTTCTTCCTCTATCTCCATATTCTGCGACGCCCCTGGAGTCTTCTCGCCGTCACCGCGGCAACGGCTGTCGCCGTGGTCGGCACCGGCCTGCATCGTGGATGGACGATTGCCGGCGCCGTCGGCCCGATCATCGGCGCTGCCGTAGCGGTTGCAATCGGCCTCGGATATCAAGCGCTGTACCGCGAGGCAGCCGAGCGCGGTCGTCTCATCGACGAGTTGATGAATACTCGTGAAGAATTGGCGTCGACGTCCCGCGATGCCGGAAAATTCGCGGAACGTGAAAGACTCGCCGCCGAAATTCACGACACCGTGGCCCAGGGACTTTCGAGCATCCAGATGCTCCTTCACGCTGCCGAACGCGCCGATCCGGACAGCCCGGCCATCCGTCAGATCAGCCTCGCACGGGAAACTGCCGCGGACAGTCTTGCCGAAACCCGCCAACTCATAGCCGAATTGACGCCCGCGGCCTTGGACGGTCAGTCGCTCGCCGACGCGCTTCGTCGAATCTGCGAACGCGCGAGCAGTCCTGAACTGGAAGCGCGCTCCGTGGTCGAAGGCGAGGCAGTGCGGCTGCCGATGCCCCTCGAAGCAACATTGGTACGCATCGCTCAGGGCGCGGTGTCCAATGTTCTCCGCCATGCCGATGCAACCAGAATGGCTGTGACACTGACCTATTCCGATGACACCGTCAGCCTCGACGTGGTCGACAACGGTCGCGGTTTCGACGTGGCAGTTCTCGAACGTGGCCCGGCGGAATCTTTCGGCCTCAATGCAATTCGCCGGCGCGTCGAACTGCAGGGCGGGACTTTCTCCATCGAGTCCGAGCCGGGACACACGGCCGTCGCAGTGACGTTTCCTCTCGAAGTCGGCGAACCGTGATCCGCCTGCTGCTCGCCGACGATCACGCGATCGTGCGCGCCGGGTTACGAGCGCTGCTCGAAAGCGAAGCCGACATCGAGGTAGTCGGCGAAGCGGGCACCGCCGAGGAAGCCATAGCCTTCTGCGCCACCACACCGGTCGACCTCGTGCTCATGGACCTGCGATTCGGCCCCGGGAAGACGGGCGTCGACGCCACCCGCGCGGTGTGCGCGCTTCCGAATCCGCCGCACGTACTCGTTGTGACCAACTACGACACGGATGCAGATATCTTGAGCGCTGTCGAGGCCGGGGCCAGCGGGTACCTACTCAAGGACACACCACCGATCGAGTTGCTGTCAGCCGTCCGCGCCGCTGCGAGCGGGGACAGCGTTCTCTCCCCCGCCATCGCGTCGAAGCTCATGACTCGGGTACGCAAACCCGAAACCAGCCTCAGCCCAAGGGAAATCGAAGTTCTGAAGTTGGTGGCGGCGGGTCGCTCCAACCGAGAGATCGGCAAAGAACTGTTCCTGAGTGAGACCACGGTCAAGTCGCACCTGGTTCACATCTTCGGCAAGTTGGGAGTGAAGTCGCGGACGTCGGCGGTAGCTCGTGCGCGCGAGTTGGGTTCAATCTGACATTTGCCCGAATTGTCGAAAGTAGCTGGACAGCAGCAATTTTCGCCTGCGATTCTCTTGTGTTCGAAACTTTGTTCGATTAAACTTTGAGCATGGACAGTCGAGAAGCGTGGCAACTGGGTGGCGAGGACCTCAAGAGTGAGGTTCTGGATCTGGTGCGCGCCCGGCACGAGTTGCAGTCGCGGATGGTGTTGTTGATCGTGGAGATGTTTTCCCGGGACGTTCTCGGCGGGAAGGGTTTTCGGGCGATCGCGCAGTGGTTGCATGGTTCGACGAATCTGGAGATCGGTGAGTGCAGTCTGCTGGTCGGGTTGGCGCGGTTGCTTCTGCTCGAGCCTGTTGTGGCGGATGCGTTTCATCGTGGTGACGTGGATGCGTTGAAGGCGCGGCAGGTGGCGTCGTTTTGTCAGCATCCACCCAAGAACATGACGCCGGCGGATGTGGACAAGGCTCGCGGGATTCTGTTGGGGTTGGCGTCGCAGAACATTGCCGATTGTGATGCGGTGCGGGCGGCGATTCGGCGGATCGAGAAGCAGTACGGCAAGCGTGAGGACGGCGTTCCGGTGGGTGAGGATTCGGAGCGTAACGAGTTCTACGCGTCGAAAGGTTTGTACGGGCGCGTGTCGGTGAAGGGTGATCTGGATGCGGTGAACGGGGCGCGTCTGATCACGTTGTTGTCGAGCCTGTCTGCGCCGACACCGGAGAAGGACGGCGTCAAGGACATCCGTACGCCGGCGCTGCGGCGCGCGGACGGGTTCTGCGAACTACTGCGGCGGTACGAGCGGGCGGGGTTGGGTCCGATCGAAGGCGGGGTGAAACCACACATCACGGTCACCGCGTCCGCGAAAGACATGACGGACCTGCAAGCGTTGAAAGACCTCCTGCCGTCGACGGAGGAACTCGGATTTGCGTGGGCGGATTGGGTGGGCCCGATCAGCATCGACACCGCCCGGATGTTGGCCTGCGACTGCACGGTCACGCGAATTTTGTTGGATGAGAATGGTGTTCCGCTCGACTGCGGTAAGGAAGTGCGAACGGCGACGGTTCCGCAGCGGCGGGCGTTGGCGGTTCGTGATGGCGGGTGTGCGTTTCCGGGGTGCGGGACACCGTCGGGGTGGTGCGATGCCCACCATATTGTTCATTGGAACGATGGTGGCCCAACAGATCTCGACAATCTGATCTTGTTGTGCGGTCATCACCATCGGACGCTGCACCACACGGAGTGGCGGGTGGAGATCGGCCCGGATCGGAAATCGGTGTTCTATCCACCGATGTCGGTTGATCCGTATCAACAGCCGATCGGCGGGAACAGCCCACCGACAGCGGCGTGAACCGACATAACTGAAAAGGCCAGCGTGTGCACCGGGGAAGAATCATGCCCCGGGGCATACGCTGGCGTTTTCAGCTGCGCTCGATGTCCGTCTTGCGACAGCATCTGTCTCCACTTCGACACGCAGGACCAATAGGGTCGAGGCATGTCTTTCTGCGAACCCGCCCGCGTTGTCACCGTCACGTCCCTGACCCCGCACATGCGGCGAATCAGCATCGAGGCAGAAGGCGACTGGCACTGGCCGACCGGCGGACAAGGCGACGAGCGCATCGACATCGCGTTCCCGAAACCCGGTGAAACAGAAGCAGAATACGACTACTTCAACAATCCCGACTACGGCAAGGCCGATCTCGGAACCGAGCCACCGTGGCGGCACTACACCGTGCGCAAGGTGCACGACGGCGGCCGACGTCTGGACATCGACTTCGTCGTGCACCCTGGCGGTATTGCAGCGGATTGGGCCCTGCGGGCCGAACCAGGTCACCTACTAGGCGTCTTCTGGTCGGACAGTTCGCGGTCCCACTACCAAGCACCGGCGGGTCCTCGCTGGCAGCTGCTGGTCGCAGACGCCACGGGTCTCCCCGGACTGGGCAGGATTGTCGAAGAACTTCGTGAAGGCGATGTCGCACAGGCGATCATCGAGGTCGAAACCGAAGAGGATCGACAGGAATTTGTCACTCGCGGCGACGTCACGTACACGTGGCTCGTGGGGAGTGGCCTCGGAAAGGCGCCGAGCGCACTGTTCGAGGCTGTGGAGAAGGTCGAGTTTCCCGAATCCGAATCGGCCGACGTCTACGCGTGGGTGGCGTGCGAAAGCGCAACCAGCCGTCGTATTCGTAAGCATCTGAGGGAAGTTCGAGGAATAGCTCGCGACAAGCACAATGTTGTCGGGTACTGGCGAGAGGGCGCCGACGGCCACGTTTCCGGCATGAACAGCGAGGAAGTCACCGTCGGCGCCTGAGCGCCGTGATCACTCTGCCGGCAGCGTGTCGGTAGATTCTGTGTGAGCCTGCTGCGCGTCAGCCGGCTTTTCCGCCAGCATCTCGAACAGTGCTCGGCGTGCCTCGGCGAGAATTGCCTCGGCCTTGGCTACCTGCTCAGCGGTCCCACCTGCGGCTACCGCGACAGCGGCACCTCGGAGTAGGCCCATCGCGGGACGGAGCGCTGCGCCGGCTTCACCGAAACCCGGCCGACCGTGTCCGCGCTGGTCGGGCCGACCGCGCCGGCCTTCGGGGCGTCCTTCTGCTCGGTCTTCGAAGCGACCCTCGGGTCGCTCGCCCTCGAATCCTCGACGGAAACCGTGTCCACGATGCGGGCCTCGGCGGCCATGCTCGCGACGTTCTTGCATTTCTGGGTTGTTGTGTGGGGCGTACATGTTGTCCTCCTGGACTGTCTGTGTTTGTTTGACGTATCGACGATATATCGACAATAGATCGAACGCAAGGGTCTGGAGAATAATTCCCGCACCCTCGTCCGGATACGCTGAAGCCGTGAACACGGATCTACAAGCCCAGGCCGCAGACGTCCTACGCCGCCTCGCACTCGACGAATCCCTGAAAGAACGCACCATGGCGGACGCTGCGACTGCAGCACTCGCACGGAAAGTCGCCGCTCGCTACATCGGCGGCGAAACCATCGACGACGCTTTCGACCGCCTCCCCTCGATCTTCGCGCGAGGACACAAGGCGAGCATCGAATACACCGGGGAAAGCGTCCGGGATCCCGAGCTCGCGAACGCCGAAACCGATGTTTTCGTGGAACTCGCGGAACGAATCGGCACGTCGGGTGTCGAGAGCACCGTGTCGTTCGACCTCTCGCACATCGGCTTGGTGATCGATCCGGAGCAGTGCTTTCGCAATGTCGTGCGCCTGGCCGAGGCCACGGAACGCGCAGGTGCCGAGCTGATCATCTCCGCCGAAGCGTCCGATCGCACCGACCTGGTCCTCGACATGCACGCGCGGCTGGCCGAGCGCTTCACTCACGTGGGGATCACCGTTCAGGCCCGACTGCACCGCACGGCAAAGGATCTCGCCGCTCTGCTGGACCGACCCGGTCGCATCCGTCTCGTGAAGGGCGCCTTCCTCGAAGCCGAGTCCGTCGCCTACCCACGCGGTAGTGCCGAACTGCGCAGCGCGTATCTCGACTACGCAGCCCGAATCGTCGAATCGGGTCACCAGGTCTCCATCGCGACGCATGACCGCGACATCCTCGAAGCACTACGCGCCGAACATGATTCGAAGCTCAGAGGCGAGCACGTCGAGTTCGAGATGCTGCTCGGCCTAGGCACCGAGCAACTGGACGCACTCCGAGGAGCAGGCTTCACCACACGCGAATACGTCATCTTCGGAACACAGTGGTGGCTGTACGTACTCAATCGCATCGCCGAAGAACCGGAGCGTGTCTACACCGCGCTCATCGACGCTGCGCTCATCAGCACTGCAAACTAGATCTCCAACAACAGAAGTGGGGCCGCACTCGAATCGAGTGCAGCCCCACTTGTGTAAGTTTCTAGCTCTCCAGAAACGCCTTGATGCGCGCCAGAGTAGTTTCCATTCCGGTCTGCATCAGCTGATCTCGACCCCGACCGAGTAGGCCGCTACCCGACATCATGCGCACGTAAAGCGCAGGCGTCGCATAGATCTCACGAGTCTCGGTAAGCACGGTGCCCGTTCCCGAAGGCTCGAGCACATATGTCCACCGGGCCTTCGGCTCGTCCGATTCGAAGGAGAACCTCCGGCAGTCGACCACGTCGACCACCGTGCAGTGCGTGCTCCACCGAATCAGACCATGCTTGTTGGTGCCCTTGAACTTTGCACCCACAGTGCCCGGAGTTCCGGAAGTCCATGTTCCACCGGTATTTTCAGGACTGAAGCGACCCATACCTTCGATGTCGCTGACAACCTTCCACACCGATACCGGCGTTGCCTCGATGTACGCGCTGGCGGTTTCCACCCGTTACCGGCCCGGAACCCAGGACATGATCTTGATGGCGTGAGGCATGAGCTTTGCCCACACCTTGGCCGGAAGTCCGCGCGGTCCACCGAGATTCATGACGCGAGTGGTGGCAACGGTCTGCGGTTCGGTGTACTTGATCAGCCCCTCGGCGCCGTGACGACGACCGACGCCCGAGACACCCATACCGCCCATCGGTGCTGCGGTGCTGCCCCAGGTGGGTGCGTAACCCTCGTCGACGTTGACGGTGCCGGCGTGGATGCGCGCTGCGATGGCTTCGCCGGCAGCCTTGCTTCCAGCCCACACACTGGCGTTGAGGCCGTACTCGGTGTCGTTGGCCGCAGCGATGGCCTCTTCGACGTCCTTGACGGGGTAAATCGAGACGAGCGGCCCGAAGGTCTCGTCGCGGTAGCACTCGGCGTCTTCGGGAACCCCGGTGAGCAGGGTGGGCTCGTAGAACAGCGGTCCGATGTCCGGCCGGGCCTTTCCACCGGCAATGACGGTGGCGCCCTTGACCACTGCGTCGTCGACATGAGCGGAGATTGCCTTGACCTGCGCCTCGGAGACGAGGCTGCCCATCTCGATTCCGAATTCGTATCCGGCGGCGAGGTTCATCTTCTTGACGCGGTCACCGAACATGCGGATGAACTCGGGTGCGATGGACTCTTCGACGTAGATGCGCTCGATGGAGATGCACAGCTGACCGGAGTTGGAGAAGCACGCACGCACAGCGGCGTCGGTGACCTCGCGCAGGTCTGCGCCGGCCGCGACGATCATCGGGTTCTTGCCACCGAGTTCGGCGGAGAAGCCGATCAGTCGACGGCCGGCCTGCTCGGCGAGGAGCTGACCGGTCGCGGTGGAACCGGTGAACATGAGGTAGTCGGTGTTCTCAACCAGGGCGGTGCCGACGACGGAGCCCGGCCCGGGAACCACGGCGAAGAGGTCGCGAGGCAGACCCGCCTTGTAGAGCAGTTCGACGCAGGCGAGCGCGCAGTACGGCGTCTGGCTGTCCGGCTTGAGGACAACGGCGTTACCGGCGAGCAGCGCGGCGATGGCGTCGGACACGGCCAGCGTCATCGGGTAGTTCCACGGCGAGATGACGCCGACTACGCCCTTGGGCTGGTAGCGGACGACGGTCTTCGTCAGACCCGGGAGCATGCCGGAGACGCGACGCGGGCGCAGCAGCTTCGGCGCCACACGTGCGTAGTGACGCGACGTCATCGAGATGTCGAGGACTTCTTCCTGAGCTGCGGTACGCGACTTTCCGGTCTCGGCCTGAGCCATGTCCATGAGGGCGTCGCGGTTCTCGAGGATGAGATCGCGGTAGCGGTGGAAGACGGCGGCGCGATCGAGGACGGAGCGCTTGGCCCATTCCTTCTGGGCGACGCGGGCACGGGCGATGGCCGCAAGTGCGTCGTCGGCGGTGCCGACGGGGATGGTCGCCAGCTCCTTGCCGGTGAACACCTCGGTGATGGACTTCGTCGGGCGATCGGCAACATTGTCGATGGCGATCA
The DNA here is from genome assembly GCF_030208925.1 of Rhodococcus sp. MEB032. Lineage (NCBI taxonomy): Bacteria > Bacillati > Actinomycetota > Actinomycetes > Mycobacteriales > Nocardiaceae > Rhodococcus > Rhodococcus sp. MEB032. Next base: position 106,436 of record NZ_JARVSY010000023.1, read on the forward strand.
GTTCGGCGAGCCGCGAGAAGGTCGCAGCGGACGGAGCAGGCATTTCAGTACCCCTACTGGTGAGTAGTTCTTGGAGTTACACACAACTTACCCCGTCGGTGGTACCGATCACAGTGCCGAATCAGACAGAGTCAACCAATACTGCCTCTTTCGGACGTTTTGCGATCAACAACGACATGACTGCGGCGATCGCGCAGAGCGCGCCGGCCACCAAGAAGGCAGCGTCGTATGAGCCGATCTGATCACGAACGAGACCGGCCAAGAAGGCCACCAGACCCGCACCGATCTGGTGCGATGCCAGCACCCAACCGAACACGATGGGGGCGTCGGCGCCGAAGTGTTGACGGCACAGCGCGACGGTCGGCGGAACCGTCGCCACCCAGTCGAGCCCGTAGAAGATGACAAACGCGATCATCGGTGGATTCACAGTGTTCGCGAGCAGCAGCGGCAGGAAGAGCAGCGAGATTCCGCGGAACAGGTAATAGATGCCGAGAAGTTTTCGCGAGTCCATCCGGTCGGTGAACCAACCCGAAGCAATGGTGCCGACCATGTCGAGGATTCCGATCAACGCCAAGAGGGACGCGGCCGTCGTGATCGGCATTCCGTGGTCGTGCGACGCCGGGACGAAGTGCGTGCCGATCAGGCCGTTGGTGCTCGCGCCGCAGATCGCGAAGGTACCGGCGAGAAGCCAGAACACCTTGGTCTTCGACGCCATCACCAGCACCGAGATCGCCCGGCCTCCGGCACCGCCGCGCTGGTAGACAGGCTTGGCTGGTGGGGCGTAATCGGCGGGCGCGCCGTAAGGCGTCGTACCCACGTCTGACGGATAGTTACGCAGGAACAGCAGAACGAACGGCACAACGGCCAGTGCGGCAAACGAAACTGTGAAGGCGACGCTCTTCCAGTCGTACGTTTCGGCGATCTTCGCCAGGACCGGAAGGAACACCAGCTGACCGGCAGCACCACCGGCCGTCAGGATGCCGGTCACGAGACCACGCTTCTCGACGAACCAGCGATCGACGACGGTGGCGACAAACGCCAGCGCCATCGAACCGGTACCGAGACCGACGAAGACACCCCACAGCAGAATGAGCTGCCAACTCGAGGTCATGAAGATGGTGAGACCACTGCCGAGCGAGATGAGCGCCAACGCCGAAGTGACAACCGCCCGGATGCCGAACCTTTCCATCAAGGCAGCAGCGAACGGCGAGGTCAACCCGTACAGAATCAGGTTGACCGAGACGGCCGCCGAGATGCTGGCGCGCGACCACCCGAAATCCTCGTGCAGCGGATCGATCAGCACCGATGGGGCAGCGCGGAAGCTCGCCGCACCGACCAACGCCAGGAATGCCACGATCGCGACGGACCAGGCGCGGTGAAAGCGCGGCGGGCTCACCTGCTGTTGGCCTGATTCGGGGAGAGCGGTCTCAGAAGTCACAGAGAGAATTCTGCAGTTCGGATTCGATGGAGAACAGTGGCCAGATTGCCAATATATGAAAGAATCAAGCCATGTCTGGTCCGCATCGCGTCGTCGTACTGGCTCTGAATGGAGTCATCCCCTTCGAACTCGGCATCCCGGCGCGCATCTTCGGACGTGCCCTCGACGTCGAGGATCGGCCGCTGTACGAGATCCTGACGTGCACCGTCGACGGCAATCCCGTGCAGACCGACGCAGACTTCAGCATCTCGGTCGACCACGGGAGCGAGTTGCTCGCCACCGCCGACACCGTCGTCATCCCCGCGTCGTACGAGTTGGGTCCGGCCTACGAAGACGGCTACCTCTCCCCCGAGTTGGCCGCAGCTTTCCAACACATCCGGCCGGGCACTCGGCTGGTCTCGATCTGCACCGGGTCGTACATCCTCGCCGCGGCGGGTTTGCTCGACGGACTCCGCGCCACGACGCACTGGCGCAACACCGACCATTTCCAGCGTGTCTATCCCAAGGTGAACGTGGATCCGGACGTGCTGTTCGTCGACGAAGGCCACATCCTGACCTCGGCCGGGGTGGCGTCGGGAGTCGACCTCTGCCTGCATATCGTCAGGCGTGACCACGGCATGGAAGTGGCGAACACCGTCGCGAGGCGTTGCGTCGTACCGCCGTGGCGCGACGGTGGCCAAGCTCAGTACATCCGACGCCCCCTGGCCGACAAGCCTTCGGAATCGACTGCCGACGCTCGGCACTGGGCCCTCGAACATCTCGACGACCCGATCACCCTGGCGGACCTGGCGACGCGCGCCAACATGAGCGTCCGCACGTTCAGCCGTCGATTCCGCGACGAAGTCGGAACCACACCGAACCGCTGGTTGACCAGCAGACGCGTCGATCGGGCGCGGGAACTACTGGAGGAATCCGATCTGTCGATCGATGCGATTGCTGCTCGAACCGGCTTCGGGACTGCGACATCCATGCGTCAACACATGAACGAGGCCCTCGGCGTTTCACCGAGCGCCTACCGACGCACGTTCAAGGCACCGGTGTAAGCGGCAGTACCAGGCACTATCCTGGATGCCATGGCCGAACAGACTCGCCCGAACTTTCCTCAGTACTGCGGATACCTCCTGGGGAAGACGCTCCCCGACCGGTATCAGGACTGGGTACGGAACGATCTCGTCGGCCCGGGCGCCCAGGCCCGCTACATCATCCGCTTCACCGTGCCGGCGACGCTGATCCTTCTGCTGTTCCTCTTGATCCCGGGACCGATCTGGATTCCCTTGGCCATGATGGCCTTGTTGCTCATCCCGCTCGCGTACTTCGTCGTGGCGCTCGGGACCATCTACCGCCGTCACCGCCTGCTGAGCCACGGACTCGATCCCGAACTGCTCGACGAGAAGGCCCAGCGCCGTGCCGATCGCACTCGCGAGGACTACGAGAAGCGGCACGGTCGCTGAGCACCCCTCAGCGGAACATCGTCACTGCGGCCTTGGCGAGGACCTTCGGATCCTTCTCGTAGTGATGCATCTTGGTGAGCTTGTCTTCTGGAATCCCCAGGAACTTGTAGACGGCTACCTGAGCGCAGCGCACCGAGTACTGCTCGGTGAACACCATGTCGAACGGCATCTCCGCGAACTGACTGATGAACGCCAGGTTCTTGGAGTGCTTCGGCACCACCAGCGGCCGGTCGCCGACGGCGCGCCGATTGAACAGCGCACTGGCGTAAGGCATATGGCTGGGAATCGAATTCACGACGCTGTCCATAATCTCTTGTCGACGCGCGGCGAGCGCACCGCTCTCGTCGAGCGCCTCGAGGTGTCCGAGCGTCTCTTCCAGCATTTCCCGCCCGGTCATCTCGATGAACGGCTTCTTCACGTAGTCGCCGTCCTTGCGCGGGAACAGACAGTAACCCCAGAAGACTCCTTCGTTCTCCTTCTGCGCGTGGTAGTGCGGCTGATGGTGGACCACGATCGAGAGAAGCACGTTCGAGTCCACGAATGTGTTGAGCGCATTTCCGGGGAGCTGCTTGGTGATTCGGGAAATCTCGTTGATGAGCTCGTGTGACGAAGTGGTGACGGTGAAGCTGGTCCACTCACTCTGCGCCCGGTCCCCGAAGAACTTGTCGGGATTCCCGAGATCGTAGAAATGCTCGGTGGCCTGCTTCCACAGCAGCGCACTCGGTGCGTATCTCATGTCTTCGACGATCGGCGTGTCGAGATCGCCGATCGAAGAACTGTCGGTGATGCTGCCGTTGGTGTCGAAGACGAAATCGCCCTCCGCCACGTCGATTCTGCCCTTCTCACCGGTGCGGACGTTTTCGTAATCGAGTCCCGTCACGATGATCTCGTCTCGTAGCGGGGTGTCCTTGAACACGAACTCCGTGATCTTCAGTTCGTTGACGAACTTCACGCCCTTGCCTTCGAGGAAGGCCCGCATCGGCAAGATGATGCTCTCGTACTGGTTGTACGGGGATCTGGTGACACCGGCAAGAGTTTGAATGCGACTGAACTCGAGAATCATTCGGTTCATGTACCGGCGAAGCTCCATCGCCGAACTCACCCGCTTGAAAGCAAATGTGGTCTCCCACATGTACCAGAAGTTGGTGGTGAAGAAGTGCGGAGTGTCCTCGAACCACTGCTCGATACTGATGTCGTCGAGTTTTGCCTCGTCCGACTCCGGCATCGTCATCAGCTTCGTCAACAAGTACCGATCCTTGTTGTCGAATTGCATGTGCTTGTAGTCGTTTTCACCCTTGTTGCGAATACCGTCGCGATCGATCAATCGTGCGACGTCGTGCGTTGGATGCGCGTGGTCGAAATCGAGAATGTCATCCGTCACCGATTTTCCCGGGTTGTCCAGCGACGGAACCACACTCAGCACGTCCCAGAGGTTCTCATAGGTCTCCTCGTTGAGCATGCGACCGCCACGATTGATGAAGCCCGCGTCGTTGCCCAGCTCGCGATGACCGTACTGGTGCTGGAAGGTAGCGGCAGATTCGCCGTCGTTCGCTCCATGCATGTCCAGCCCCATGATGGTGATGTCCTCACCGCTCCACTCACCGTCTCGAATCAAATAGACGGCAACCGAGAGGTTTCCGATGCCGGCACCGATCATGTAGGCCTTGTGAGACAGCTTGGAAGACATTGGGTTTCGTTCCTTACTCGAGTCGCGGTACGGATACCTTCCAAGCATGGACCCCTTTGCCCGCTGGCGCATCACCCGAACCGGATGACGTCCGTCACGGTCGCTGAAGGCGCACCAGATCCAGTGCAAAACGCGCGTAGTCGCGTGCAATTTCCTCGGGCGTTTGTGGTCCGCTCGGCCGATACCATTGCGCGACAGAGACACACATCACGACAATCGCACGCGCGGCCTGTCTCGGCCGATCCGTCTCGAACACACCGGCGGCGATTCCGTCGTCCACCTGCTTCGTCATCAACCATTGCTGGTAGTTGCGTGATTCCGTGATGCGCAACCTGTTCTCGGCTGTGAGACTGCGCATTTCGCTGGCGCCGAGGAATCCTTGATCACGCCGATAGATATGGAACAAGGTCACACATTCGACGAGGAAAGCCAGCCTTTCGGAGGGACTTTCGCCCTCGTCGATAGCCGCCAACGATCTCGTGTTCAGTTCAGCCATGGTGAGGTCGAGAATTTCGGCCAACATCTGTTGCTTGCTGGAATAGTGGTGATACAGACCCGGAACACTCATCTGCGCACGTTTGGCGATCTCACGCATCGCAGCGCCGTGATATCCGGTCTTCACCATCTCCGCGAGCGCTGCAGCCAACACCGGATCGAACGAACTCGGACCGAACCTTCGCCACTCGTTCGGGCGAAAATGTGCGTCCGGGTCGGCGTCGTCGCCTCCCCATCGCGGCTGTTCCGGCGGACGCACTATCGCAGCCGGGAGCAGAGCGTCGAAACGCACTCCGAGAATCCCGCCGATTGCCGCCAACCGGTCGACGCTGACTCTGGTCTTTCCGGTCTCGACAGCGCTGAGGGTAGCCGGGCTGACATCGAGACGCCTGGCCAATTCACGCAGCGAGAGCCCGCTGTGACGCCGCGCTTGCCGGATCGACGCCCCGATCAGGACAGCATTCTCAAATTCGGTCACAGTGTTCAGTATTACCGAACATTGGATTTCCAACAATGCGATGACCACGGAAATCTATGAACGTGTTGACTACTAGTTATCGGCCTGAACATGATGTGGATCACAAAGACCCAGGTCCGCCCGAGCGATCGTTCGGTGTCGGTAGCGAGAGGATCGAATCACCATGACCGAGGCGCCATATCTTGGAGAACTCCTGCGCGACGCGCCCAGCAACTGGGGCAAGTGGGGAGAGTCCGACGAGGTCGGTTCACTGAACTACCTCGACGCCGGACAGGTGCTTCGTGGCGTCGGAACCATCAAGCAGGGTTCCGTGTTCACGCTTCAACGGCTCATCGGCGACCCCAAGGGTGATCCGGTGTGGCCGGGACGCAGCCCTGCCGAGCGCACACAGATCTTCGACGAGAGCAGCTGGGACGGCGACGACGCCCCCAACTTCCCCGGCGGCCTGCATTACGCGGACGACAAGATCGACGCGTTCCTGCAGGGCTCGACGCAGTACGACGCACTCGGCCACGTCTGGTACGACGGCGCCCTGTGGAACGGATACTCCGCTGATACCACTGTCGGCGGCCTGGAGAAGGCCAGCGTCGAACCGATTGCCGACCGTGGCGTCGTCGGACGCGCAGTACTTCTCGACATGGCGAAGTTCCGCGGCAAGGAGAACCTCGACAAGGCCGAAACCTTCACGCACCATGATCTTTTGGCCTGTGCCGAAGCGCAGGGCGTCACCATCGAGAAGCGTGACATTCTCGTCATCCGCACCAACTTCCTCAAGCTGTTCTTCGACCAGGGCGAAGCCTTCTACGAGGGCTTCTGCGAGCCCGGCTTGATCTACAGCCCCGAACTCGTCCAGTGGTTCCAGGACATGGAGATTCCGAACCTCGTCACCGACACCATTGCTAACGAGGTCACCACCGACCCCGAAAACGGTGTGGCACTGGTTCTCCACAACGCATTGATGCGCAACCTCGGTGTGGTGTTCACCGAGATCTGCGATCTGGAGAAGCTGGCCGCGGACTGCGCGTCCGACGGCCAGTACACGTTCCTGTACGTCGCCGCACCACTCAAGGTTGCCAAGGCCAGCGGCTCTCCCGTGAATCCGGTTGCCATCAAATGACATACGAAGATCGCCCTTGGTTGGCGTTGTACCGCAACGACGTTCCCCCCGACATCGACGTCGAACACCCCACGATGCTCGAAATGTTGGCAGCGGCGGTCCGCTCTGATCCGGACGCCACGGCTGTGAAGTACTTCGACGGTCAACTCAGTTACGCCGAACTGGATCAGCAGAGTGACGCGCTGGCCCGAGCACTCCGAGCCGGTGGACTGGTGAAGGGTGACCGCGTCGCTCTGTTCCTCCAGAACGTTCCGCAGTTCGTGCTTGCGCTCGCCGGAATCTGGAAAGCCGGCGGCGTCGCAGTCTCGATCAATCCCATGAGCCGTGAACGAGAACTGGGATACCAACTCGAAGATTCCGGAGCAGCGGTTCTGATCGCTCTCGAGGGGCTCTACGAGTCCGTCGGCCGCAATGTCGTCTCCGACTCGCCGGTCAGGCGAGTTATCACCACCTCGGAACTCGAGTATCAAAGTCGCAACGATCCGAGGATTTTCGACGGAATCGTCAAGAAGGATCTCGGTACCGACGATCTTGCGACGCTGATCGACGAACATCGTCTCGGCGATCCGATCACCACTGACGCTGCACCGGAAGACATTGCGGTACTGACGTATACGTCGGGAACCACCGGTCCGCCGAAGGGAGCGATGACCTCTCACGCGAATATGACCTTCAACGCCCAGGTGTACCGGGACTGGTTGGGGCTCACCCCGAAAGACACGGTTCTCGGAGTTGCACCGCTCTTCCACATCACGGGGTTGATCGGTCACATCGCGGTGTCCGTCCTGGCGAGAATGCCGCTGGTGCTTGCCTATCGCTTCCAGCCCGAGGTGATGCTCGACGCGATTCGTGAGCACCGCCCGACATTCACAGTCGGCGCCATCACTGCGTTCACCGCACTGCTCAACACTCCGGGTTGCGCGCCCGAAGACTTCACCTCCATGCGGTTGCTGTATTCCGGCGGCGCACCCATCTCGCCGACTGCCGCCGAGGCCGTCCGCGCCATGACCGGTGCTGCGCTGCACAACATCTACGGGCTGACCGAGACCACCTCGCCGACCCATGCCGTTCCCGTTGGTGCGGATACGCCGGTCGACCCCACATCCGGAGCACTGTCTGTCGGCGTTCCCGTACCCAACACCGTGGTCCGCATCGAAGACGAGGGCGGTGCGATCCTGCCGATCGGAGAGATCGGCGAACTGGTCGTCCGAGGTCCACAGGTGGTGCGCGGTTACTGGAACAAGCCGGAGGAGAGTGCGTCGGCCATTCGCGACGGGTGGTTCCACACCGGCGACGTGGGGTTCATGGACGAAGCCGGCTGGTTCTACGTCGTCGACCGTAAGAAGGACATGATCATCGCGTCCGGCTACAAGGTGTGGCCACGCGAGGTCGAGGACGTTCTTGCCGAGCACCCCGCAGTCCGTGAGGCGGCAGTCGTCGGGATCGCCGACGAATACCGCGGTGAGACGGTGAAGGCGTTTGTCAGCCTCGTCGCGGGGGCGTCCGTCACCCCGGAAGATCTGATCGATCACTGCAAGCAGCGGATGGCGGCGTACAAGTACCCACGCTCCGTGGTGCTGGTGGAGGAACTGCCCAAGACCGTCACCGGCAAGATACTGCGACGGGAACTGCGCACGATCTCTTGATCGCGGGGCAGCGGGCGGACTTCGCGGTCCGCCTGCTGTCTGATCGCGCACAGTTTCCGGTCGACCGCGCCATTGGGGTAATGGAACAGTAATATGTGCTGAGTACCCACGGACAAACGGGAGACATCAGTGAGCAAGTTCGGACGTAAGAAGCAGCCCACGCCCAAGAGCTACCAGTGGCTGGCCATGACCCTCATCGCGTTGTCGCTCTCCGTGTCGATCGGGATTGCCGCCAAACCCTCCTGAGCTCTGCGAATCCGAAACTTGTAACCCCGCGTCCATCTGCACATGGGCAAATAGGTGCAATTCGGACGCTTAGCTGTTCTAACTTTCCTTCCGTCGTGTCACCTCGGCACCGACGGAGAGGATCAACTCACCATGCGAAGCTCACGCTTCGGCGTGCTGGCCGCTGCCGGCGCTGTCGGACTAGTGCTTGTCACCAGCAGCGTCCAGTCCATCGCCACGGCGTCACCGTTCGGTTCGCTCGACGCCGGTTCGAGCTCCGGTTCGACAGAGATACCAACCGTCAGCGACGGCGGCTTCACGTCCAAGACGCCCTACACTCCCGGCCAGCGCATCGCCGACTATCAGGCGCCGCCGACGGGATACTCCCCCGTGTACACGGAAAGTGTTGCGCGCCATGGTTCCAGAGCACTGTCGAGCCTGAAGTACGACGACCTGAGCCTGCAGCTGTGGGAAATCGCCGAAGCCGAGAACGCATTGACTCCCGTCGGCAAGGAATTCGGCCCGGCCCTCCGTGATCTCATGGCCGCCAACAAGAAGCTGGGGTACGGCAACCTCAGCGGACGCGGGATCACCGAACACAGACAGCTCGGCGCGCGGGTCACTGAACGCCTCCCCCAACTGTTCGACGCCATCGCAGCGCAACAGGGCACCATCACCTTGACCTCGTCGGGTGTGGACCGTGCCGTGGACAGCGCCGAGAACTTCGCGCAAGGGCTGACCGGTGCGTTTCCAGCCGTCGCCGGCGATGTTGCACCGGTGACCACGGATGCCGACCTTCTCTACTTCCACGACTCGGATGCAAACGCCGACTACAAGGACTACGAAGAGTCCGATCCTCGACTGAAAGCCGTCGACGACCAGATCGCCGATCTTCCCCGCACCCGCGAAGTCTCGCGGCACATGATGCTCAGGCTCTACTCGGAGGACTTCGTGAACCGGCTGAGTGCGGGCGAGTTCTCACTCGTCGACCGTGGCAAGGGTTCCAGCACGATCGACAACGAAGTCGACGCCGCGTACATGCTGTACAACACGTACATCCTCACTCCGGGCATGGCCGAAGAAGGCAAGTGGAATTTCGAGCGGTTCATCGAACCTGCTGACGCGCAGTGGCTCGCATACACGAACGATGCCGAGGACTTCTACGCCAAGGGCCCGGGCTTCACCGGTGAAGACGTCACCTACCGGATGGCAACTGTCCTGCGCGACGAGTTCCTGCGCGGCCTGCAGAAACATACCGGCGACGACGCCGTCCCGGGAGCGGATTTCCGGTTTGCACACGCAGAAACGATCATCCCCTTCGCAGCACTCTTGAAACTGCCGGGAAGCACCGTCTCGCAGGCGGAGGGCGACCTCTACACCTATGCGAACAACCCCTGGCGCGGATCACAGGTCAGCCCGATGGCTGCGAACGTGCAGTGGGACGTCTACGCCGGACCGGAGGGTAAGCGTCTGGTCCGAATGCTCTACAACGAGCGCGAGACAGCATTTGCTGCCCCGTGCGCTCCGGTGAGCGCCGGGAGTTTCTTCTACACGCCGGACGAACGGGCCCGCTGCCTGCCGGAGATTTCACCGGCAGCCTGAGATCCGGCAACTCGGGATCCAGCCAGCGGTCGACGAGGGCGCGCCCATACCTGGTGCAATGCCAGCATGCGCGCCTTCTCGTCGTCTTCCATCAACAAGGCGTCGCAGATCCTCACGATAACCGGAGCCGAAACACCAACGGACGTACCCTGTTCCAGCCGCTGATAGTGATTGAAGCTGATGTCGGCAATCTGCGCGACATCGCGCCGACTGAGGCCGTGCATTCGGCGAGCACCCTCGCAGCGCATGCCGAACTTTTCGGGCGCAAGACTGTTTCGTTTTTCGACGAGCATCTGGCTCATCAACTGACGCGCGCTCGACCCGTTCACGTCGCCACCTTTTCCATCCCTGAAATATGCTTTCACCTAACATGTTTCAGAATATGGGATGGGGCGGACCCGGCGGTATCTCCGAGATGACAGATAATCACGCGATACCGCCAACCCTGTGCCCGTTCAGGCTGTGACGATCAGGCTCAAGATCAGGCTATGAACCTGCCGATCGTCGGATTCGACTGGCAGATGGGGCTACTGCCCCAGTTGATCGAACCGAACGCCGTCGCAACGACATTGCCGACGCCGGTGTTCACCGTCGCGGACAGGTACGGATAGGTACCGACCAGGTCGACGATTCCGGACTTGCCCGTGTCGGTGTTGACCCAAGCAACAGTCACCTGACCCGCCGCCGGGATGGGTGCAGCGGCCGGGAACGAATCGAAGCGAATATCACCCTTGGCGATGGGCGGATTGGACTCTGGTCCGGACTGGCCGGTGAGCCCGGTCAACGAGGCCAGTGACCCCTGATTCGGGCACCCGATAGTGACGGCGGCGCCGCCGAAAGGGTGGGGCGGATCAGCCGAGGCGACTCCGGCGAACATGACGCTCGCGGCAATCGGTAGTCCGATGGCCGCAAAAACCCCGGCCGTGCGTGTGACGCTCATAGCTGCTCCTCGGGTCGACAACACTTTCCGGATACCCCTGGTACAACGCCCGAAACGAAGGAAAGACGACTATTCACACCCCCTAGACAACGCGTGTTGTCAGAACTACAGTCGGTGGTGCAGCTCACACCTATCTCTGCCGCGCGCAGACCAGTCCCAGGGAGTGTTCAGATGAAGCGCTACGACCTCCGCAGTCGCACGGATCAACTCGATCCCGAAACCGATTACGAAGAGATGTCGCGCATTCTCGCGGCGCAAGAGTTTCCCTGGGACATCAATCAGGCGCTCAGCTTCGCACTGTTCCGCACATACGCTGTCCCCTCGATCGGCAAGCTCCTCTTCTCCACAGGCGAGTTCACCGACAAGGTTCAGAAGCGCTACGACGACACCAGCCTGATCCTCGACGCCATCCTCGAGCACGGCCTCAGCAGCACCGAAGGCCGCAAGAGCGTGCGTCGAATGAATCAGATGCACGGCTCGTACGACATCTCCAACGACGACATGCTCTATGTCCTGGCCACCTTCGTCGTCACGCCGGTCAGATGGCTCGACGAGTACGGCTGGCGGAAGATGACCGACAACGAGATCGTCGGGTCGACGAATTATTACCGCCACCTGGGTCGGTACATGAACATCAAAGACACGCCGGACACCTACGAGGGCTTCGTCAAACTTCTCGACGACTATGAGCGCGAACACTTTTCATTCGATCCCGGCGCCCGAGCCGTCGCTGATTCCACCCTCGACCTGATGTGCACCTTCCCGCCCAACAACCTGGCACCAAAGGCTCTGGTCAAGGGATTCGCCTTCGCGCTCATGGACGATCACCTACTCGACGCCTTCCACTACAAGCACCCGAGCACTGCGATGCGCGTCGTCTCACGCGGTGCGCTGAAGGTCCGCGCGCGCCTGCTGCGGTTCTTCCCCGTGCGTACGAAGCGGAAATTCGCCCGCGAGCTGCCCAACATCCGCAGCTACCCGAACGGTTACAAGGTCGAAGACCTCGGCACCTTCCCCACGGGATGCCCGGTCAAGCACCTGCAGGCAGACCAGCAGGCCCAAGCGTAAGCACCTGGGATACTTGCACGGTGGCGCAACTCTGGATGCTCGAGGATCTCGAACCGTGGCGCGACACCCCCATGCCTGGCGATACTTGCGAACCGACGACCTATTGGGCCAGTCCCGAAATGTTGGACCTTCCCGCCGAGGTCTGCTGCGAAATCGATGCACGCATCGCGACCGTGACAATCGACGGCCGCACTGAGCACATAGCCCATCTCAGAAACGGATTTACGACACTGATCGGCGACGATGTCGGAGCCGTCGGCAAGACGCGGTTGAGAGGCTGCCTGGTGTGGGATCGCTACCTCTGGACTCGATACCGCACTCAGCCCACCGGGCGCGTGCGGGTGAAAGAGCGGCCCGGCCACCTCGTTCAACACGAAACACTCTTGACGACAATTCATCCCGGTCTCTTCAACGTCGTCTTCGACGGGCCGACGGTGTACTGCGAGACGAGTTGGGTACCTACCGATTTCGGCGTCCGCTGGAACACGCTGGTAGTCGAACTCGAGACTTGGAAGTGATCGGGCGTCAGTGCCAATACGGCGGATCGATATCCGGGTCGTCGAGCACGGCGTCGATCCGCGAATCAGCCACAATTCGAATGATGGCCTCCTCGGGGGCCGCAATGGTCGCGAAATGTGGATCGACATCATTGGTTATGCACCAGGAATGATCAGCCGGCCAGATGAAGGCCGGATCAGGGGAAGAACCCCACGGCCAACGAGCTGAGTTTTCCACGCTCCAATCGGCGTAGTCGGCAAGCGTTCCACGAAAGAGCCAGTAGTCACGATTGGGGATCTCGAACCGCGGAACGTCATCACCGACTGCCGACCCCCACCCGGTCCACATGCAGAAATAGCACTCGTCGGGTGTGGTTGTGTAACTGGACAACACATCCAGGGCGAAGCCGATCAGCACTTTCTCTTCCGGCCCGGTTTGATCGAAGTCGACATCATTGGATTTCTGACCGGGAAAGCTCGGATCGGGGATGAACCGTAAGCGCGCATACTTCGGAAATCCGATCGGGCCGCGCCCCGCCAACTGATACCAAGGAAGATCCTGATCGACCAGCCAATCGGTAGCCGCCAGATCTGTGCACAATGTCAGGCCCGTGCTGGGCTGATCCGTAATTCTCATGCCTGGGAAAGGGAAGAGCCTCGACCCGCGCGACGCAGGGTGATCAATTCATGGTTCGTCTCGGCGTCGTGTCGACGCCCCTCTTCTTCGAACTCCATCAGCGCATAGAACCTGCGGGCGCGATCGTTGAGGGTGTAGACCTCGAGTGTCACCTCGCCGTGCATGGTTGTGGCGTGTTCGACCAACGCCCGCCCGACGCCCAACCCTTGTGACGCCGGCGCGACGAACAGTCCCCCGATTTCGGAGCCGATCATTCCCAACAGTCCAACGACAGCGGAGTTGTGCTCAGCGACCCAATTGTCGGCCTGAATCAGATAAACCTCTCGCATCTTCTGCTCCCGTTCGCCCGTTCCCTCACCCGCAAGGAACGGGTGGGCTTCACGGGCAGCGCGCGACCACAAGTCGACGACCACATCCTCATCCGAGGATACGTAGCGGCGAATGATCAGATCCTGGTTCACAATCCGACCATACCCTCAGGCGTCAGCGCACTGACCGGGCCGAAAGTGTTCAATTTTCGGATCCACGCAGGACGACCCCGACGTAAATCAGTGGAACAATTCCATTCGTTGCCGCTCCGCAGTTACCGCGTTGTGCAAGGGTTGTCCGATGACTGACGGTGATCCGACAACTGAGCGTGGAGGTCCGGCATCCTGGTGGAAGGTGACAGCGATTGTCACCGCAGTGCTTGTCACTCTCACATGCGGCGTCATCGTGTGGTCCTTCATGCCGCCGGTTGTGTACTTTCCGTTCTTTGCGCTCGCAGCCTCAGTACTGCTCGGTTTGGGCGGAGTGTGGTTGATACTCAGCCTGATTGGCTGGATGAAGTACAAAACTCTGCGTTTGAGCACGATCGCGCCGGTGATCGTGCTCGTCACCGGTGCGCTCGTGACCTTGTCCGTCCCTTCGCATGTTGCGTTTGCATTGTCGAAAGATTCGCTCGAAGCAGTGGCCGCGGATTGCCAGAAGTCGTTGGAAAACCGAACAATTGGCGTCTACCGGGTCCTGCAGGTCTGGCCCGTCGGCAACGGGTGTCGCTTCCACATCGAGGGCGGTCTGATCGATTCGATCGGATTGGCGTACTTACCCGACGGCGCACCATATCTCGGCAAGCCCCGCCGCGACGGCGAGATCGGATACCAGGAGTTCGACGGCGACTGGTACTCGTTCGTTCAAGCGTTTTAGCGGCCCGCAACTAGTCGACGAGCTTGGCCTTCAGAAGTGCGATCGTGTCCGCAGTGAGTCCGAGACCTTCGGTGAGATAACCGTCGACGGTTCCGTAATCGCTGGCTATCTGCGCGAGTCCAGCTTCCAGGTACGAAGCGTCGACACCTAGGGCCGGTTCGAGATTGGTCGCTACCTGCGGGCTCAGGGCCTGAGAGATCTGCGCAAGGATCTTCTCGTTGGTCGCCTGAAGGTAGGTGTTGCTCAACAGATAGTCGTCCATGATCGTCTGGGCGGGGACACCGGCGATGGACTGCAGCAACATCGCGGTCCAACCCGTGCGGTCCTTGCCTGAGGTGCAATGGAACAACTGCACCCCGTCACTCGCAGCGATGTCCGAGAGGACCTGCTTGAAGCCGGCACGGCGAACGGGATCGGTGACAAAACTGCGGTTGGTGTCGACCAAGAACTGCTTGGCCTCCTCCGGCGACTTGATCGTCGTCGCGAGCTGGGTGAGATCCTTGAACTCGATGGGGATGTTCGTGTACGTCACACCGTCCGGGAGTTTGTCCGCGCCACCGATGAACGGGTTGGAGATCTCGGTTGCGCCGCGCAGGTCATAGGCGTCGGCAAGTCCGAGGCCGGTGAGTGTCGTCTTGTCTGCGTCGGTGGTCGCGGTCAGCGCATTGGACCGGTAGATGACGCCGCGCTTGAGGTGTGAGCCGTCGACGGTGGTGTATCCCCTACCGTCGTTGCCGGCGACGTCGCGAAAGTTGGCCACGGAGGCCAAATTCGGTGTCGGCGCGAGGACAGGATCGAGCGAGCCGAGATCGACCGCTCCAAGCGAGCCTGTGTTGAGAGAGCCCAGGTCGAGCGGGATTGCCGTGGCGGGAGCAGCAAACATCAGACCACCTGTAACGACTAATGCGGCGGCCTTTGCAGTGCGAGCGAACAACATTCGTGTGCGTGTGGACATGTGGCAGTGCCTCTCTCTGCAGTTTGGGATTTGTGGTGTGGTGATCTGGAGTTACGGAGCGACATCACCGATGCCGGTAAATCCGTATCGCTGGTGAGGTCCGATGACTGCTACCTCGAACAGGCCTGTCCCGGTGCGGGTTACGCCGTCCTCGACGAGGGTGAACCGAGCCAGGTTGTCGACCGGGCACAGCATCTTCTTCCACAATTCGATGTCCGAAACCTTTTCCCGCAGGCCTTGAACCACCAGTTCGCCCTGCCACATCCCGTGGCGCCAATCCTGCTCGAGTCCGTAGCCCGTGCCGACACCGATGTAGTTGGGCAGTATCGGTTCGCAGGTGATCTCCAGGATGTGGTCGGATTCGCCTGGTGCACCGGGGCGCCGGAAGTACAGAGTTCCGCTCTTCACCTCGCGAGTACCGGAAATGAAGGTGAGCTGGTGGTCCGGTCGACCCAACCACTCCGGCTCGCGCGAGCGGTCCGCCCAGACGCGAGTCGCATCTTCGAGGATTCGGCGTCCCTGCTGATCTTCTTGAACGATCGTGACGATGGTGAAGTCGCCGAATTGCATGATCGAGTAAATCCAGAAGAAGTTCTGACTGCCGGCTATCGCCGGATCTGCCTTGCGTCCAGGCGGTTCCGCTTCGCCGACCGGTCGCACACCCCAGGACCGATCGCGATTACCCCGCCACGTCTCCGGGGTGACCGGGATGGCGTCGCCGTCGACGGTCAAGGATCCGGACCATGCTCCGGTCTGCACGAATCGTTGAGTATCGAAGGTGACTCGTTCGAGCTGGCGATGGAAATGTCTGGCCTCGAGATTGGCGGGGCCGTCGGACTCGAAGGTGAGGTCGAAGCTCAGGTCCGGCGCTTCGGGACTCGGGTCCAACACCACACGTAGGCGGTGCAGGCCCTCGATGATCTCGATCCTCAACGGGCCTACTGACAGGTCCATACGATCGTCGTCCAAGGCGCGAGATGCCCGGAAGACTATGTGGTCATCGCCGCGCCGAAGAACCGCAAAGCCGTCGCATACACCAAGATTGGGGTACTGACCGAGACCGATGATGAGAAACAGTGGCTCGGTGTCGCCGTCGACGCCTGCATGGCAGTTGAAGTAGTAGCGGTCGTAGAAGTTTCGATCCGAGGTGCCCACGTGGCGGATGGTCTCGGCGATCTGATGTACCGGGTAGTCGTCGAGCGGGGACAGTGTCATCGTGCATCTCCTGTTGTGAGCGGGGATGTTGCGAGCGACTCCCAATAGGTGCCGTCGAGCATGGCTTCGAGTGTTTTGTGGTGCAGGATCATCTCGTCCGGGTTGTCGGGGAATTCGGCCTGACCGAAAGCCACTGCGCGGCTTTGGACTCGGAACATGATCACCGCGTGCCGCAGCGCGGCGTAAAGGATGTAGAAATCTAGATCCGCAACCTGGTGGCCGGAAAGCGAGCCGTAGGCCTCTGCCACGTCCTCGCGACGAAGGAAGTCCGGCATTCCGGGGAGTCCGGCCATGGCAGCGAGATCCTCGAAGAACCTGTGCTGGAAGATCATCCAGCCGAGGTCCAGCTCACGCGGCCCCAGTGTGGCCATCTCCCAATCGAGGACCGCCGCCGGCTCGAAGTCGCGGTAGATGACATTTCCGATCCGCGAGTCACCCCAGCAGAGCACTGCGGAACCGGCATCGACGGGAAAGTTCGCTTCGATCCAGTCGAAACCGCGCTCGATCAAAGGAGATCCTGGTCCGTCGGCTGTTGCCCACTCGTAATAGCGCCGCTGGTCCTCGAGGTGCGCGCGAAGTGCTTCTGCCCCAGTCGGTTCGGCACCATCGCGGCACAACTCGGGGAGTGCGAGGTGCGGATCGGCCATAGCGTGTAGCTCGGCGAGCACCCCGACCGATGACTGCTGGAGTCGAGAACAGTCGTCGGCCGAAGCTTCCGAGAGCCAGGATCCGAACGTGTACGGCATGACATCGGGCGGGATTTCGCCCTCACGCCGTTCCATCACGAAGAACTCGCCGCCGAGCGCGTCCGGGTTGCTCTCGGACCAGTACACCCGCGGGATCGGCACCGACGTGTGAGCGGCGACGGCGCTCATGACCCGAAACTGCTGGTCCAGGTTGTAAGACGGAAAGATCGGTACCGCACTGTCCCGCGGGGCGATACGGGCGACCAAGCGATGCTCGGCTCGAATCCCGTCCTCGATCCACGTCGCATCGAAAAGCACAGTTTCGTTGGACATGCCGTTCGCGGCCGGCACCTCGACCGAGGTCACGGAAGGTTTCGAACCTCGCCACAGCACGGTCGCGAGCCAGCCTTCGAGGCTGCGCCGCATCTCCGCCGGGTCGTTGCGGGATTCGCCGGGCCTGGCAAATTCGGCGTAGTCGGGATCTTCGCCGGAGGTTTCTGTTTCGGTTCGAAGGTTCATCACCACTCCTCGTGGTTCGGTGGCGCCGATGCGCACGTGCCGATTGTCGATACAATATGTATCGACTAAAGCCGTGACAGAATGTAACGGCCATCACAGCGATACCGCAAGGGATTTGCCCAAAATGTCCAAAGATTCCGAAACTCAGCACCGCCTGGGCCCGCAGCGAAACCCTGCAATCGACGACGCAGTACTGGACGCGACCAGGCAACTGTTGGAGGAAAAGGGGTACGCGGGCACGTCCATCGACGCCATAGCCACGCGTGCGGGAGTCGGGCGTCCAGCCATCTACCGTCGGTGGCCGTCGAAGGCACACATCGTCAACGACGCGATCTATCCCGTACTCGACGTCGAACAGGGCGCGGACATCGACACCGAACTCGGCACCGAGGGCACGATCGCGGATCAGATCCGCGCGCTGGTGCACGGCGCGGTTGCTCTGTTCGCAGCTCCCGCCACACGAGCCGCTGCTCCCGGATTGATGAGCGAAGTGCGAACAAACGCGGAATTACGCGACGTTCTCGTGGTGCGGCAACTGGCCGGAGTCCGCGTCGAGCTGAACCGTCGACTCGAGGCGGCGAGAGAGCGCGGCGACATCCGAAGCGGCGTCGACGCCGACGCTCTTCTCGACATCATGGCGGGTGCAGCCATCTTCGCGCTGTCGGTTCGTGACGTCTCGGACCCGGGACCGTTTGCCGATTCTCTTGCCGACATAGTGCTGAACGGCATACTCCCCGACGACAACTAGGCGCCAACCTCGCCGACTATCCTGTGGGGCATGACCGAGCCTGTAGCGACCGCTGACCTTGCCGACGAGATCGGACCCGACATCCGTAGCTGCGACACGCAGTTCACCCAATTCGGTGGACGTGAAGTCTTTGCCGGCCCCATCACGACCATCAAGTGCTTCCAGGACAACCTGCTCGTGAAGCAGACCCTCAGTGAACCGGGCAACGGCGGAGTCCTCGTCGTCGACGGTGACGCGAGCATCCACACCGCGCTGGTCGGCGACATCATTGCCGGCCGCGGCGTCGACAACGGCTGGGCAGGCGTCATCGTCAACGGAGCCGTCCGCGACTCCGCGATCCTGCGCACCCTCGACATCGGCGTCAAGGCTTTGGGCACCAACCCGCGCAAGAGCACGCAAACCGGTTCGGGCGAGAAGAACGTGCCGATCGAAATCGGCGGAGTCACCTTCAACCCCGGCGAGATCGTTTACAGCGACCAGGACGGCGTCGTCGTTCGCGAAAGCTAGCCAGAAGTCGCGGGATCAGGCGGGGGCTTCCACTTTGGCGGCCATCCCGCCGATCTCGACGACATCGCCGTCACGAAGCTGACGGCCACGGCGATCCTCGACCTCACCGTTGACCGAAACCATGCCGTCGGCGATCACTTCCTTGGCCTCCGCGCCCGATTCGATGAGGTTCGCGAGCTTGAGAAACTGACCGAGCCGAATCATTTCGTCGCGGATGGGTACTGCTGGAATGTTGTCGGTCATGTCAATCATCTTCCTCCTCCCACAAAACTGGACACGACAGACCACACTTAGCGTGAGGATCTGATCGACCGGTAGGAGAGGAAGCTCGATGGCACCATTGACCGAGGTATCGGACACCACTGCAGAGTTGGTGGAATCGCCACCCGAAAATCCGCGCCAGGCGCGTCGATTCCGCAAAGGGCGGTTCAGCCAGGTTCCCCATATCTCGGGACTGATCCTCGGAGTCTTCTCCGTACTGGTGTTCCTGTGGAGCATCTCGCCGGTACTGCGGCACATCCTCCGCGTCCCACGCGAATACATCGACAGCTACTACTTCGACGCACCGGATACGAGCCTGTCGTGGGCGCTCGTCGTCGCCCTGCTCGCCGCCGCCCTCGCGAGCCGCAAGCGCATCGCCTGGTGGCTGTTGACGATCTACCTGTCACTGATCACCCTCACCAACATCGCCTCCGCGATCGTCGACAAGAACCCGAACAACGCCGTGGCGGTTGTCGTTCTGCTTGTCGTGATCGGAATCCTCATCGCGGCGAGGCCCGAGTTCTACACACGCGTACGGCGGGGCGCCGGCTGGAAAGCACTCGGCGTGCTGATCGGCGGCATGGCTGTCGCGACCGTGATCGGTTGGGGCCTTGTCGAACTCTTCCCAGGTGACCTGCCGCAGAACCAGCGATTCCTCTGGGCCCTGAACCGCGTCACCGCTGCAGCTTCGGTCGACAACGAGGTGTTCGACGGCCACCCGCGCGTCTTCGTCAACACGGTCCTCGGTCTGCTCGGCGCCATCGCGCTCCTCGCCGCCGTCATGACGCTCTTCCGCGCGCAACGCTCCAACAACGCGCTCACCGGAAACGACGAGTCCGCGATCCGCGGGTTGATCCAGAACTTCGGTGCCGACGACTCTCTCGCTTACTTCGCCACCCGCCGCGACAAGGCGGTCATCTTCGCGCCGAGCGGCAAGGCCGCGATCACGTACCGCGTCGAGATCGGCGTCTGCCTCGCCAGTGGTGATCCCATCGGTGATCCCGAAGCGTGGCCGCACGCCATCGAAGCGTGGCAGGGGCTCGCGTCGCAGTACGGCTGGGCGACGGCCGTCATGGGCGCCAGCGAAACCGGGGCGACGGCATACAAGAAGGCGGGCCTGAGCGTCCTGCAGCTCGGCGACGAAGCGATCCTGCGCACCCGCGAGTTCAATCTCAACGGACGCGACATGCGCCCGGTGCGCCAGGCGGTCACCCGCGTCAGGCGTCACGGCGTCACCGTGCGGATGCGACGCCATCGCGACATCCCGCCAGAGGACATGGCGGCCGTCATCATCCGCGCCGACGACTGGCGCGACACCGACACCGAGCGCGGCTTCTCCATGGCGCTCGGCCGACTGGGCGATCACCTCGACGGCGATTGCCTCCTCGTCGAAGCCGTCATGGGTGAAGGCACCGAGGACGAAAGCGTCGTCGGCATGCTCTCGCTCGTGCCGTGGGGACCGAACGGTGTTTCGCTCGACCTGATGCGCCGTAAGCCGACGGCGCCCAACGGTGTCGTCGAATTGATGGTCTCGGAGTTGGCCACACGTTCGGACGAGATCGGCGTCGTGCGAGTCTCGCTCAACTTCGCCGTGTTCCGCTCGGTGTTCGAGGAAGGTTCGCGCATCGGCGCCGGCCCGATCCTCCGCATCTGGCGCTCGGTGCTCGTCTTCTTCTCCCGCTGGTGGCAGCTCGAAGCGCTGTACCGCTCGAACGTGAAATACCAGCCGGATTGGGCGCCGCGCTTCCTCTGCTTCGAGGACAACCGCGAACTGCCGCGCGTCGGATTCGCGTCGGCCATCGCCGAAGGCTTTGTGGTGCTGCCCAGTTTCGGGCGCAAGTCCAGCCAGGTCGTCAAGCACACCGGCACGCATGCGGCGGTGCCGGCAGCTCTGGTGACTTCCGAAGGACTGCATGCCGACGGCAGCCCGCCGGACTCGGCTCCGACGTTCACGACCAACGGTCCGCGTCGACCCGAGCAGGTCCGCGTGCGCATGAACAAGCTCGCGCAACTGGCCGACGAAGGGATCGCCGCCTACCCCGTCGCCTATCCACCGACGCACACGATCGCGGCCGCAGCGAAGTCACCGGAGGGCACCCGCGTGCGAATCGCGGGACGCCTCCTGCGGGTCCGCGACTACGGCGGAGTGGTGTTCACGGACGTGCGCGACTGGTCCGGCGACATCCAGGTTCTGGTCGACCAGGACAACGTCGGCCGCGAGAAGTTGGCGGAGTTCGCTGCCGAGTTCGATCTCGGTGACCTGATCGAAGTCAGCGGAACCATCGGGCGCAGCCGCAAGGGCGAGCTGTCGCTCATCGCCGTCGAGTGGCGCATGAACGGCAAGTGCCTGCACCCGCTGCCGGACAAGTGGAAGGGCCTCTCGGATCCCGAGACCCGCGTCCGCCAGCGGTACCTCGACATCGCCCTCAACCCGAAGGCCCGCGAACTGCTCGAGGCCCGAAGCGCCGTCGTGAAGTCGCTGCGCGATTCACTCGGTGGTCGCGGATACCTCGAAGTCGAGACCCCGATTCTGCAGCAGGTGCATGGCGGCGCGAATGCCGCTCCGTTCCTGACACACATCAACGCGTACAACCTCGACCTCTATCTCCGCATCGCACCCGAGCTGTACCTGAAGCGGTTGTGCGTCGCCGGTATGGAGAAGGTGTTCGAGATCGGCCGCGTGTTCCGCAACGAGGGCGTCGACTTCAAACACAATCCCGAGTTCACGATCCTCGAGGCATACGAAGCCCACAGCGACTACGAGGGCATGATGCGGATGTGCCGCGAGCTGATCCAGGCGGCGGCCGTCGCAGCATTCGGTCGCGAGATCATCATGCGTCCCGGCCCGGACGGCGAACTGGTCGAGGTCGACATCTCCGGCGAGTGGCCGGTGAAGACGATGCACGGCGCCGTCGCCGAAAAACTTGGCGTCGACGTCTCCCCCGAAACGAGTCTCGAAGACCTGCAGAAGCTGTGCGACGCCAACGAGATCCCGTACCAGTCCAGCTGGGATACCGGCGCCATCGCGCAGGAAATGTACGAGCATCTGGTCGAGGACTACACGGAGTTCCCGACGTTCTACACCAACTTCCCCACCTCGATGTCGCCGCTCACCCGGCCGCACCGCAGCATCCCCGGCGTTGCCGAGAAGTGGGACCTGGTGGCGTGGGGCGTCGAACTCGGAACCGCGTACAGCGAGCTGACCGACCCTGTGGATCAGCGCAACCGGCTCACCGAGCAGTCGATGCTCGCGGCCGGCGGCGACCCGGAAGCGATGGAATTGGACGAAGACTTCCTCCAAGCCCTCGAACACGCGATGCCGCCGACGGGTGGTCTCGGGATGGGCGTCGACCGAATCGTCATGCTGATCACGGGTGGCAGCATCCGCGAGACGCTGGCCTTCCCCCTCGCGAAACCGCGTCAGTAGTCCGGATTCTCGCGTGCCGGAATTGTTCCACGTGAAACCACCGGGCGAGATCTTGCAGGTCGGCGAGAGCCGACTGCATGTTCTTGCCGAGGGCGACGGCCCCGTCGTCGTCCTGTGCGGTGGGCTGGCGGGCAATTGGTTCGACTGGGATGACTGCGCGCGTCATCTTCAGTCGGACCACACCGTCGTCCGCTTCGATCGCCCGGGCTTCGGGCTCAGCGAGCCTACTTCCGAAGTTCCGACCGTCCGCGGCGAAGCTCAGCGGATCCGCGACGTGCTCGACACTCTGGGACTGAGTGGTCCGGCCGTCGTCGTCGGCCACTCCATCGCCGGCTTCTACGTCGAAGGCTTCGCGCGCCTGTTCCCCGATCGGGCTGCGGGGATGCTCCTCCTCGATTCCAGTGCCGAGAAGGAGCCGAAGCGTCTTTTCCCCCGCGACCTGCTGTTGATCGCCTCCCGAGCCGCCGCGGCTTCGTTCAGCACCACCGGGCTCCAACGACTCCTCGGTACGACGACGCGCAAGATCCTCAACCAGTCCGTGCCGCCGAGCGGGTCGTCCGAAGCCACTCTCGAATGGGTCCGGAAGATCTACCGCGAGCCTCATTATCTGGAAGCGGCGATGATCGAATACGTCGCGTACACCGATATGGCGCTGGAGCTCACCGCTTTACGACGCTCGAGCAAGCATCCACTGCCCGACATCGACCTCAGCGTCGTCGCCGCACACACTGGCCACACCACTCCCTGGTCCATCGCCTGGATGGCAAAGCAGCAGAAACTCGCCACCTACCTCGGCGGGAGTTTTCACGTCCTGCGCCCGGCACATCACCACGCGATGATCGATCAGCCCGAGGAGTTGGCGAACTTGATTCGGCGCCTCACGCAGCCGAACCGTCGGGGATGACACTTAAAGTTACAACTCGGACAGTAGCCGGATCATTGCTAGTCTCGGACAGCTTCTGCTTTCTACGACAGGCTGACCATGGACCGTTCGACACGTCGGGTGCGCTCGTGCCTGATTTTCGTGGCGATCCTCGTTGTCGCCCTGGCGGGCATCGCCGCCCGTCCGCCCGGTTTTCTGTCGACCTTCTGGCCCGCCAACGCGATCCTTCTGGGCATTCTCCTCCGTAACCCGCGCTCGTTTGCGCCGATCGGACTCGCTGTCGGCGGCGCCGCGCTGCTGACGGCGGATCTTGCGACCGGAAGCCCCGTGCAGAGGGCCTTCGAACTGAATGCGATCAATCTGGTCGGCGTCACGACAGGATTGATCGCCGCGAACTTGCTCGGCTGCTTTCCACGGCGAATCTCCGAGACGAAGTACACGGCCAGAATCTTCCTCATCTCGGTTCTGGCGTCGTTCACGGCCGGGTCCGCCAGCGCACTACGCACTCAACTCCACGAAGGAAGCGGTGCGGCAACGGAATTGGTGGGGTGGTTCTTCGCCGATCTGTGTACGTATCTGATCGTGCTGCCGATCGTTCTGTCGGCACCGACGCTCGAACACATTCGAAGAACCTGCGGGCCGTCCGTGCGGCAGAGTCTGCGCTTGAGGCGGCTCGCACAGATCCTGGCACCTCTGGCCGCTCTCCTGGCCTGTCTGCCACTCGCCCTGGAGGTCCAGGGAGCCCTTGCGCTGCTGCTGCCGATGCCGGCGCTCCTGTGGTGCGCAATGCGTGTCTCACTGTTCAGCACCTCGCTCCTGGCAGCCGGATGGAGCGCGTGGGCACTGGTCATGGCGGGTAAGGGACGTCTGGCGCTGGCAGATCCGGTGCACCTACTCAGTGAGGGGGTGACCACCCGGATCTCCGTCATCTTGATGGCACTCTCCCCCATCGCCGTAGCCGTCGCCACTGGCGCACAGCGGCGCGCTGAGCGAGAACTCCAACGCATCGCCGAATGCGACGCCCTCACCGGAACGCTGAGTCGCCACGCGTTCTGGACCCAATCGCAGGAACTCCTCGACGCCCAGCACGCGGCGCAACGACCAATCGCCGTCATGATGCTCGATCTCGACCACTTCAAATCGATCAACGACAACCTCGGCCACCTCACCGGCGATTCCGTCCTCGAACAGTTCGGAAACACCCTCCTCGCCGCTACCGAAGGGCTGGGACTCTCCGGCCGACTGGGTGGTGAAGAATTTGCCGTCGCCGCCGCCGACTGCACCTTCGAGGAAGCCATCCAGCTCGCGGAGCGCATCAGAGAGGCGCAAGAGGCCCACGCGCGATCCATTCGCGGTTTCGCGGGAACGGTCAGTATCGGCGTCGCCTGGGCCGATCGCGCGATGCCGGGCATGGAGACTCTGCTCGATATCGCCGACAACGCGATGTACCAGGCAAAACGCGACGGCCGAAACCTCGTGGTGGCGTTCGATCTCTACATGGCAAGGTGACGTAGGTGCAACTACTCCTGATCCGACACGCGCTCCCCGAACTGGCCGAGGTCACCGAAGGCCGCGCAGATCCCTCGCTGACCGACGAAGGTCGTGCCCAGGCACTACGGCTGCCCGCAGCACTGGCGCCGTACCGGATCACCGGACTCTTCAGCAGCCCGCAAAAGCGCGCACTCGAGACCGCAGCCCCGGTAGCGCAGATATTGGGCCTTCCGGTCACCCAGCGCGAGGGTCTGGCGGAATACGACTACGAGCAGCCGCACTACATCCCCATGCACGAGGTCCTGGAGCGGGCGCCGGAAACCTATGCGCGCATCAAAGCCGGCTGGCTCCCCGAGTCGGTGGACGGCGACGCCTTTCGTGCGCGAGTCCTCGGTGCGATCGACGAGATAGTCGCGGCAACGGACAACGACGCCACCGTGGCGATCTTCTGCCACGGCGGCGTCGTCAACATCGTTCTGCAGGAACTGCTCGGACTGGAGCGCCCGTTGACCTTCCCGATCGAGTACGTGTCCGTCACGCGCATTCTCGTGTCGCGAAACGGAAGCCGCAGGGTCGGGTCGATCAACGAAACCGGTCACGTACGCAACATGCTTCGCGTGTAGTCACACGTGGTGGCACGCCACCTGATGGCCGCCCTCGACGAGACGCAGCTCGGGAACTTCCTCGGCGCAGAGATCAGTGGCCAACGGGCACCGCGTGCGGAAGCGGCAGCCACTGGGCGGATTGAGCGGCGACGGCAGTTCGATGACCTTCTGCTCGACGTTCTGCGCCGCGGTGACGGTGGCGTCGGGATCGGGAATCGACGCCAGCAGTAGCTGCGTGTACGGGTGCAGCGCGCGGTTCTGCATGTCTTCTGCGGGAACGATTTCGCAGACGCGGCCCAAGTACATGATCATCACGCGGTCGCTGATGTTCTTCACGACGGCCATGTTGTGTGCGATGAACAGCAGCGACAGCCCGTGACGCTTCTTCGCGTCCTCGAGCAGGTTCAGAATCTGCGCCTGCACGGAGACGTCGAGACTCGAGACCGGCTCGTCACAGATCAGGACCTTGGGGTCGAGCATCAATGCGCGGGCGATGCACACGCGCTGGCACTGACCACCCGAGAGTTCGCGTGGGGTTCGGTCCCACACCATGTCCGGGTCCAGCCCGACCTCGGCAAGAACCTCGCGCGCCCGAGCTTCGATGGCGGCCTTGTCTTTTCCGCCCCAGATCGACGGACCCTCGGTGATGAGAGCCTTGACCTTGCGTCGCGGGTTCAGCGAGGAGATCGGGTCCTGGAAGATCATCTGCAGCTGAGTACGGCTGCGACGCAATTCTTCCGCGCCCAGTGCCGTCATTTCCGTCTCTCCGAGGCGGATCGAGCCCGACGTCGGTGAGGGCAACTGCATGATCGCCCGGCCCGCCGTGGACTTGCCACAGCCGGATTCACCGACCACGCCCAAGGTTTCGCCCGGAGCGACGGTGAAGCTGATCCCGGACACGGCGTGAACGGTCTGGCCCTTGCCGACGTTGAATTCGACGACCAAGTCCTCGACCGTCAAGGCCGCGTCCACCGTCTCGGACTGCCTGGTATCGGTTGCTGCAGTCATCAGACCATCTCCTTCACCGCGAGCGTCAGGCCCGCTGCGGTAGTGCCGGCCTTCTCGTTGGCGACCAATGCCGTTGTGCCTTCAGGGGTGTCGACCGGGTAGTGGCACGCGAACGTGTGGCTTTCGGTTGTGTTGTCCCCCGGTCCGCCGGGAGCCAGGGCCGGGTCGCCGGTCAGGCAGTCGTCCTGGGCGTACCGGCAGCGAGCCGCGAAGCGGCAACCGGTGATCGGCTTCGTCATGTCCGGGAGACCGCCCGGAATTGTCTGCAGCACTGTGTGCGTCGGTGACTCGAGTCGCGGAATCGCGGCCATCAGCGCTTCGGTGTACGGGTGGCGAGGACGAGTGAACAACTCTTCGGTCGCCGACGTTTCCACGACGGAACCGGCGTACATGACCGCAACGCGGTCCGATCGACCCGAGACCACACCGAGGTCGTGGCTGATCAGGATGACGGCCATGTTGAGCTTGTCGTTGAGTGAGGCGAGCAGATCGAGAATCTGCTTCTGCACCGTCACGTCGAGAGCGGTGGTCGGCTCGTCCGCGATCAGCAGTTTCGGCTCGCAGGCCAGGGCCATCGCGATGACCACGCGCTGTCGCATACCGCCCGAAAGTTCGTGGGGGTACTGGTCGAGCCGACGCTTGGGCTCGGGGATACCCACCATCGACAGGAGTTCCGCTGCGCGATCGCGGGCCGCGTCCTTCTTCAGACCCAGGTGGAACTTCAAGGATTCGGTGATGTGGGTACCGATGCGCTTGAACGGATTGAGCGAGGTCATCGGATCCTGGAAGACCATGGCGATCTCGGGTCCCCAGAAGTGCTTCATCTCCGACTTCTTCATCGTCGACATGTCGCGGCCGGCAAACGTCACCGTCCCGCTGATGTCGAGAGCCGGACCCTTCTGGAGCAGTCCCATGATGGTGCGCCCGAGAACCGACTTGCCGGAACCGGATTCACCCACGATGCCGAGAGTTTCGCCGGCGGAGACGTGGATCGAGACACCGTCGACTGCTCGCAACTGGCCACGGGGAGTGGCGAATACGGTTCTGATGTTGTCCGCCTGCAGCAGCGGAACGCCGTTCTGAGCTGAAGTGGTCACAGCTTACTCCGATACTTCTCGCCGATGAGGTTGAAGGAGAACACCGTCAGGAAGAGGAAGACGCCTGGTACCAGGACGATGAACGGATGCTTCTCCACGATCCCGCCCTGACCTTCCGCAATCATGTTGCCCCAGGTCGGATCAGGTTGTGCGATACCGAGTCCGAGGAAGCTCAGTGATGCTTCCGCGACGATCAGGCCGGAGACGGCCACCAGTCCGAGCGCGGCGACGGGAACGAGGACGTTGGGAACCAGCTCGCGCCAGATGACGCGCCATTTGGTGGCGCCCATGGCTCTCGCGGCAAGCACGAACTCCCGTTGGGCGACGACGATGGTGTTTGCCCTGGCGATTCGAACCATGCTGGGAATGCAGAGAATCGACAGTGCGAGGGTGATGTTGCGCAGGTTCGACGTGAGCACCGCGGCCAGTGCGATGAGCAGCACCAGAGAAGGAATGGCCAGCAGCGAGTTGGTCAGGATTCCGACCACGGCGTCGACCTTGCCACGGAAATAGCCGGCCATGACGCCGATGGTGCCACCGATGATCATGCCGATCAGCACGGCGCAGATGGCGACAGTCAAGGAGGCGCGAGCACCGAACAGGGCGCGGGCAAGCAGGTCGAGACCGAAGTTGTTGGTACCCAACGGATGATCGGAGAGCAGGCTCGGCGATGCGAAGCCCGGCTCGGCCAAGGTCTTGACCGTGTCCTTGTACTCACCGAGCGGCAGCAGCGGCGCGAAGATCGCGGCCAGGATCAGCGCGACCAGCCAGATGCACGCCAACCAGTACGAGAGATCGAACTGACTGCCCCACTTGGACGTACCGAGTTTGCCGAGACCCTTGAAGAGGAAAACCAGGGCAACGAGCGCGAGCACGATGCGGACGGTCATCATGATCGCTGAACCGAAGAGTGCGGTGCCGAGCAGCGCAACGCCGACCACTGTGAGAATCGATCCGATCAGGACCAGATTCTTGGGCTGTTCCAGCGTTTCGACGGGACCGGGAGCCAGCAGGACTGTCTGCTGCCGGTATGTCATCACCTCGGACGGGGCCGGCGACGGGGCCGCTCCGTCTGGCGTCACTTCAGACATGGACACGACGACTCCTCGGGTCAAGATAGGTGTACAGAACATCGATCGCACTGTTGACGAGGACGTAGATGACCGCGATCACGACCACCGCGCCGAGCAGCATCGGCGAATCACCCTGCTGCGCTGCGCGGACGATGAGCGTGCCCATTCCGGGCAGTGAGAACAGCGTCTCGACGATCACGGTGCTGCCGATCATGCCGCCGAGAGCCAGACCCATCATCGTGATGAGCGAGAACGACGACGGGCGAAGCGCGTCGCTGAAAAGCACTCGCAGCGTGGGCATTCCCTTGGCCTTCGACGCGAGGATGTAATCCTCACGGAGCGTCGTCACCAGGTCGGATCGGAGAACGCGAGTGAACATCGCCATCTCGAGGAGGCTGATGGTGATCGCGGGAAGTATTGCGTGTGAAAGGTTTCCGGACAGGCTGTCGCCGATGCGCACCCACTGTGATCGCGGGAACCAGCCGAGCCAGTTGACGGTGACCATGATCAGCAACAGACCGGCGAGGAAGCTCGGGACGGAAAGAACACCGAACGTCGCGGCGCTGATGACGCGGTCGATGACGCCGCCTTCGTGGTGCGCCGACCAGAGTGCGAGCGGAACTGCGACGACGAGTGCGATGACCAGACCCATCACTGCCAACTGAACGCTGACGGGGAGAGCGGAACTGATCGCGGTGAGGACGTCCTGCTGCGGGGGAACGAGCGAGTTGCCGAGGTCGCCCTGGAGAGCGCTGGCCAGCCAGTCCCAATAGCGAACCAGGAGTGGATCGTTGAGTCCGAGCTGCTGCCGAACTTCCTCGTACTCGGCAGGCGTTCGGCCTTCACCGAGAACGGAGACAGCGGGATCGCCGGGGATCAGTGATGCCAGCACGAAGGTTCCGAAGCTGACGATCAGGATCACAATGACGAGCTGGCCCAATTTCTTACCTATTGCGCCGATGTTCATCGATTTCGTCTCCTTCGGACAGCGAGCTCGCAATACACAGCAGTTCCTCTGATTTCATTTCTTCGTTCGCAGCCGGACCCGATCCGCTGCAGTACGGGCGCGGGGCCGGCTGTGAACTTCAGGCTCTCTAGGACTTCCAAGCTCCGTCGAAGAGCACGATTCCGTCGAGGCTCTGCTCGAGTCCGTGAACGTTCTGGTTCCACACGTCGAGTGCGGCGACGTTGCCCCACACCTGCCACGGGACGGTCTCGTTGGCGCGTTCCTGGATCTGCGCCAGGACTGCCTTCTTGTCCTCGTCGGTGGTTGCGACGCCCAACTTGTCCAGAAGAGCATCCATTTCGGCGTCGGAGTAGCCGGTCGCGTTGTTACGGCCACCGGACTTGATGCCCGTGTACAGACGCTCGTAGGGATCGGCCTCGGCGAGGCTCAGTGCTGCGGTGCTCATGTCGTAGTCGTGATCGGCGTACATCCGCTTGACCAGATCACCTGCGCCGGTGACGTATTCGATCTGAGCGTCGAAGCCGACTGCGTTGAGCATCGCCTGGATGGCCAGAGCCGTTGCCTGTGCGGACGGTTCCTGGATGGAGAGGAAGGTGATCTTTCCGTCGTAGCCGTCGGCCTTGGCCTGATCGAGCAGTTCCTTCGCCTTGGCGGGATCGACGCCGATCGGTGCGACGTCGTTGTGCCAGCGCGAGGTGTCCTGGAAGATTTCCTGGCCGGGCAGTCCCTTGCCGTTGTTGACGCGGGTGTTGAGCGTCTCCGGATCGACGGCCAGCGCCATCGCCTGGCGGACACGGACATCCGAGCCCGGGCGGCCCGGGGCCATGTTCACGTTGGCGATGTAACCGAGCGACGGGATGTCGACGAAGCCGGGGTAACCCGACTCGATCAGATCCAGGATCGGGGTGAGCGTACGCATGTACGCGGCGTCGATGCCGCCCGTCTTGAGTGCTTCGGCGGTGGGCTGAGCGCCGACGATGCTGATCAGCTTGAGCTTGTCGATGTTCGGTGCGCCGTCGTAGTAGTCGGGGCGAGCAGCCAACAGCAGTTCCTCGTTGGGAGCGAACTTCTCGAGGGTGAAGGCGCCGGCGCCGATCGGGGTGAACTGGTCACCCTGCTGGGCGCTCGGGGCGACGATCATGCCGGGTCCGGTGGCGAGCATCGACTGGATGCCTGTCCACGGATCAACGAGGTTGAAGACTACGGTCGTCGCGTCTGGGGTGTCGATCGAGGCAACCTTGGAAGCCCACAGGCTCGACTGAGGTCCCTTGTTGGTGACGTAGCGGTTGATGCTGTCGGCGACGGCCTTCGAGTCGAGAGCTGTACCATCGCTGAACTTCACACCGTCGCGGAGCTTCAGCGTCCAGGTCTTGCTGTCCGAACTCGCTTCGAGCGACTGAGCGAGCTTGGGCTCGAACTTCTGCCCGATGGGGTCGTAACGCATGAGCACGTCGTAGATGGCGCTGAGCTCGCTGCCACCGGTGGCGCCGGCAACCTGAGCCTTCGCGGGATCGAGAGTCGTGACCGCCGAGTAACCGCTGAACGTCAGCGTGCCGCCCTTGGTGGGAGTGCCGGGATCAGCCTGCTCGTTGACCATGCCGATCTTCAGCGAGGAACCGGAATCAGCGGATTCGCCGCCGCCATTGCTCGAGCCGTTGTCGGCGCACGACGCCAGGAACATACTTGCGGTGATCGCCAGCGCAGCCGCAGCCAATCTGCGACTTCCGCGGCGGGAACTACGACTCATTCGAATGCCTCCAAGGCGGGGTAAGACCGTGACGTGATGTTGAACACGAAACAGTCTGTGATGGGAGGCACAGAAAATTGGATCGAGTCTCGCTCAGTGGAATCGGTTAAGTTGCAGGCCTCAACAGTCAGGTAAACCGACCCTGGCCAGCGGTTACCTTCGTGGACAGCAGACCAGCCGGTCTAGTCCCGGTCGAGCGTCGCTTCCTCGAGATCGAGCTCGCGAAGTACCTTCCGGAGGACCTCGTCGTCGATCCGGCCGGCATCGCGTTCGGCGATGAAGACGCCTCGCTCGGCATCGATCATCTCGAGGCGCAGCGAGCGGAAGGCGTTCGACGGGCTCTCCCCCAGATCCTCGTCGCTGCGTCCCAGTCGCTCCCACGCCGAGTTCGCGCGGTGGGTGTTCCAGCTTCGCAAGATGTCCGCGGCACGATTGCGGACCTGAGGGACGTCGTCGGCGTCGGCTCCGACCAATTCGTCCAGCCGCGCCGCAGCGGCCCGTGCAGCCTTGTCCTGAGCGGCCGCCTCGGCGCGGGCGTCGGACTGCTCTTCGTCCCCCTGCACGCCGAGGACACGGATCACCCACGGCAACGTCAGGCCGTGCAGCAACAGCGTGCCGACCACGACGACAAACGTCAGGAACAGGATCAGCGACCGCCCCGGGAAGTCCTCCCCACTGTTGACCGTCAGCGGAATGGCGAAGGCAGCTGCCAGCGACACGACCCCTCGCATACCGGCCCACGACACGACGAACACCGCCCGCGCCGAAATCTCCGGCTCCCTCGCTCGAATACGCGGCGACAGCCAGCGCGGTACGTACGTGAACGGGAACACCCAGGCGATTCGGACCACCACGACGGTCACGAGAACGGCAACCGACGCCCAGACGACGATCGAAGTGCTGTACCCCTGCAATCCGTTGACGACACTGGGCAATTGGAGACCGATCAACAGGAAGACGAACGACTCCAGGATCAGGTCGACGGCCCTCCACACTGCCGTGTCCTGCAAACGCGTCGCATAACTCGCACGGGTGGAGCGCTGGCCGAGGAACAATCCGGCTACGACGACCGCGATGACGCCCGACGCGTGGACCTCTTCCGCAGCGAGGTAGGTAAAGAACGGCACCACCAATCCGATTCCGCTCTCCATCACCGGATCCTGGAGCTTGCCGCGAACCTTCGAGATGACGAACCCCACCGCGAGGCCGATCACCGTTCCACCGACCGCCGCGACGAGGAAGGTCTCGAAGCCGCCGATCAGCGTCGCACCCGTACCGACGGCAGCCGCGAGAGCGACCTTGTACGCCGTCAGAGCGGTGGCGTCGTTGAGCAGGCTCTCCCCGCCCAGCAGGGTCATGATTCGGCGCGGCAGGCCGAGCTTGCGTCCGATTGCGCTCGCGGACACCGCGTCCGGCGGCGCCACGATGGCGCCGAGAACCAGAGCAGCCGCTATCGAGAACTCCGGCACGATCAGGTAGGCGACAAAGCCCACCGCAGCCGTCGTCGCCAGGGGAAGCCCCACCGCGAGAAATCCGATCGGACGCAGATTCGAGCGCAAAGCCAGGTATGAACTGTCCAGTGCTGCCGAGTACAGAAGTGGAGGCAACACGACGAACAGGACGAGGTCGGGATCGAGTTCCAATTCCGGAACACCCGGTATCTGACAGGCGATCAAACCGACCAGGACGAGGATCAGCGGCGAAGACAGCCCGAACCTTCGCGCGACCGCCGCCACCAGCAACGCCGCTACTACAACCCCCAGTAATATGCCGTTCACCCTGGCAGCATGCAGTATGGAAGGCGATGAAGAAAATCCTGAAGCGAGCAGCAGCTCGCACACAGCAGCCCGCACCCGCTCCCACCGGTTGCGAGGAACTAACCAACGCGCCCGAAACGGACCCGGCGGCGCTGACGCCCGGCGTCTGCCAGGAGTGCGCCGAGTTGGGCGAGGATAACTGGTCTCACCTGCGCATGTGCCTGTCCTGCGGCCACGTCGGATGCTGCGATTCCAGCCCTCATCAGCACGCCACCAACCACTACCGCGAAACCGGGCACCCGGTCATGCGCTCACACGAGCCCGGCGAATCCTGGCGCTGGTGCTACGTCCACGACCTGATGGACTGACCGCGCGCGACTGGCGGTGCACTGCGCATAGTGCCCACCTGTCACGGCGCACAGGCCTCGGTGTTGCGCACATTGCTCAATCCACCGGGTAGCTATTGCCCAATCTGTATGCCGATGATGGACTTTGACGCAGAATCTGCACAACAGATCGACAGGTGCGGCTGGACTTTGCCGCACCGAACGGTTCGGCCTCAGGAAGTCCTGCCAAACATCACAACCACATCGTCGGCCCCACGATCTGGGGTACAGGCGGTGCGGTGATCGATGTCCACTACTGAAGGCAGGACCGGCCGTGAACAGCCCCAACATCGACCAGAACGCTCCCGAGTCACTGGCGGAGATCGAGAAGCGCGTTCTGTGGTTGTCGACCGCGATGATCCATCACGCCAACCGTGTTCGACCGAACCCCAGCGGGCTCAAGGTCGGCGGCCATCAGGCCTCGTGCGCGTCGATGGTCTCGATCATGACGTCCCTGTGGTTCGGCCAACTTCGTTCCGGCGACCGGGTTTCCGTCAAGCCGCATGCGGCGCCGGTGCTCCACGGCATCAACTATCTGCTTGGTGAACTCGACGAGTCCTACCTGACGACTCTGCGCGAATTCGGGGGCCTGCAGAGCTACCCGAGTCGATCGAAAGATCCTGATCCGGTGGATTATTCGACCGGTTCGGTGGGCATCGGCGCGACGGCTCCCATCTGGGGCGCCATCGCTCGCCGATACGTCGACGCCTCCCTCGGCGGCGCCGGAACCGGGCGCCAGTACTCCCTGGTCGGTGACGCCGAACTCGACGAGGGCGCTGTGTGGGAAGCAGTTCTCGATCATTCGGTTGCCGAACTGGGTGAGATCGTGTGGATAGTCGACCTCAACCGCCAATCACTCGACCGGGTGGTGCCGAACATCGCGGCAACCCGCCTGGAGCGCATGTTCTCGGGTGCCGGCTGGCAGGTCATCACCGTGAAGTTCGGTGCGCTGCTGGAATCACTGTTCACCCGGCCGGGCGGCACCGCGTTGCGCGAACGAATCCTGGACATGCCGAATCCGGAGTACCAGCGCCTGCTGCGATGCACGGCCGACGAGGTACGTCTGAGACTGCCCGGCGACGCGGCGGACGCCGACGCGATCACGGCGCTGATCGACGACCTCGACGACGCCACGGTGCTCGAGGCCATCCGCAATCTCGGTGGCCACGACCTCGACGCTCTGCGAGAGGCGTACGCACAGATCGACGACACCCGTCCCACCGTGATCATCGCGTACACGATCAAAGGTCGGGGTCTGCCGACGCAGGGTCATCCGCAGAACCACTCGTCGCTGCTCACCACCGAGCAGTACGAGATTCTGGCGGCGGAACTCGGCATGGATCCGTCGAAGCCCTGGGAACGGTTCGAGACCGACAGCCCGTCCGGCCGCATCTGCGCCGAAACCGCTGGGCGCCTGACTCGCCCGAAGGTGGAGCATCTGGTGCCCCCGGCAGTTCCGAAAGACATCGGCCGTACGCCCTCCGGCACGTCCACCACTCAGGCAGCTCTCGGCCGGGTACTACTCGACCTCAGCCGCGAAGCGCCGGACGCCGCGAAACGTGTTGTCACACTGAGCCCGGACGTCAGTTCCACCACCAACCTCGCAGGCTGGCTGAACAAGGTCGGCGTGTGGTCCCCCGACGAGCGGCACAACTGGTTTGCCGACGACGCCGAAACGATCATGCACTGGCGTGAGAAGCCCACCGGTCAGCACATGGAACTCGGTATCGCCGAGACCAACCTGGTCGGGTTGATGGGCGAACTCGGTGCGACCTGGAGTCGTTGGGGCCAGCCACTCTTCCCTATCGGCGTGATGTACGACCCCTTCATCGAGCGGGCTCTCGAACCGTGGTCGTACGGCATCTACGCCGGTGGCCAGTCGATCATGGTCGGCACTCCGTCGGGCGTCACCTTGGCCGCCGAAGGTGGTGCGCACCAGTCGATCAAGACCCCATCCATCGGACTGGAACAGCCGGGATGCGTCAGTTTCGAACCGGCATTCGCCGTCGACGTCGAGTGGACGCTCCTCGACAGCATCGGACGCCTGGGCCGACCAGACGGCAGCTCGTCGTACCTGCGTCTGTCGACCCGTCCGGTCGATCAGGCCCTGGCCGCGGTACCGACCGATCCGGCTGCGCGAGAACGCCGTCGACGTCAGGTGGTGGCCGGCGCGTACACACTGCGGCACAACCCTGATCCGGCCGTCACCCTGGTCGGCATGGGTGCCACCGTCACCGAAACACTGGTCGCAGCCGAAAGGCTGGGCGAGCAGGGTATTTCCGCCGACGTCGTGTGCGTGACCAGCCCCGGCTTGCTCTTCGAAGCACTCCAGTCTCGGCGCGGTCTCGCGGACGGTCCGTCGTGGATCCTGGATCAGGTCTTTCCGAGCAGCCGGTCCGCGCCGATGGTCACCGTTCTCGACGGGCACCCGCACACCCTCGCGTTCCTGACTGGAATCAACAACGTTCCGGGTGCTGCGCTCGGAGTGAGCCGGTTCGGTCAGGTCGGTTCGCTCGAGGACGTCTACCGGTACCACGGCCTCGACTCCGACAGCATCGTCCGCGCCGCCCTCGATCTCACTTCTTGATCGATCACACTCTCTGATGCCGAGAAGCGTCCCCGCAGGGACGCTTCTCGGGTCCAGTCAGTTCTTCAGTTCTTCAGTTCTTCAGAAGCCTTCAGTTCTTCCAGGCCTTGTCGAAGAACATGATTCCGTCCAGGCTCTGCTGAATGCCGTGGACGTTCTGTCCCCACACACCGAGCCACGGGGTGTTGCCGTAAACCTGCCACGGCACAACCTCGTTGGCGCGCTCCTGGATCTTGGCGAGCACCTCGATCTTCGAGTCGGTCGACGTCGCGACACCCAATTGATCGAGCAGCGTATCCATCTCGGGGTCGGAGAAGCTCGTGGCGTTGTTCCGTCCACCCGACTTGAGATTGGAGTACAGACGCTCGAAAGGATCGGCTTCCGCGAGGCTGGCGGAACCTGTTGCCATGTCGAAGTCGCGGTCGGCGTACAAACGCTTGACGACGTCGGCAACCGAGTTGACGTACTCGATCTGGAAATCGAATCCGACGGCGTTGGCCATCGACTGCAGTGCGAGAGCCATCGCCTGCGCCGAATTCTCCTGCAGCGTCAGGTATGTGATCTTGCCGTCGTAACCGTCGGCCTTGGCCTCGTCGAGAAGCTGCTTCGCCTTGGCGGTGTCGACGCCGATCGGAGCGACGTCGTTATGCCAGCGGGAGGTGTCCTGGAAGATGACCTGTCCGGGCAGACCCTTGCCCTCGTTGAGTCGGTTGTCGAGTGCGACGGGATCGGTTGCGAGCGCCAATGCCTGACGGATGCGCACGTCGGCACCGGGACGACCGGGTGCCGTGTTGACCAGCGACAGGTACGACAGCGACGGAATGTCGACGAAGCCCGGGTAGCCGGAGTCGATCAGATCCAGCACGTTCGGTAGCGAACGCATGTATGCGACGTCCGTGCCGCCGCTCTTGAGCGATTCGGTGGTGGACTGCGAACCGACAATGCTGATCAACCGCAGCTTGTCCACGTTCGGGGCACCGTCGAAGTAGTCCTCCCGAGCGTCGAGGATCAATTCCTCGTTGGGAGCGAACTTCTCGAGGGTGAAGGCACCCGCGCCGATCGGGGTGAACTGATCACCTTGCTGGGCGCTCGGCGCGACGATCATGCCGGGGCCCGTCGAGAGCAGTGACTCGATACCGGTCCACGGGTCGACGAGATTGAAGACGACCGTCGACGGATCCGGAGTGTCGACCGACGCGACCTTCGACGCGTACAGACTCGACTGCGGTCCCTTGTTGGTGACGTAGCGATTGAGGCTCGCCGAGACGGCCGCCGAATCCACCGGCGTCCCGTCGCTGAACTTCACACCGTCACGCAGTTCGAGGGTCCACGTCTTGAAGTCGGAACTCGGCTCCATCGACTCTGCGAGCTTCGGAACGAATTCCTTGGACGCCGGGTCGTACCGCAGGAGCGTGTCGTAGATCGCGCCCAACTCCGAACCGGCGACCGAACCGGCGATCTGAGTCTTCGCCGGATCGAGATTGGTGACGGCGGAGTACCCGCTGAACGTGAGGGTGCCGCCCTTGACCGGATCGCCCTCGCCGGACTGCTCGTTGACCGGGCCGATGGACAATCCCGAACCGGAGTCCGGTGCGTCGCCGCTCCCACCCCCGTTCCCGCTGTCAGCGCACGACGAGACGAACAGGCCGGCGGAGACTGCCAGCGCGACGGCGGCAACCTTGCGGTGACCGCGCCGAGAACTGCGACTCATTCAAAACCTCCAGGTCAGAAACTGTGATGTGAAGCATTGTCGAGACAGTTTGTGACTTAAGGCACAGGTATTAGTCGCAGGTCCCGCTCAGTGGAATGAAGCGCGACGATTGGTCAGTTTTCGAGCGACATTCGCAGGTCAGACCCTTAGCGAAGGTCAGGAATTCATTCTGATTCAGGCGCCTTTCAACGGATGAATCGCCGGAGCGCCGTCGAGAAGTGGTCCGGCAGCGGCCAGCGCGGCCTGTAGATGCGGGGACTGCATGTGAGCGTCCAACTCCTCCTGCCCGCGCCAAGTTTCGATCGTGACGAACGTGCCGGGCGCAGCCGCTGACTCGAACAACTCGTACGACACACAGCCGTCCTCGGACCGACTCGCCTCCGCGAGAGTTGTCAGAGCCGATCGGACGTCGTCCTCGGAACCGGACTTGGCCGGGATGGTTGCAACTACACGAAGCTCGCTCATCGGATACCTTTCGCAGAGGGGAAGTCAGCTAGAGACACACGCCACAAACGTACACACGAAAAGGGCAACCAATGGGGTTACTGAAGGACGTCACCGGCTGGCGACGCGGAACGAAGTTGCAGCGTCGACTGCGCGATCTCACCGGCACGCTGGTGGTGATCACCGGTGCGGGCAGCGGCATCGGGCGTGAAACGGCCCTCGCCTTCGCCGCCCAGGGAGCTATCGTCGTGGTCTCCGACATCAATCTTGAAAGCGCGCAGGACACTGCGGCACTTGTAAACATCCCTTCGCAAGCGGGCGGCGCCGAAGCAGTGTTCGGTGGCGGTGCCCACGCCTATCAGGTGGACGTGTCCGACGAACAGGCCGTGATTCGGTTCGCGGAGACCGTCGCGGCACATCACGGCGTACCGGACATCGTCGTCAACAACGCCGGAATCGGGTTCTCCGGGACATTCGCCGACACCGAGCAGCGCCAGTTCGAGCGCGTCATGGACATCAACTTCTGGGGAGTTGTCTACGGCTGCCGGGCATTTACCCCGATGATGATCGACCGGGGAACAGGAGGGCACGTCGTCAATCTGTCCTCGGCCGCCGCGTACACACCACAGAAGGCCCTCACCGCGTATTCGACAAGCAAAGCAGCGGTATTCATGCTCTCGGATTGCCTACGGGCAGAGCTGCTTCCACACGGCATCGGCGTCAGCACCATCTGCCCCGGCCTCGTTCACACGAACATCCTCAAGACCACCGAGTTCGCCGGGACCACCGCCGAGGAGCAGCTCGAGAACCAGACCAAGGTCGACAACTTCTACCGCAAGCGCAACTTCACGCCTGACCGAGTCGCCAGTGCCATCGTGAAAGCGGTTCGCACGAACAAGGCCGTCGTACCCGTGACCGTCGAAGCCAAGCTCGGACGCACGATCAGCCGGTTGTCTCCCGGGTCGATGCGCGTCGGAGCTCGGTTCGAGATCTAGGTCAGCTTCCGAAACTCAGGCTGCCCGTGAAACCCTGCTGCACATCGGCTTCCGAGCGGGGAAGAACCTCGTAGGTGCTGGCGTACTGGCCACTGAAACCGGTGACGGTGATCGGGCGTCCGACGGCGACGGCATCGAGGTCGATTCCGGTCTGTGTGTTGACGAAGATGACGGTGTTTCCCTCGGCGCCCGAGACCAGGATCTTGTGGCCGTACGGCAGATCGTCGACGACGGGTCCGCTCACGATTCCGGACACCGTCACGAGACGACCTTCACTGCCCTCACCGATTGCATTGAGGGGCAGTCGCGCCGGGCTGATCTGGGTAGTCGTGCCGATTACCTCGACGGCAGTCGGGCGGACGACGAGCAGGCCTTCCTGATCCGCGAGGACTCCGGTGACCTGAACCCGATCGCCGAGAACAACCCCGGAATTGTTCGGATCGCTGATGTAAATGCCCGAATTGCCGCTCTGGAGACCAAAGCCCTTATCGTAGAAGCTGGATTCGAACACTCCAGACGGCGTAGTCGCGGTTCCCACGACGGTGACCGTCGTTCCGATGGCCTGCGCACGGGCTGCCGCGATGGAGTCCGCGGACACCTCACCGACAACTGCTGCCGGCTCCGCCGTCGCTGCAGTACCGACAAACATGGTGGCTGCAGCCGCAACTGCCAGTGCCGTCACACCCCGGCGCAGGACCGGACTCGCAAGAACGCTGTCTCGAAACATGTTTGAGGACTCCCCTGTGATTTCGTGGCCGCGCAGGTGCTCCTGATGGAGTCCGCCTTCGCCCACCCTGAGGCACAGGTTATTACAGGTCGGACGCCGCAGCGGTGGTGACATTCCGCCACCACCGCTGCTTCAAGGCATCCGAGTTTTCAGGAACCGGAGCTTCCGGACGAACCGCTCGAGCCACTGGAACCGCTGGATCCTGTTCCGCCACCGAGATCGTCGAGAGGA
This sequence comes from Rhodococcus sp. MEB032, assembly GCF_030208925.1. Classification (NCBI taxonomy): domain Bacteria; kingdom Bacillati; phylum Actinomycetota; class Actinomycetes; order Mycobacteriales; family Nocardiaceae; genus Rhodococcus; species Rhodococcus sp. MEB032. Next base: position 146,929 of record NZ_JARVSY010000023.1, read on the forward strand.
TCGCTACCGGTGAGGCCGCCCGGGTACAGGTAGGCGTCGGAGATCGTGCTGAGCGAGGTTCCCGACGTGGCCGGTACCTTTGCTCGCCAGTTGACGATCGGGTTCAGCACTCCGAACGGTCCGCAACCACTGGCGGCGGGCAGCGCGAAGCCGGTGGCCTGGTTCCCGACCGGGCTCACCTTCAGTGCATTGTCCGGGAGCACCGTGTAGGTCGGTACCACCGACGGGTCAGGCGCGAGACGAAGATTCACCGGCGCAGCCGCGGAGCCCAGGTAGCAGTTGTCGCCGAGGAACGCGTTGTTGATCTTCATCCGCACCGGGATGCTCAGATCCATGTCGGTGATGATGCCGTTGAGGGTCGGGGCAGCGGTCGCCTCCACCTCGGCGGTGACTGCGGCGAGGCCGAACAGATTGCCGAACGGCAGGTCGATTCCGAGGACTCCACCCGGAACGGTCAACGGCTTGGAGTAGACACCGTGGTGTCCGTCGTCGCGCGGGAGAAGAACGGTGGACTCACCTTCACCGGAGCCGGCCTCGGCGGCGATGATCATGTCGCCTTTTCCGATCGGGAGGTTGAAGCCGTTGTTGTCGAAGGTTCCGCTCTGAACCACAACCGACACACAGGATTCGGCAGTAGCCGGACACACTGCGGCACCGGGTATCGAATTGTCGACCGGATCCTGAGCCGAGGCCATCGGCGCCGCGAACGCGAGGACCGCACCTGCGGTACCTGCAATGACGGCCACGCGCGTGCCGAGACGTCTGTTGCCGTTCTTGTGAGATTTCTGCACTGATTTCTCCCTGCCGTTTATGTGATGGGGGACGAAACTCGCAGTCATTGCTTGTGTTTCGACCGCCGCCGACAAGGTCTTTGCGGTGTGCTCCTACTCACAAGTAACAACTGAACAGATGTATATCACAGGACTTCGACTTAAAAACAGGGCAAAAGGGAGTTTCCTTAAAACGGACAAAATAAGCGGTACGGTGTGTAACACTCACGGGTGATGAACACGAACAGACTGGTCCTCTGCGTCGCGGCAGCGGGCCTACTCCTCAGCGGCTGCAGCAGCCAATCCGACAGCGACGCATCGGAATCCACTTCTGCTGCCACCAGCACGTCGGTCGCGGCGACGTCGAGTTCGACTGCCCCCAGTACGCTTTCCGAGCTGCCGACCAGCCCGCTCGCCGCAACAACACCGGAAGCCGCGCCGAGCGTCGTCGAATCGACGCCACCGGCGGTATCACTACCGGTAGCGCCACCGGCGAACGCACCAATCGATGCACGCTCACCGGAAGAGATCGTCGCGAACGCAGGCGAGAAGGGACAGCGGTATATCGCCGCTCTGCGTCTGGCCGGGATCCCGCCCGCCGGAATGGATTCCGCAGAGATCCTCTACGCCGACGGCACCTGCAAGGCTCTCGCTGACGGTATGCCTCGGTCCGAAGTGCTGGCGGAGTTCAACTCCGTCGGCGAGGTGTACTCACAGATCACGCCGATGTCCTCGCAGCGCATTGCCGAGATCTACGTCGACACGGCGGAGCAGACGTACTGCTGATCAGGCCTTGCCGGCCAACCAGCCGTGCAGCCAGGATGTAGCCGAATTGCCTGCGCCGTCAACGACGTAACGCGTGTAGTCGGTGTGGACCTGCGAGCCGTAGAAGTCGACCAGCTGATCGATGCGACGCGAATTCGCGCCCGGATCGAGCTGGGCCATCAGAGCGGGGAGCCCGCCTGCGGTGATCAGATCGTTGACGATCACGGCCGCTTCGTCGCGCAGCGCGAGCGCACTGGCCGGAGTGGGATCGGACGCCTGAGCCATGAATCCGGCCAGACGCATCACGAAATCGTCCTTCGGCGTCGAGCAGTACAGGTCACCGACCGCGCAGAGCGTCACCGTTTTGCCTGACAGCCAACCGAATCCACCGATGCGAGGGCCGCTGGCACCGTTACCGCCGACAGCGGGGCCGATCAGGACGTCGGACTCGGAACGACGGGGATCTGACAGCAAGCCGACGCCCTCGACGCGAGTCGGGGGGACCACGCCGATGCCGGTTCCGATCTCGGCGGCGAGATCGCCTGCCGCGTCGGCACCCTGGCTGTATCCGACGATGGCGAAGCGAGTGTCACCGCACGAGGCGGCCATGGCGCCGATCATGCCGCGGGCATTGTCGACAGCCTGCTGCTTCGACTTGGCGTAGACGTTGGACTCCCACGGGAAGGCCGTCGCCGAGTAGGTGACGTAATCGGTGCGAACGGAGCCCGGAAGCCCGTTGGTCACCGGGGCGAGCATGCCGGCGCCGGGCCTGGTGCCCGAGGGCTCCCAGGTTCCCGGGATGGCCACGACGTACAGGCTGGGGCAGGGATCAGCCGACGCCACGGGAGCACTGACAACCGGTACCACTACTGCCGCAGCAAGTGCCGACAACACCGCAACGAGACGCCTCGCACGCATGAAACTCCCCTGTTTTACCTTCAGCAACCCATACACCACTATCGGTGCTCCGGAATCATACTGTCTGGGCGTTGTGTCTGTCCGATGCACGATTGATGAAGGTTTGTTACAGATCGTGCGAATTGCTTGCAGAAACAAAGCCGCACCCCACCGAATGCGGTGGGGTGCGGCTTTGTGAGAGCCTCTAGCGCTGCGGAGCCGCTGTCGGGTGGATCGGTGACGGAAGGGCCGTGACACCCTCGAGGTAGGTGTCCACAGCGGCTGCTGCGGAACGTCCCTCGGCGATGGCCCAGACGATCAGGGACTGGCCGCGGCCCATGTCGCCGGCCACGAACACGCCGTCGACGTTGGTGTTCCACTTCGACGTGCGGGCGACGTTGCCACGCTCGTTCAAGTCGACACCGAGATCGGTGAGCAGACCCGGCTTCTCGGGACCGACGAAGCCCATGGCCAGGAGCACGAGATCGGCTTCGAGCTCGAAGTCCGAGCCCTCGACCTTCTCGAAGCGACCCGACTTCATCTCGACCTCGTGAGCCTTGAGTCCGGTGACCTTGCCGTTTTCACCGACGAAGTTCTCGGTGTTGACGGAGAACAGACGCTCGCCGCCCTCCTCGTGAGCCGAAGCCACGCGGAACATGAGCGGGTACGTCGGCCACGGAGTCTGCTCGGCGCGAGTCTCCGGCGGACGCGGCATGATCTCGAACTGGTGGACGCTGGCCGCACCCTGACGGTGCGAGGTGCCGAGGCAGTCCGCTCCGGTGTCGCCGCCGCCGATGATGACAACCTTCTTGCCCTCAGCGGTGATGGTGGGAGCGTCGAGGTCACCCAACTGCACGCGGTTGGCGATCGGCAGGAACTCCATCGCCTGGTGGATGCCGTCCAGGTCGCGGCCCGGGATCGGAAGATCGCGAGCTGCAGTGGCGCCGCCGGCCAGAACCACTGCGTCGAACTGCTCGCGCAGCTCGTCCGCGGTGATGTCCACGCCGACATTGACGTTGGTCTTGAAGACGGTGCCTTCGGCTTCCATCTGCTCGAGACGGCGGTCGATGTGCCGCTTCTCCATCTTGAACTCGGGGATGCCGTAGCGCAGCAGGCCGCCGATGCGGTCTGCCCGCTCGAAGACCGTCACTGCGTGACCGGCGCGGGTCAGCTGCTGCGCTGCAGCCAGACCGGCCGGACCACTGCCGACAACCGCAACCTTCTTGTTGGTGGCGTGCGCGGCGCGAACCGGCTTGACCCACCCTTCGTCGAAGGCCTTGTCGATGATCTCGACCTCGACCTGCTTGATGGTGACCGGATCCTGGTTGATGCCCAGGACACAGGACGCCTCACAGGGTGCGGGGCACAGACGACCGGTGAACTCCGGGAAGTTGTTGGTCGCGTGCAGACGCTCGATGGCGTCGTGCCAGTGGTCCTTGTAGACCAGGTCGTTCCACTCGGGAATCAAGTTTCCGAGAGGGCAACCGTTGTGGCAGAAAGGAATTCCGCAGTCCATGCAACGGCTGGCCTGGGTCTTGAGGGTTTCCTTCGGGAACTCCTCGTAGACCTCTTTCCAGTCGAGCAGGCGCAACGGCACCGGCCGGCGAACCGGAAGTTCGCGCGACGTGTGCTTCAGGAAGCCGCTTGGATCACCCACGAGCTGCCTCCATAACTGCCTCGTCCACGTTCTTGCCATCCTTCTCTGCGGCCGCGATGGCCAAAAGAACCTTCTTGTAGTCGCGGGGCATCACCTTTGCGAAGTGACCCACCTGCTGCGACCAGTCAGCGAGGATGCGCGTGGCAACCTCGGAGCCGGTTTCGTCGCGATGACGTTCGATGGCGCCCTTCAACCAGGTGAAGTCGTCGCCCGAAAGATCCTCGAGGTCCACCAGTTCGGTGTTGAGGTTCTTCTCGAATGCCTTGTCGGGGTTGTAGATGTACGCGACGCCACCGGACATGCCGGCGCCGAAGTTACGTCCGGTGGCTCCGAGGATGACCACCTTTCCACCCGTCATGTACTCGCAACCATGATCGCCCACACCCTCGACGACGGCAGTGGCGCCGGAGTTACGGACTGCGAAGCGTTCGCCGACGACACCGCGAAGCAGAGCCTCGCCGCTGGTGGCGCCGAACAGGATGACGTTGCCACCGATGATGTTGTCCTCGGCGACAAAGCCTTCCGCTGCATCGAGCGGCGGGCGTACGACGATGCGTCCACCCGAAAGGCCCTTGCCGACGAAGTCGTTGGCGTCGCCGTGCAGGCGCAGGGTCATACCGCTGGGCACGAAAGCACCGAAGCTGTTACCGGCGGAACCGGTGAACGTGATGTCGATGGTGCCCTCGGGCAAGCCCTCTCCACCGAACGCCTTGGTGACCTCGTGGCCGAGCATGGTGCCGACCGTGCGGTTGACGTTGGTGATCGCGGACTCGAAGGAGACCGCCTCACCCTTGTCGAGTGCGTTGCGGGCCGAGACGATCAACTGCTGATCGAGTGCCTTGTCGAGACCGTGATCCTGCGTGCCGGTGCAGTGGACGTCCTGGTCCATGAACGCGGACTCGACCTGGGTGAGGATCGGCGACAGATCGAGATTGCCTGCCTTGCTTCCCTTCCAGTGATCGAGAGCGCGCGTGGTGTCCAGCATGTCGACCTGGCCGACGGCTTCGAGCAGCGTGCGGAAACCGAGTTCCGCGAGAAGCTCGCGAACCTCTTCGGCGATGAACATGAAGAAGTTCTCGACGAATTCCGGCTTGCCACTGAAACGCTGACGCAGCAACGGGTTCTGCGTCGCGACACCGACGGGGCAGGTGTCGAGGTGGCAGACGCGCATCATGATGCAGCCCGAGACAACCAGCGGTGCGGTGGCGAAACCGAACTCCTCGCCGCCGAGCAGGGCAGCGACGACGACGTCGCGACCCGTCTTGAGCTGGCCGTCGACCTGCACGACGATGCGGTCACGGAGACCGTTGAGCAGCAACGTCTGCTGGGTCTCGGCGAGGCCGAGTTCCCACGGTGCGCCCGCATGCTTGACGGAGGTCAGCGGGGTGGCACCGGTGCCACCGTCGTGACCGGAGATCAGAACGACGTCGGCATGTGCCTTGGAGACACCGGCCGCGACGGTTCCGACGCCGACCTCCGAGACCAGCTTCACGTGGATGCGGGCCTGCGGGTTGGCATTCTTCAAGTCGTGGATCAGCTGAGCGAGATCCTCGATCGAGTAGATGTCGTGGTGCGGCGGCGGCGAAATCAGCCCGACGCCAGGCGTGGAGTGCCGAACCTCGGCCACCCACGGGTACACCTTGTGAGCCGGAAGCTGGCCACCCTCACCGGGCTTGGCTCCCTGCGCCATCTTGATCTGGATGTCGGTGCAGTTGCTCAGGTAGTGCGAGGTGACACCGAAGCGTCCCGACGCGACCTGCTTGATGGCACTGCGACGCAGATCGCCGTTCTCGTCCGGCGTGAAGCGCGACGGATGTTCGCCGCCCTCACCGGAATTGGAGCGGGCGCCCAGACGGTTCATCGCGATGGCGAGCGTCTCGTGAGCCTCGGCGGAGATGGAGCCGTAGCTCATCGCACCCGTCGAGAAACGCTTGACGATCTCGCTGGCGGGCTCGACCTCGTCGATCGAGATCGGCGGCCGCTTGCCGATGTTGAAGTCGAACAGACCACGCAGAGCGGCAAGGCGCTCCGACTGGTCGTTGACCATGGTCGTGTACTCCTTGAACACCTCGTACTGACCTGTGCGAGTTGCGTGCTGGAGCTTGAAGACCGTGTCCGGGTTGAACAGGTGGTACTCGCCTTCACGACGCCACTGGTACTCGCCGCCGACCTCGAGCTCGCGGTGAGCGCGCTCTTCGGGGCGATCGAGGTATGCGACGGCGTGACGTGCCTGGACGTCGGCTGCGATCTGGTCGAGGCCGATGCCACCGAGCTGCGACTGCAGACCGGTGAAGTACTCGTCCGTCAGCTCCTGCGAGAGGCCGATGACCTGGAACAGCTGAGCACCGGTGTACGACGCGAGCGTCGAGATGCCCATCTTGGACATCACCTTCAGGACACCCTTGCCGGCTGCCTTGATGTAGTTCGCGATGCCCTTCTCGAGGGTCAGACCCTCGAGCTCGCCGTTCTGCAGGAACTCGTCGATGGTCTCGAAAGCCATGTACGGGTTGACCGCTGCGGCACCGAAGCCGATGAGGAGCGCCATGTGGTGCACCTCGCGGGCGTCGCCGGCCTCGACGATGAGGCCGACCTTGGTGCGCGACTTCTCACGAACCAGGTGGTGGTGCACAGCCGAGGTGAGGAGCAGCGACGGGATCGGTGCGTAGTCCTCGGTGGACTCACGGTCCGAGAGCACGACGATGCGCGCGCCACCCTCGATTGCCTGCGAGACCTGGTACTTGATGCCCTCGAGCGCACGACGGATACCGTCGCCGCCTTCCTTGACGGGGTACAGGCCGCGGATCACGACGCTGCGGAAGCCCGGGAATTCGCCGTCGTCGTTGACGTGAACGAGCTTCGACAGGTCGTCGTTGTGCAGGATCGGCTGCGGGAGCGCAATCTGCTTGCAGGAGTCCGCATTCGGGTGCAGCAGGTCGCCCTCGGGGCCGATGGTCGCGCCGAGGCTGGTGACGACCTCTTCACGGATCGCGTCGAGAGGCGGGTTGGTGACCTGAGCGAAGAGCTGCGAGAAGTAGTCGAACAGCATCCGGGGACGTGACGAGAGCACGGCGATCGGAGTGTCGGTACCCATCGAGCCCAGTGCCTCGGCACCGGAGAGAGCCATCGGCTTGACCAGCAGGTTGACCTCTTCGTTGGTGAAACCGAAGAGCTGCTGACGCAGGACGACGCGCTCGTGCGACATGTACGTGTACGGACGGTCCGGCAGGTCGTCCATGTGGATCAGACCTTCGTCGATCCACTGCTGGTACGGGTGCTCGGCAGCGAGTTCGTTCTTCAGTTCCTCGTCGCTGATGACCCGGCCCTGCGCGGTGTCCACGAGGAACATGCGGCCGGGCTGGAGGCGGACCTTGCGGACAACGGTGGACGGATCGATCGGCAGAACGCCGACCTCCGACGCCATGACGACGAGGCCGTCTTCGGTGATCCACAGACGCGACGGACGCAGACCGTTGCGGTCCAGCACGGCGCCGATGACGGTGCCGTCGGTGAAGCACACCGACGCCGGTCCGTCCCAGGGCTCCATGAGAGCCGAGTGGTACTCGTAGAACGCCCGACGAGCGGGGTCCATGCTCTCGTGCTTCTCCCAGGCTTCCGGGATCATCATGAGAACTGCGTGCGGCAGGCTGCGGCCGGCGAGGTGCAGCATCTCGAGCACCTCGTCGAAACGAGCGGTGTCACTGGCGCCCTGGGTGCAGATCGGGAAGATCTTGTCCAGGTTCTCGCGGCCACCGAAGACGTCGCTGTCGATCAGGGACTCGCGAGCGCGCATCCAGTTCTCGTTGCCGGTGACGGTGTTGATCTCACCGTTGTGAGCGACCCGGCGGAACGGGTGCGCCAGCGGCCACGACGGGAACGTGTTGGTGGAGAAGCGCGAGTGGACCAAGCCCAGTGCGCTCTCGACACGATCGTCCTGCAGGTCGAGGTAGAAACCCTTGAGCTGCGGGGTGGTGAGCATGCCCTTGTAGACGAACGTCTGGCCGGACAGGCTGGGGAAGTACACGGTCTCGCTACCCGGGCCACCCTTGCCGGCGCCTTCGGAGCCGAGTTCGTGCTCGGTGCGCTTACGCACCACGTATGCACGACGCTCGAGATCCATGCCGGTGTACTTGTCACCCTCGGAGCCGATGAAGATCTGACGGAACGTCGGCATCGCGTCGCGCGCCAGTGCGCCCAGCGATGAGTCGTCGGTTCCGACCTCGCGCCAGCCGAGAACCTTCAGGCCCTCTTCGACGACGATCTTCTCGACTGCAGCAGCAGCCTCGTGTGCATCGGCATCGCCCTGCGGGAGGAATGCGATACCGGTTGCGTACGCGCCTTCGGCGGGCAGCGCGAAGTCCACGACAGCTCGGAAGAACTTGTCGGGAACCTGCAGCAGAATGCCCGCACCGTCACCCGTGTTGGGTTCTGATCCGGCAGCGCCGCGATGCTCGAGGTTGACCAGAGCGGTGATCGCCTTTTCGACGATGTCCCTGCTGCGGCGACCATGCATGTCGACAACAAATGCGACTCCACAGGAGTCGTGCTCATTGGACGGGTGATAGAGGCCCTGGGGGCCTGGAAGTTGCTTCATACCCAGCCTTCGTATGCCATAAAGATGCACCGACGACCAGCAGCGCTGATGGCCATCAACTTGCAATGCAAGTCCTTCAAAGCACCGACACGACGATGTGTTCGGTACCACCGAAGTAGCCGCCCTGCGCAGACGCGATGGTGTGCGTTCTGGCACCCGGCGACGTGAGTCTTCGGTCGGTTGAAACTTTTGTGAGTCAACCGTGTAACGAAAACGATAATTCAGAACCCCGGCACGGGCGCAACTAAGGTAGCCCTATAATTGCTCTGAACTGCGGCGATGCAGGGAGCCAGAAGGCCCCTCGACAGATTTCGGAGCTGCGTCTGTGCAGAGAAGTTCCGATTCACAGGATACCGAATCCGCAGGAAACAGGCGCGATGGGCGACGAATGCAACAACTGGCCGCAGCGATAAGAATCAGCTGCGGCCAGTGCGCCTCGAACTGTAACAAAAGTTGATCGATCAACCAAGGTCTAGGCCTGAATTGTTTGCTCGCAGAATGCCATCGCTGTAATTTCCGTAGGCTCACACCTGAGAAGACGGGTGGCGAAGCGCAAATGACAACAGCAGTAGTGGTGGGCAGTGGCCCCAACGGTCTCGCGGCGGCGATCGAACTCGCCCGCGCCGGAATCGACGTCCATGTCGTCGAGGGTGCGGACAAGATCGGCGGCGGCACCCGCAGTAGCGAATACATAGTCGACGGACTCGTCCACGACGATTGCTCCGCCTTCCATCCCACGGCCTTGGCTTCTCCTTACTTCAAGGAACTCGACCGCGAATTCGGGCTCGCCAAGCACGGCCTGACGTGGCTGTGGCCCGAGATCGATCTGGTCCATCCACTCGACGACGGCACCGCCGGGGTTCTGTGGCGCGACATCAACCGGACCGCTGACGGATTGGGTGCCGACGGTAAGAGGTGGCTCGACGTCTTCGGATACCTCGCCGAGAACTTCGACGAGTTGGTGCAGGACGTCTTCCAGCCGATCGTGCACGTTCCGAAGCACCCGCTGATGCTCGCCCGTTTCGGGACGGGCGCTCTGCTTCCCGCGACGGGTTTCGCACGGATGTTCAAGACCCCACAGGCGCGGGCACTGTTCGGTGGCGTCGCGGCGCACATGTTCGGGACGCTGACCCTTCCACTCTCCAGTGCTGTCGGCTCGATGCTCACTGCTGGAGCCCATGCTCACGGTTGGCCTGTGGCGCAAGGTGGTTCAGGATCGATTGCGGAGGCGCTCGCCTCGATCCTGCGCAGCCTCGGTGGCACCATCGAAACCGGGAACTGGGTCACCAACTACTCCCAGATCGCCGGTTACGACATCGTCATGCTCGACATCGCTCCCGATGCGGCCGGTCGTCTGCTCGACGGCCGGCAGCCCGACCGTATTGCCCGGGCCTACCGCAAATTCCGCTACGGCACCGCTGCGTACAAGGTCGACTACGCCGTGCGTGGTGATTCCGACGGAAGCATCGTGCCGTGGACGAATCCGCATGCCCGCAAGGCCGGCACCCTGCATCTGTCCGGGACGATTTCGGAAACTGCGGCTGTCGAACGCCAGACCGTTCGGGATCAGATGCCGGACAAGCCCTTCATTCTGTTGGGCCAGCAGTTCTTGGCCGACCCCTCCCGATCTGTGGGAGACATCCACCCGGTCTGGGCGTATGCGCATGTGCCGCATGGCTATCCGGGTGACGCCACCGATGCGATCACGAGTCAGATCGAGCGTTTTGCGCCGGGGTTCCGGGACCGGATCGTGGGCGTCAACGTGCGCAATGTGCCGCAGATGCAGGCGTACAACCCCAACTATGTGGGTGGCGACATCTCCGCGGGGGCGAACACTGCGCGGCAGATCATCGCGCGCCCCCGGTTCGGACTGGACCCCTATGCCACCGGCGCCCCGGGCGTCTACCTCTGCTCGTCCGCAACTCCGCCGGGCGGCGGGGTTCACGGGATGGGTGGGTTCAATGCCGCGCGGGCGGCGCTGAAGTCTCGGGGTTGAGGCGTCCCCGATGGGGACGACATTTCGGACAAACGACTTCTGAATGGTCACCTAACCCAGTCAGCCAACACGGACGAAACGAAGATGCCCGGCCCATGGCCGAAGCGAACCCACGAAAGGGCAACTAATGGCATGAGACGCAGGACATGCATTGCTAATCAGGCACCTCGCCGTTGGTGTCGAACCACCCCGCTCCGACCTCAAGAGACTCCGAGAAAAGGGTGCGGACGCTGCGGATTCCCCTGCTGTCGAGCTCGCGCTGAGCTGCCTCGATCTGATCGAGTCCGGCGGCTGCCACCGGACCGGCGCCGACGACAACCCAGATAACCGACGTGGCTGCGGCTTGCTCGAGTGCGGTGCTGTAGTCGGCTGCCGCATCGGCACCGATGACATCGGTGCGCGCAACGAACGCGAGCATGGCCGGTGATCCGGTGAGAGCGATCATCACGACGGAACTGACGGGGACGAATCCGAGCAACGCCGGGATTGCGGCCAAGACGTCGGTGGCGGTCCTCAAACGGATGTTCTGCATGTCGTTCCCCTTGCTGTGAAAGTGACCGGGCCTCGTGCCCCGCCAATTTTTTTCGCCTTCTGGCAAAGGAGAATCGCGTCGGTATGAGGGCCGGAGTGCCACCCCCGGGCCGAGAAAATTTCGGTGGGAGCGTGCGAGTGGCGAAAATTTCTCGGAGCCACCGGCCGGCGCTTGCGCCGCCAGGGGTTGTGCGCAGGTCACCGCCGACGAGAATCGGAAGGCCAGAAGTGAAAACAAATCAATGCTTTTCACAGAACGGAGCGCAGCGGAGTTCATGTCGGGGGACACCGAAGGTGGCCGACCGTCGGCTGGATAGCAGTTGGTTTCGTTGCGATTGTGGCGGATCTTCACTTCCTGCGGCGCAACGATTGTGGTGGCACACGCAGGGGCAACCGTCGGCTCCGTCTATAACCCACTTCTGGAGTGCCTCCCAGCTTTTCGCGCGCAGGTGCGCAGGTGCGGCAAGTCTGGTCGGCCTTCGCATGGAACCGCCCCCAGTACCGGTCGTCGAATCCGGCGATTGGCTATGTCACGCTGCCATCGGCTCGGTATCTGAATCCGGCACCCTGATTCGCACGCGATCCATGCGCCATTGCCGGGTGCCGAGCAATCGAAGATCGCCGAACGGTTGTCGCCGGTGACGACGAACAGGCGCCGGACCAGTTCGTCGATGCCCAGCGGTTCGGGCTCGGCAATCTCGACGGTGCCATCTTGTGGCTTTGGCGCGCCCTCAACTGCGTCGGCGATCCCGCCGCCACGACCGAGCGCCTTCACGTCGTGCCCGGCGTCAGCGAGCTCGGCGGCGACCTGGCTTCCGATAAGTCCGCTTCCGAAAATGACGATCTTCATGATTTTTCTCCTTTACTCGGATAGGTCGTGCCCAAGCATTCTCGGACACTACTTATCCAAGTCAAGGGTTGCCCGGTCAGTCGAAGAGTTCGGCG